>CAYZOE010000020.1:24616-51539 GCA_964479805.1 uncultured Pseudoalteromonas sp. | reverse complement strand
AATAAGCAAAACCTTTGTTTCGTTTAGCCAAGCTAAGTGAACAATTCGTTGCTCTACAAAAAAGCTGTCTACCTCTTCATTGTCTTCAGGATTATATAAAACAATCTTATTACTCTGATATAAAGCTATTAGCCCATCTACTTTCTCAATATCTCCACCTACTAGATTATCCATATCCAATGCGCTTGCTAATACAGTTAATTCACCATTCGAATAAGAACTCAGCATTAAACTTTCACTGTAGCTGAAGAAATAAAAATCTTTTCCACTTGATATAGGTGAAAATTCGTTATTTCTCGTATCTGTTATCTGCTCAAATGTGTTGGCATTAGTATCATAAATATAAATATCAGCATCCGAAGCTTTTGTTGTCGCAATCAACGCATCTTTACTTACAACAATATTACTAAAGTTATTACGTAAAACGGCTGTTTTCTTTAAAGATGCCGAATTCGTGTCATACGAAAACAACTGCTGTGATTTAGCCTCGTACCACAGAAGCACTTGCGAATTGTTGCCCCACTCTACTCTATTAATTCTTGCATTTGATTCATGAACTTTTCTCTGCATACTGCCATCAGGATTGGCAATATGTATTTGGCTGATCCCTGTTTGCATCCTGACAAACGCAATTTTCTCTTTGTTTGGTGAAAGTGAAACAAACCTTTCACCATAAGAGTCAATATTTGGTGACGTAACTTGAAACTCTTCACCAGTGTCTAAATCTCTCGCAACAAGAGCTGATAAGCTAGGAACATTTCGATAACCAAATTTTGTATAAATCATTCTGTTGTGCTGTTCATCAGTTACCATGCTCAAGATATATTGAGAGTCACAATCTATAACTTTTTCTTTAAAAGAAATTTCATTATTAACTTTAAAATCTGCGCGCCAAATCTCACAAATTTTCAAGGCGTTATTTATGACTTGATAGTAAATACTGTTACTGTTTGAAGTCCACCCAATTGGATAACTGTCATGTTGCTCAGAAATGATTTTGGTATTTTTATGTGTATCTAAATCAATGAGGAATATTTCATCAACGCCTGATTTCATGTTTTCTTTAGTTACAGCCAATTTCTCATTCGATGGAGAAAGGCTCAAATTACTATAAATACTATCTTCCGAAATTGAGAGTTTTTTTGATTCAAATCTTAAAGGACTAGGCTCCTTTAGGAACCAATAGCTACCTGCTGAAACACATAAAAATATTGCTAAGATAAATAAAAACACCCAAGTTGAGAAAATACCCACGGACTTTTTATTAGTGTCTACTTTTATCTTTTCATCTTCGTTTGCAACTTCGTTAGGCGTATAGTGAATATCATCTTGAACATTTTCTTCTGATACCTGATTAAGACGTTGATCTTCATTATCGAGTTTTGTTTCTCTTATGAGATCCACAGCGCAAACAAAGCTATAACCTTTTTTGTAGTGCGTTTTTATTAAAGTTTGTGCACTTTCAGAAGATTTTAGGATCCTTCTTAAGTCCGAGATTGCTTTATTTATCGCATTATCATCAACATAGTGGTTCTCCCAGACACTACTGATGAACTCATCTCGTGAGACAATACGATTTGGATTTTGGATGAAATAGCAGAGAATTTTATAGTTAAGTGGAGTTAACTCTTGTGTCGTCCCGTCACTGACTAGGCTGCAACTTCTTGTTAAAAGCAACCAGTCTGCAAATTTAACCTGAGTAATATTAGCATCTAACAAAATAACACCACCTTTTTAACTAAGCAGCATTATTATAAATTTAAAATATTGCATATCAATAAGTTATTCATACTTTGATACACACAAAAGCAAATCTATGTTAAACCATTATGTAGCAGGCAGAGCTTTACGCCTTAAATACACAAAACGAGAACGTCTATTATAAATTATGTTAAATCAGGTTTTTTATTAATATTTTCATAGCCAACCCAACAAAAAGTATTCAATAACGACTGTGAAATTTAATACCAACCCACCTAAATAAGTCTTCTATTTTAAGGCAAGAAAACCTTGTTGGTAGCTAGACAAAGATATCATTATTCAGTTGTTCTGAATGAAAAATCTTTAATGCTGCTATCATCAGCCTTAACTGCTTAGAATAATTAAGAGCTATTGCGGGTTTGTAAAAAGATAAGCATTTTAAAAATAGACAGTAAAGATTGTTATTAACAACGTATAACCTACTAAATAAAAATAAGCCGCACTAGATGAGATGACGCCAAATATATTTTTTGGTAGCCATATTAAACTCGCCGCTATATGTGTTTGGTTAAACGCAAACATCAGACTAACGAAACTGCCTAAAAATGTAAGCAGGGCGCACACCCAAGCAATACCAACACCAACGCCGTTATCGATAATTAATAGTGCAATACAAGTAAACAGTAATATGTAACCAACAAGTCTAAAACTAGACTCTAGCTTTTTATCTTTCTTCGGAAAGTCTGGAACTTGTTTGTTATATTTCGGCATTGAAAGCAATAAAAAAAGCAAAGCATGAAACATAATTAAAATCGAAAAAATTACAATCATGATGCATGACCTCTTTTAAAGTCAGCACTTGTTGAAATTCCCTTTTCCTCAATTCTTACATTAAATAACTTATTTAAATAATTACCTAAAATAAAACATGCCATTGCAACGATGATGCAAACTGCGTCTACGCCTACAAACAACCAGTTTTGCTTTAATAAACTAAAAATCAAATTATGCTCTGTAGTTACAGCATTCACTAAAGGTACTAGCGCATACAAAAAGCCAGTCAAGAAGGATAAACTTACCCAAGCACTATCTGCTTTTTTGCCAATAGCCTTTGCAACAGCGACTAAAATAAACACAGAAAAAGTAATAAATAGTGAGTTAACTTCCCACAATGCACGTTCAGATAACTCGACTGGTAGCACTCTATTAGCTGTTAAATACATAGCGATACCAGCTGGTAAGCCTAATAAACATGCTAAATTTAGGCCTTCTGTAAAACGATAACCAAAACTACCGCCGTCATTTTTTATTGCTTTAGCTCTTCTCTTCACTGTCCATAACACCATGCCAGATGCAATCATGCCTGTACCGAGAATGCCTGTTAAAAAGTACAGCCATCTTAGCGACGTTGATGCAAACAAGCCTTCATGTAGAGAGCGAAGTACATAATAAAATGACTTTGAAGACTCATGTCCTATTTGCGCTTTGATTAATTCACCATTATTTGCATCAAAGACCCATTTATCACGACTATCACTTAAATTGTTATGAATACTACCAGCTTCGAAAATGGCATTTTGATCACCTAAATTCGACATAGAGATCCAAGCTATTGGTTTACCTGCCATCTCTTTATCTGCGCGTTCTAACAACTTCTCTAACCCTAATGAGGGTTCATTAATACCAGCTGCTTTCACACTCGTACGACTGAAATACTCTTTAAAAAAAGCATCTCTGCCTTCCTTTCCCTCGCCATAATGTACGTTCATTATGAGTGGCATTAAGGTATAAAGAAGCAATAAGAAACCAGTAAAGGTGATCATGAAATGAAAAGGCAGCGACATAACACTCATTAAGTTATGTCCATCTAACCATGCAGTTGGCTTCTTACTGCGTCTGAACGTAAAAAATTCTTTAAAGATTTTCTTATGTATCACAACGCCAGTGATCAAAGCTAAGAACATAAACATAGTCGCTACACCAACAATATAGTAAGCAATTTTTGTCGGGATATACCTGAGTCGGTAATGCATTCTATATAGGGTTTGACCACCAGCAGTTGCTCTAGGGGTTAATTCCTCACCAGTATAAGGATTTAACTTTACGCGTTGACGTTTGTTATATGCATCACGGTAAGAAATTGTTAGAAATGGCTGAGTCCTGTCAACCGGAAAACTCACTGAATAATCTTTTAGTTCAGCGCCTTTAGTTGCAAAAAACTGTTCAACAATAGGCATTGACTCATCAACACTTGCGGTAAATGAAGGGGTTTCAGGCGTCATCCAATCGTCGAGTTCATCATCAAAATAACCAACTGTGCCTGTCAAAAAGATAAAAAACAGCACCCAACTTAATAACAGCCCAACCCAAGTATGCAACCAAGCCATTGATTGTCTAAATGCGCTCTTCATAGCCCTTCACCTGTAGTTAAAAGCAACCAGTTAGCTACTGCAAAAAACACCACCAAAATAGAAAGAAAGCTAACCGCCTTTTTTAAATTACTCACATTAAAAGACCACATAACTACGACTGGAAAAACAATAAAAACTAGCATGGTCGACCATGCAACTGCGTGCATTTTCTCAATTGGAAGTAAAAGCGACACACATAAACATAATAAAATTGAAAAAGCAGAGCCCCCAATAACAGCAAGTAACGTTCTATTTATTACTTCTACTTTGTGGGTATCTAAAACTAAGCGCATGGAAGTCCGAAGAAAAAAATCAAGAAGAAAAAATGATAATAATTCTCAGTTTTTATATCAATAATTTATTTGCAATAATCTTTAACAAGCGCAACTTTTACAAAAGTAACAGCTGTAATATGATGTAATTGCTTAATAATTGATTACCATACAAACTAGAAAGGTTTTTATGATTGGATGAACAAAAGCGGGAGAACACTGTCGTTCACCCACCTAGTTGACGTTGTATTGCAACACAGTCTCTTGAAAGTAAATAAGCTACTTAGTTATAGCCTTACCAATTCATTTTGGTAAGGCTTTTTATTTAAATTAGGGTCAATGAGTCGCAGGAGTATTTGGGTTAACTTTGTCATAATCAGCCTTACGCTCTGCATGATAGATAACAGTATATTCAAACCAATTTTGCATATTTGTGTAAAGCAGGTTATTAGGGTCTAACTGTGCAGCACTCCAATCTTTATTAAGTACAGAGCAACGTTGTTTTAACTCAGTATTTAAAAATGATATGAGATGATTTTCTTGCTGTGTCAAAGAACTAAAATATTGAACATAGGCAAAACTAGATGCATACAAAGCACTGCGATTTTCTAACCAATGGCCACTAGGTTCGATCATTTCTTGAAAGCTAAGTGGTTCGCCAAGCTGCTCACTGCGCTCTGCCCACTGTTCATAATCTACAAATAGCTCTGGCGTTTTATGGTCAACATAATGAGTAAAGTATTGTGCTAAACCTTCTTGCGCCCAACGATGCATATACCCAAATTGAACAAAGTTTATTGCATGAACAGACTCATGCACCAATACTTGCAAAAGACGCATGCCAATTATTTGATTTTTCTGATTGTGGGGAATTTTCACAAATCCAGTGTGTAACCATGGCAAATAAACGCCTTGCACTTTGGCTGACTCTTCAGCGTCGTGTTCTGCAAGCGCATTAAAGTATTGAGTATGATTAAGCGCCAATTTAATATTAATATTTGTTCTGAAAAGTTTTTCAGCACCTAACCATTTTGAATACGTCTCATAAACCCGATCAAGGTATCCCCGCATTTGATTTTTTATCCATTTTTCAGTGCCTTCGTTATAAACTGAAGAAATAGAGTACTCTCTTCCATTGTGTAATATTACAAGGTTTAAATCGTAGTAATCAGAATAAAACCGCTTTTTTTCCTGAGTTTCAGGGTCATATATTTCTTCATAAGTTAGCGGTATTAATTCCATATCTCTACACAGCCTTTCTTGAACTGGAGTGACTTCGACCAACTCCCAAGGATGGGGTTCATGAGCGGTAAAAGAATGATCTTGCTCTACAAATATCTTGTCTAGTCGAGTTGCTTCCTGATTATTTTCTTTCGGATCAACAGGCAGCTTAAATGTGTCTACTGGAAATTGTTGCTCAACTTCGACACCGCTTTCTTTTACTTCTGAATTTTCTACAGTGCCAAGTTGTGCTGACTGTTCAGAAACTGAAGTAATAAAAAGTTGCACAAAAACAACTAGCGCGATAATGACTATCACCACAATTGAAAAAATACGGATCCCTACTCTATTGTTATCACTCATATCATCTTGCTAGCTAACTAAATCTTAAAAGTCACTATATCGGTTTCATCCAATATAAATCAAAGTTTTACGTTTTCATGCCTAAGAGTCCTATCGATAAAAGCATTGCAAAACCTTACTTAAACTATACAATTTTAGTTAACTTACTGTAAAAATTGAATAAATCACGTTTTTGTCACTTTTTTTCGCAGCTTTATCACTTCTTTTTTTACTTCTTCTTTCACTATTACCCCTGTGTTTAATCAACTTAGTAGTCGAACCATGGGCAATAAAAAACAAATAAAATTTAAGCTAACAGCTTTCACTAAACACTTTGCTATTTTAGGGTTAGTAAGTTCACCATTTCTTTATGCAAAAGATATTTCAAACTATCAAAATAGAAGCATTAGCCCACCTAAAATAATAAGCTCACCAGAAATTGATGGCATTATCACATCATCTGAATGGCAAAATGCGTTGGTCATTGATGACTTTGTTGAATTTCGTCCTGAAGTAGGACAAGCGCCTGATCATCCTATTAAGGCATTCGTCGCATATGATGATGAGTATTTTTACGTTGCAGCGCATATTACTCAGCCTCATAACACCATTACAGATAGGTTATTAACTCAAGGCAGCAATGCCTGGAATGAAGATTATTTTGGTTTGGTGCTAGACACAAACTTCGACAAGTCTGATGCCTATCTCTTCCATGTCACGCCGTCAGGAGTAAAGATTGATGGCCTAGTCGACGGCTCTAATTACATAGAAGAGTGGAAAACCATCTGGTATGCCAAAACTAAAAAGACTGACAAAGGCTGGGACATAGAAATAGCCATACCCATGCAGTCTATTTCATTCGATGAAAACAGATCAAGCTGGGGATTACAGTTAAGGTATAAAAGCTCCAAGCCATATCAACAATATTATTGGAACCTCAATAACACACAAGATAGCCCATGGAATGCAAACCAAGTTGGTGAAATCAAAAACATTAGAGGGCTCAAACAAGGCAGAGGCATTGAAATCCGAACAGGTCTGAGTGTAAACAAGGTAGGAGAAGACTCAAATCTAGAACCTAGCCTAGATATAGGATACAAAGTTACCCCGAATCTAACAGGACTTCTCACCCTCAATACTGATTTCAGCGGAACAGAAATCGACGCCCAAGACGTAAACATGACTCGCTTTAGCAGCTATTTCAATGAACAACGCGATTTCTTTTTACAAGACGCTCAACTATTCCAATTCGGCCAATTTGCCCCTTTTTCAACTAATGGTATGCCATTTTATTCACGTCGAATTGGTTTGAGTCCTCAAAGTGAAGTATTAGATATAAATTGGGGCACTAAGTTAACCGGCCAAGTCGCCGAAACACAACTTGGTGTTTTAAGCGTGAATCAAGATGGCACACATAACAATGCAGGAGATAGCAGCACGCAATTAAGTGTTGCTCGTGCAAAACAACTTATCAATAAAAATCATTCAGTTGGCGGAATTTACACACAAGGTTCATCAAGCGGCAATGACGACTCAACCATAGGTGTTGACTATAGTTATAACGATATAATTCTTGAAGACCAAAGTATCCGATTCAACACTTGGTACAACGATGTAAATAATGAAACGGCTGCAGGCGATGATACTTCATCTTATGGCCTGCAATTAGAATTACCAAATGATACTTTTTATTGGCGCACTCGTTATCAACATATTGATGAAAATTATAACCCATCTCTAGGTTTTGTTAGTCGCAAAGGTATTGAATATAGCGAACATGTTACTCACTACAGAGTTAGACCAAGCGACGGGGTGTTATCAGAGCACCTAAACTTTTTCATGTTTGTGGCAGGACACTTTGCAACCCATGATTTACAGGGTGAACTATTAAGCGAGCGTATTACATTTCAACCACTCAGTTTTCAAACCAAAAATAGTGACAGCTTCAGAATTGCTTACAATCGAGAAACTGAAAAATTAGCGCAAGACTGGGCTTTTTCAGATTCAATTAGTTATAAAGCAGGTGAGCATCAATTTGATAGTTGGCAATTCGTAGCAAGTACTGGCACACAAAGGCCTTTTTACACAAATTTCACAGTTAATTATGGCAAGCATTTTAGTGCCGACTTAGTCGATTACTACGCAAATTTATACTATCAACCAAATCGTCATATTTACTTAAATGTAGGCAGAGGGAGTTATTACTATGAAAAGAGCAACAATAAATATGCTGTTCACCGCAGCCATATTCGATTAAATGTAGCCATCAATGCTGACTGGTCTTGGAACACATTACTGCAGCACAACACGAGAAGCGAGAGGTTTTCATTCTTCAGTCGGTTAAGATATCAAAGTGCGCCTGATGAGCTTTATCAAATCAGCATTGCTAAGGGGTATGATGTTAGTGAAGGTTGGTCTGAACGAGTCGAAACCAATGATGAAACGAGTCTAAAAATAAACTATATACACCGCTGGTGATCTCAATAGCAATAATAAAAGGGCTTAAAAATGCCCTTTTATTATTGCTGGGCTTTTAATAGTTCCACAAATATAAGACCTAGCTCTACGAAGTAACTCTTGAAGTTCAAATGAGTTACTGCGCTAGTGTCCGATGAACTTCACTACTTAAATGCACTAATTTACTGTGAACAAACCTCCCATCTTTGGCTGTCAGTTCACGGTCTATATCGAATGGTAGTAAATGAGGTTGAGCGCCAATCGTTAACTCAACTCCCATCCACTTTCTTCTTTGCTCACTTGGATATAACAATCGATTTTCGTCTATCACAGCAGCAAAGAACGGAATTCGCTCATTTAAGCTCACTAGCTCAGAAGCTTCATCAATCAAGCCATCGACGGTATTTGCGTCAAATATCGAGGAAAGTGGTAAATCATAAAGTGTTCGCTCGTTCACAATAAATACTACATCTCTGCCACCACTTCGTTTAGACATAACACGATTAATTGCAAAACGGTCACTGCCAACTAAGGTGTGAACCTTTTGCATTTGCGTATTATAAATATCAACTCTAACCTGTCTGTTTTCTCTCACTGACACGGCAAAAAGCTGATTGCTCAACCAATCTAAACTTAAAACATTGCCAGTGACTGAAATTGTTCTATCGGCCAGAGCGTTATCTGCCGCTAATAACCAGATAACTTTACTCTCAAAGCTCGTTAACCACTTATCATCTGGAGACAAAGACAAGCCATAAAACCTTAAATAGGCATTAAAATCACTCACTTGCTCGGCTTTGCTTTGCGCTGATTGTTTATAAATTTGCGTTTTCCCTGAACGCTTAGATAGAAAATATAAATCGTCAGATGTGTTTGCAAATACAGGAATAAAGTCATAACTGCTTGAGTTATCTATGTCGAAGTTAGCCATCGTGCTTTTAGAGTTACTGAGCCAAGCAATATTAAAATCAGCGGCTTCAGTGGTAAACACAAAATCATCATTTACGCTGATCCGCTCAATATCACAGCAAATATAATCACTAAAACTTGCCACCAATTTAGGTTTCATGCCGTCCTCTAAGCCTTGATATAATAGCTGAGTCGCTGGCGGCGCATTCGTATAAATTACCCCTTTTTTATCATGCGACCAAGCCACATTGTTAGAACGGTAAGGCAAAGTAAACGCTGGCGTTATATATAATTGTTCCTTATTAGCATCTTCAAAATTAAGCGCTGCCGTTGGTGAATGAATATCTGATAAAGCAAAATTAAAAACGCCACTATGACCGATGGCTGTATGCGCTAACAACACAACGTCATCACCGTTAATTTCGAACCGTGATGCTGTCCATTTTTTTGCTAAATTAAGTGAAGCGGTTCGAAACTCAACGTCATCAAAGTGCGCATATGACACACTGTTTTCTTCATGGCTTTGACTACTGTGGTTGATAAAATAAATACTGTCTGAATTTGCCGCATATTCATTATCTCGCAGTATACGCTTGGGACATCTAAGCTGACTTTGCTCTGTGATCACAAAAGTGTCTGATTCAATAAGTCCCTTAAACCAACCACACTTACCCGCTTTATTTGCTCTCACAACCAACTGACCACTTTTATCAAAACCAAGTAAATATGTAATCGATAAGAATGGAGTAATGATTGGTTGAACCGCATCTTTACCTAAATCGATGGGTCCCTTAAATAGCCTCCCTTCACCTTCTGTGAAATTAATAAAAAGCACAGACGCCTGGTCTAAGGTCACAACTGGTGACTGTTTAACCCCAGACATACGAGTTAACGTTTGCGTATGACCATATGTAGGTTTAGGTTGATTATCTGAATAGGCAACATAGCTCATAAATACAACAAACGAGCACAGGCATAAAGAAACAATAATCTTCGGCCATGTTGGTTTTTGTAAGCTTTTTGAAGAGGTGACTGGCTGCGCAAGCGTTTCTAGGTGGTCCTTATCAACCCTAGATGTCATCTCTTTTATTTTTGCAACAAATCTATAGCCTTTTTTAGGCACTGTTTGAATATAAATGGGCGATTTAGGATTGTCATCTAACGACTTACGTAAATTAGCCACCAACTTATTAATGGCATTATCACTGACGATAACTTGTTTCCATATTACTTGTTGAAGCTCATCTCGCGTAATAATGCGCTCTGGGTTTGCAATAAAAAATTCAAGCAAAGCGAGCTGACGTGGATCGAGCTCAACAGGCTGAGAATCACGACTTAAAATTTGAGTGGTTTGGTTAAACTCAAAACAACCAAACTGGATAGATGACATAAAACAATCCCTATTAAACAGGCAATGCCACTTTAGTAAATTAAAGTGGCTTTGTTAATAGGTTTGGAATAAAACAGACTTTTAGTTGAGCTTTATTCTGCTAAATCAATAATTACATCTTTCTTCGCGTAAGATCTATTGTGCCAATTGCAAAAGGGCCAGTCCCAGCAGGATCTTTATCATTATGTATTGTCATCCAATAGCCATTTGCATCACCCGAACGAGGCATATGCATCATCGCTGTACCAATCCACACATCCGAGTCAACGGGATCTTTAACGGTGTAAACCAAAGCTGCGGTATCACCTAAGTGTTTACCCTCGGCACTGAAGTCACTCAACCTTGATAAAGTTTCATCTCGCTTTAATGTCCATCGCATTTTGCCAACTAAGCTTATGTCTTCACCGCGTGTTTCAACATTTATGTCTACAAACTCATAATCATATAAAGACGAATGAAATGTCGTTGCATCGGCTAAATCGCTTTGAGCCAAATCAACTCCTGCGCCCATATAGCGCGCCCGATATTCAGGTAGAAGTTGTGACTCATTCTTACCAAGTCTTATTTCAGACAATAAATGCAATACAACACTTAATAGCACAACCCCCAAAACAACCATTATCACTAAAGCAGCAGGTCGACTATGAAAGCCTTTAACAGTCTCTATTTGCTGCTCTACTTGAATAGAGTCTCTATTTTTTGTCTCGATACACAAAGCACTGGCTTGTTCGAAGTCAATGCCGAGTAGTTCTGCAATACGCCTTAATTCAAATTCAGTAAAACTCTGCGGTTCACGCCATTTTTTATATAGGGTTGACTCCCCTATTCCCACGTCTTTCGCAAATCTCCGATTCGTCAGTCCTTGAGTCTTAATATATTCCTTTATCCGTATCTCAATTGCACTTTTCAAAATAATATCCTTTATATTCAGCAAAGTAGGGTTAGATAGAACGCTATGGATAGTACAAATTTACTTTTAGAAACTCAAGGTTAACATCTGAAACATCTGCAATCGGGCAGATGATTAAAAACTTTTAAAGGAATGAAAAATGAAATTACAACTTAAGTTAGGCCCAATGCTACTACTTTCAACAGTTGGTTTTACTGCTAATGCTACGAGTTCACACTTACCTGCTGCTAAGGTTGAAATCAAGTCATGCTCTGTTAGTCAAGAAGGATCAAAAAACTTTCTTATAGTTAGGCACCAAGGTTGGACCTCCAACAATAAACCTGGCTATGTTCACCATCTAGACCTCAAAATTGAGATAAACGACGATAACTATGGAATTATTTACAGATTAAAAGACTTAGGTACCCATGAAAATACTTATGATCAAACAAAAGTTTTTTAGGTCACCACAACACGGGGGCTATTACCTCAGTCAACTTCCAAACAAACAGTGGTCATGAAGTTGAAACAACTAAAAAATACCTGTGCGAAGGTTTTAATTATTAACAAGTTATGGGCTAGGTTAAAACCTAGCCCATAACTGATTTATTCAATTCGTTTTTTTAGTCTTGCAAAAGTTTTCATAGTCTCATCTGCAACCAAAGTTTCATAGCTAGGATTTTTCGCAATCAGCTGATAGCAAGAGTTACCATTTTCATCCGTTACTTTTTTTACATCTCGCAATAAGTATTGGCTGTCGCCTGCGTTATCCAATCTTTCTATCGCTACAGTTTGGTTTTGTAATGACCCAGCACTCTCAGGCGAAATAAATTCCAGCAACAATAGATCACCATCAAGAACTCGACCCTTGCCACCATTCATAGAATTACCGCTGGCTCTTGCAAAAAAATGCTTATTAGGATCAACCTTGCCAACTCCATCAGGAATATCCATATACTCAGCATCAGTCTCATCGCCAGTCTTGAAGTGCCCGCAAGCAATTTTTAGATTAGGGAAATAGAGCAGTTGAGGTTTAGACTCCGCTACTTTTTCAGACTGATTAGCCTCTATTTTTTCTTGTCTTTCGTCATGCTTCTTTTTAAAATTTAAAACATGTGCATTTGGCACAGAATCAACAAATTTATCTATCGAGTGCCAAAGTTTTGCATGGTTACTCCTTGCTACCTCATAAGCCCAGTTACTCACAGCAACACTTTGATTAACATTACAATCAAAATACTTACTTAATTCAGATTCAATAATTTGACTGTGTTTAACTAAATTGCTTTCTATCCAGTTATCCCTATGTTCATAAGCTGCAAGAAAATCTCGTTTATTATTGTTACACCGACGATGAGCCGCAACGAAATTATGCGCTAAGTCATTACTGTAGCGAGAAAATGGAATAAAATGATCAATTTCAACATCATTCTTAAATGATTTTTTACAATAAAAACACTGGTTACTCTGTAAATCTAATAGCACTGGCTTAACCTTCGCTAAAGATGTCCTATCCCCACCAAACAAAAATGATTCGAGTTTAGATTGAGGCCCGATTAACTCTTGGTTATTTTTGATGTTCTGAATTTTTTGCAGCCATGCATTTTTAGAAAAGTAAACAACCAAATCATAAAATCGTCTAAAACATGCTGCTATACCTGGTTTTAGCTCAATATATTGAAACTTTTTATCATGAGGGTAGAGAAAACATTCTTCTTGCTTAGCTAGAATTTGAAGCCGCCAGAGTGGCCCTGTTTTCAGTGTATTTAGAGATGCCCGATAACTTTTATGCCAAGAGTTACTTCTCTTTAAATGTCCCAAACTACGAATATTATTTTGCTGACACTCATACAATACGGTAATTATCTTAGATTGTGCTCCCGAGTTTTGTTTGAGAAGCGCATCTGAACCTGACTTACTTTCTGAAAATGGCATGGCATGATGCCAATATAGTTGAAGTAACTTTTCGGCTAATAAGCTATGTTCAATTTTGAGCCTCTCATTAGCACTAACATCCATTTTCTCTATACATATGTCAGCAATCGCATTTAACAAAGCATACTTATAGGTAGCAACAAAGTCGCCCTCAGCTAAAATTCTCTGAATAAAAGAAATAAATTCTAACTGTAGTTTTTCATTTGGTTTTGTATCTTTCACGTCCTAGCATATTCCCTATACAACGATTTAGGATGGCGGAAAAGGTATGAAGTAATCATTAATCACACCTTGAAGAGAAGTTTTATTTCTTTCTAATCAACCCATTCAACCAAACCTCGCCCTTTCGCTCTGGCCTTTGATCTTCACTTTGCCATGTTTTTTCAAGCGTTAACTGTGGCTCTGCGTCTATCAGTGCTTTTAGGCTGTCTTCGGTTAAGTTTGTGTAGTGCCTATCATTTATATCTCGCTCACCCTCACCGTATTTAAAACTAACGTAAAGTACACCGTTTGATTTTAAGGCGTTGGCTAATTTGGTGAAACGGTCTGGCAGTTCACGGTGCACAACATGAAGTAAACTTGCACAACACCAAATTCCGTCATATTGGTTTTGGTCTGTGATTTGTTTGAAGGTTTTAACGTAAACAGGTTGCTCTAGGTGAAAGCTAGCAATTTCGGCTAATTCTGCACAAGCATCAATCGCCGTTACTTTATATCCTAAGTTTTTGAAATACAGTGCATCTCGGCCTGAGCCACAGCCAGCATCTAAAATATGCGGTTTTAATCCATTCGGGCAGCCTTCAGCTGAGGGAATATGCGGTAAAAATGCGTTGTAAAACTCACGCATATCAATATTCAGCGTGCTGTTGGCGAATGTGCTAGCGTTCTGGGCGTAATAGTCGAGCGTTTGTTGTGTCATGTATTTCTTCTTTACCAGTATGAGAGGTCACGTTGGTTTTCACGTCTTTGCAGTTTAAATATAACTGCTGCTCGCCAAGTTTTTCTGTAACTTAGTCATTTGCTAATTTAGCTTAATTTTTTGAAGATGAGTAGTGATAAGAATCAATAAGTTATTCATGTTTGCGATTAACGGCTATTTACTTGTTTTTGTGTATAAATATTACGCATAGCTGCATAGTGAAGAGGTGTTTTGGAAGTTATAGTTTTATATAAAAAAAGGCCACCCGAAGGTGGCACAGTTACTCTCAGTCTAGTTGGGAAAACTAGCTAGTTACACTTCCAACATTTACCGCTTGCCGGCAATGTGTACCAGTTTCCATGTGTATTCTTATTAGACTCTACCCAATTTTTTAAAGTTGGATACGCAATAGAAATATCGACTCTCTCGTAAGGGTGCTTCCAACCACTTTCAATAATGTCTACAGCCCAAGGTAAACCTGATGATGTCATATAGGTTTCGCCACCTATAGTCGTATTGTCGTCATCTGTGCCAAACTTAGAAGTGTCTGCTAACGCTGTGTGCGTTTTATTAGGGAGGTGTATCTCAATACCTCTGTTAAAAGTATTGTAAATAAATGGGTTAAATGGTGCTGCGCCCAGTGCAGTTCTATTAACTGCCTCAGTAAAGACAACTCTCATAGTTACTGGAATCTCGGTCCTTTCATCACCAGGTTCTGTATTGAAGAAGCTAAAACCTTCTGTACTTGGTGCATGTTGATTAGCATCATCAACAATCACAAATACCAGTTCTTCTGAGTGCCCTGCTTCAGCGGTTAAAGTGCTATCAACTCCGGCTATGCTAAAGCTGGCTTCTGCAACATTTGCATCAGTCGTACCTGGCATGGCAATGGCAAAACCATTTGCTCTACTTGCACCTCTGCCTTGTATTGCGGCGGTCATGGTAACTTCTTTAACTTCATTGCTTGCATTGGTAATAACATTAAATGCATGAGTTAGAACAAAATCATTTAGATCAAAGTCGCCTTTAGCAGGCCAATTATCCTCGAAAATTAAAGTACCCGGTGTTGATTCATTATTAAATGCTCTTTCTGGGTCATCTGGATAATCATCATTGTCGTCATTAACGCCATCACCATCACAATCGTTTACTTTGTTCCAAGTATAAACAACAGGGTCGCTACTCAAGCCACCATTATCGACTGCAATAACTTCTACACGCCATGTTTCATTATCAAGTACTTCCGACGCTAAAACCGTATTACCTGAATGGTTGGTTTTGCCAGCAAACTCGTCATCAATTAAATAACCCTGGCCCACATCAACATACCATCTATATACATAAGTGACGGGGTCGCCGTCAGGATCTGCACTAGCTGTGTTGCCAATATTTACACTAAGATCTGATGTGCTATCAACACAGCCTGCAGGTATACCAACTAGCTCAGGCGTGTTTGGTGCATTATTTTCTGTGAAGATGTAAGTAATGGTGAGTAAGCTATAGTCTAAGGTTGTTGCCCATGTCCTAGATGTATGATTCATGTCTATATCTAGAAAAACATTAATTAAACCATCGTCAGTAATATTTGAGATTGGAACTGTAAAGTTTGTTTCTGACCATTCCCCATTTTGGCCTTGCAAAAGCCCAGGGTTTAAATCAACCCCATCAACTGAAATACCGTCATATTCGCCACTAGTTCCATGAAATGTCTCAGAATCAACATCCCAACCTCTAATGAGCATAGTCGCACTCAAAATTTGTAACCGACTCGCGTTCCACTCACTAAAGTTATGCTGCCAGCCATAGTCTTCATCGAACCAAGAGTATTGATCAAAACCATAGCCACTTGGTGCTGTATAATGCGGTGGGCTACTGCTTCCATCTACTCTTTGGGTGTAAGTAAAAGTGCCATCGCCATTGTCTACTGTCGTTTGTGAACTTGGGTCTGAATTGGCTGCCAAGCTTACGAATGCCATTGTGATAATTGATACATGCTTTTTCATTTTGAGTTCTCCTCATCAGAGGCAACTGGAATGTCACATTCAATATTGAGCGATGTTTTTAATTCAGTCACAGCAACACGCTTTGAACAATCTTTGCCATTCGCTTTGGCAGAAACTCGGATCTCAGTTACCGTTGGTGGTAGCTTCATTACCGTACTGACTTTACCTGCACGAGAGGTAAGACTTTTTAGAGGGGTACTGACGACATTCTCATTTGAGTCAAGCGCTTCTACTTTTACAAAGTGCTTACCACCTATTGGTGCACCTTCGATTGTCGCTTGGCTGTATGCGTTAATAGTTTCAATTTGAGTAATTGAGCTCACAACGTTGAGAGACACCTCTTTGGTATCTGATGTCGCCCAGTCAAATTGTGCTGGAATAATTAAATTTGATAGTGAGATGTCGGCACTGTGATCATCTGACGATGAATCGTCATCATCGTTTGATGTGTCACTTTCAGTTGATGTGTTATCCGAAGAGTCATTAGAAGACGAATCTAATGGTTGAACTTGTTGAGCTGGAGCTGGACTACTTTCATCGCCTCCACCGCCGCAAGCTGTTAAATATATTAGTACGACCACTAAAAATATTGCACGCATAACATTGCTCCTGATTAAAAATATAACAATGATATGCAAGGGTTAAGCCTAACAATTAAACCATAATAATCAGCATCTTGATGTTTTTTAGACGTTTAGCTTGTGCATTTTGCAACGCAATTTAATAATGAAATATCCTGATATGAATATTTATTTATTTTTAGAGTTGTATGTACTTTTAACCCTTAAATCTGCTTCATAGCTCATGTCCCATAAAGAATGTATGTAATCGCTCATACACAAGAAGAAAGGTTAACAGCGCAAAACAGCTGAGAACCTTAACATTCGAATGAAAATACATACGCTGACTCAAGTAACCCGATAAGTAATGGTTTAAACATTCAAATAGTGAGTTATCTATTAAATAGTTTCAGTTGCTTTTGCTATATTTAACCAGCGAGTCGATAGTCTTTACCCACCTTCTCGCTTGCAAAATTTGTTCTAACTTAAATAAAGAAATGGCTTTTACAGCTTACAATTGATCTTCAAACTCGAAATAAGGTGTCATATGCTTATGCTTGCTGTGGCTTATAAAAAAGCACCTGATAACCCTAGAGCCGTTCGTATTCTTATGCCACACAATAGATTTAGTTTACACGCTCAAACTGACTGAAACTACGAACACTTTTTTCATCAAAATTTTTAAAATAAAAAGCACTGCCTGACTTTTCACTCTGAATGTTAACTACGTGCAATTCTTCATTATCCTTCGCTATCTTAATATTCAGTGAATAGCTCTCTACGGTAAATGATAACTTTGGCGAAAAACTCTCTTTTGACTTTATATGTAAATAAGTAATGTGTTGCTGCTTGTTGTCAAAAATTAGTATGCCTTCAAATAATTGATTTATGTGTTCATCAAACATCATGAGTCTTGGATTAAACGAAAACTGGGCCTGATCTGCGTTACTATCAAGAGGCAATAAAGTGCTCAAATCGACAATATCAACTTCTCCAATGGGGGTGGGCGAATTGTCCTTTGAAATTTCTTGCATGGTCATTTTATGCTGTTCGAGCCTCGCCTTTGATGGCTTAGCAAATCCAGCCTCTAGCAGTTGCCATTGCTGTGACAAAGGGTAGCTCGGATCGAAACGTTGTTTTGTCTGTTGAATTTCAGGGCCTGTATTGCCATTATCAAGGCGTGTTTCAACGGTATAGGCCCAATTTTCACTATCATGTAATGAGTGCCAGTTAATTTCTTTTAATTGTTTTTTTACTGCTGCTAATGTTGGTTGATAATCTGCTTGCTGCTTTTCCGATGCGAAGGTATGTGTACTTATTCCCAACCATAAAAAAGTTGATAAACATAATCTTGAACTTGTATTTTTTAACATTATTAATTCCTCAATTGTCATTTTAAACGGTTGTTTATCGCTTCATTTCAAGTTGAATGTGGTTATCTAGACGGTTGTGATCAACAAACATATAACGTGGATCCAAAATCAAAGACTCTGGTAATGTTTTTACATTAAAGGTTAGTGTTTGTTTGCCATTCTCAAAGCGCACTATCCGATTGGTAAAATCAATCGGCTGCTGCGTAGCACTATAAAGTGCCAACTCAACTTCATGATTAAAGGGCGTTGTTTCAGTGTTATCTAGTTCGTGAAATTTTTGATAGCCACTAAGTTCAACACTCACCAGATACTCATCATTGTTTACTTGTCTGACACTGGCATCGTCAATGGCTAAGTCATAAGTCACTATCTGTTTCAGCCATTCATCTATAAGAGCATACGAAGACTGATCAGCGTGTTGTTTAATCATGTTTATCAAATCTAAGCTTGTAGCATAATCGCGATCGATATTTCCTTTGCTTTGCATTAATTGTTTAAGCGCATTATTTAATGACGATTCTCCAATTAAATGACGGATCGCATTAAATACCACAAGCCCTTTATCGTAGCGCAGGTATCTCTGACTCTTTATTTTGTATAAGGGTGTTTCACCCTGAATGTCATGACTTCTATTATTTAAGTATTTAACCATAGATTCAGCGGCCATTTGATTGGCAGCCTCCTCTCCGTATAGTTCTTTAATAACCAATACTGCCGAGTATTGTGCAAGTGATTCAATTAATAGTACTTCACCCTCTGTTTTTGCCGCCGCGAGTTGATGGCCCCACCACAGATGCGATACTTCATGGGCAATTAAACGTGCAAAATGATCAATACCTGAACCGATTGATAAGTCCTCCTTGAAACCAACATGCTCTGAGAAAACAACCGTGCCAGCATAAGCTCTCGCAAACGCGCGATTTGGAATTTCTACTAAGTTAAGCTCAGGCATTGGATATGGACCAAAGGCATTCTCAAAATAATCGAGTGAGCGCTTGGTGACATTTAATAAGTGATTGATATTGTCATCATGGGTTTTATGATAGAAAGCATTGAGTTTTACCGCTCCCGCCATGATAGTTTTTGTCTCATATGCGGCTGACATGAAGGCCAAAAAATTTGAAATTTTGTGATCAACAGAATATTCAGCATAAACTCGTTTTCCTTCAGACCAACTGCGCTCTAACATGCCTGAAGCTATAGGTGTTTGACCTTGCTCTGTTGATACCGTTGCACGATAGTTTATCCAACCAGCATCATATTCATTACCATGGCGATCGTATTGCTTATTTGTTATCAATTTTTCTACCTGTTCACGCTTCGCTAACTTCTGATGTTTGCGCTCTTTGTTGTCTCTTATTTCAAAACTTGCGTCATAACCAATAAAGGGCAGTAAGTGAGAGCTATGGAAGTAAATACCATTTTTAAGCAATGAAATATCATAGTCTGCGTTTTTAAACCCCTTTTTCTCGATGCTTGTGGTAAAAGTAAAATCAAGCTGCTGACCTGGCAATAAAGGTTTAGCAAGTATGATTTCCTGCACATTTAACGGTGTTTTTTTCTGTATTCGATGTGACTGTTTAATCTCGACTGTAAAACTTTGATCGTTTTGCGGTAAGGTCACTAAAAAATGACTAATCGGTTCATCATGAGGGTTATTAAGCACATACAGCCCGTTTACTGTTACCTTGTGTTTTGATGGATAAAATGCAACATCTAGGTTCATGTCAGTAATTTTGGGCGACGGCATATTCTTAAATGCCGCTAACTGTTGCTCATAATTGAGCAGGTATTGCTGATGATCTTCAGCAGTGTAATACTGATTCAGTATATTCGTGTTGTAGTAAATATAGCCTGCACTGGACAGCGTCATCATCAAGGCTCCTAGGGCGGCATACATTCCTTTTTTTCCCAATAACACAGGTAGGCGCATAGCGGCTGTATGAAGAGATTCACTGATAGCTCGTTTTGATAAACCATAAGCGATAATTGCAATCAAAATTGAAAAACAGAGCCAATACAAAGAAAACCAGAAAGTACTTTTCAAATAGAAGTCGTATCCAGAAAAGTCACTATAAAAATGAGGTCCTGTTTGTGCAAATCTTAGTAAGTAATGATCTACACTCAGCATACTGGCGAGGTCACTTTGATAAAAAATGATGACGGCACCCACAATGGCAAATCCAGTATATTTGTTATCAACAATACTTTGAATCGATAAGCTCAATAGCGCGACCAATAAGAGAGGCAGACCATTTAGTACTAACAGTGATAACAAAATTGCTTTGTCATCAGCATAAAAGCCCTGACTCCATTGATAACTAATCACAAGTGCGAGCTGCATGCTTATCATTAGTATGATTAGGCTGGCAAGCACAGTAACTTTAGCAAAGTAGTAAATGTATCTCGGCGTTGACGTTGCGTTTAGCACCCCATCAAATTTATGCTCGCGTGCAAGCCATACGAGTTCACCACTAAAGAAGACCATCATAAATAAGCCAACTATCTCAAGCGGTTTTTTTACATTAGCCATCATTATGCTAGTGAATGGTAATTGTTCTCCAACAAATGGATGATGATGTAATCCATTGATTATCAATGCCATTACTAGTATTGAAACTAAAAGCATTAATAAACAAAAGATTTTACTTTTAAAAATGATCTTTAGTGCCAGTAACACCTCAGATTGAAATGCTAACCTTGCAGAAAAAGCAGGTGCTACAGGCTGATATTCGGCTTTGGATATAAGACTTTTAGCAGCTTTCTTGAGAATAAATCTATTGCTTTTTTTCTCATCTTTATAATCACTCCTTCCTCTTTGCTGGGCAAATTTAATAATTTTTAATAAAAGTAATACTGATATGACAAACCAGAGAATACGGTTATATAAAAAGTTACCTTCAAATGAGACAAGATATGAATTCAGCTCATGCTCTGTAAGCGACTTAGTTTGCTCTAAGAAAGGTGCTAAAGCGAATGGATCTAGTAGACTAGCGAGATTGATTTCATCACGTATTATCGGCGTCGACGTAACAAACATAGGTGAATCGAGAAGCGCAGAAGACAAAATATAGCAAGCATAAAGAGTAACACTCGCTGCAAAAGTCATAATTGTCGACTTTGAAAGATGTGCGCACACATACAAAATGGAGGTTATAAAGAAGGTACTAGGCAATACAATAACCAGTAATGGCCATAGTATATTAAGTACATTGAATGCACCTAAAATGTCTGTTTCGTAATCAGTTAGCAACACTGGCAGTAACATGGCGCTCACTGAAACCAGCACAATCAACCACCCCATTACATTCAGGCTAATAAAACGGCTTAAAACTATGACTGTGTTTGAGGTTGGTTTTGTCTCAACAAAGGCATAGAAATCATATTGGTGATCTCGTAACGCTGCATTTGAAGTGAATAATGCAATCGCGAATATAGAAATTTGACACAGTAAAACCACTGCATAAGTTAGATTTTGCGCCGATAATGCTAAGACATTGACGCTGTATACTTGGCGACCGCAGAGTATAAAACCAATCGATGCAAGCATTAACAAGGCGAACCAATAAGACAACTGCCGACTTTGAAAACGCATCTCAAATTTTAATAACTGCCAGAACATACCCACTACCTCTTGCCAGCTTGCTGAGTATCTTGATTCAGCAAATGAAAATAGGCATCTTCAAGGTCTGGCACTGTTTGCTCAAACCCTACACCAGGTTGTCTCTGAGAATAAACATGAACTCGCGTTGTATGACCTTGGTTTTTTGTTAAAAGCAGCTGACCGGTAAAATCTCGCTCCGCTTGTTGGCTATCAACATTTTTACACCATACTCTATCCTTAAGACTATGGAGTAAGTGGTTGGGTGTAGCTTGAGCTAACATTTGCCCTTGGTTGATAACCCCTATATTGCTACATAGTGCTTGCACATCCTCAATTATGTGAGTAGACAAAATTAATACTATGTCTTTACCTACTTCAGACAATAAATTATAAAATCGGTTACGCTCTTGGGGGTCAAGCCCAGCAGTTGGCTCGTCTACCATGATCAGTTTTGGTGAGCCCAATAGCGCTTGTGCAATGCCAAATCGACGTTTCATACCACCTGAAAAGTTGGCCAGATTATTATCTTTTTGTTCATATAAGTTGGTTTTTGCCAGCAGAGCTAACACTTGCTCTTTTCGTAGTTTGCTATTTGTTATGCCTTTCATTACTGCAAGGTAATCAAGTAATTCGTAAGCCGTTACGCGCGGATATACACCGAACTCCTGCGGTAAATAACCCAAGACCTTTTTTAACTGTTCTGGCTTTGCAAGTACATCAATACCATCAAATATGATAGTTCCTGAGTCAGGCCGTTGCAGTGTGGCCAAGGTTCGCATAAAGCTTGATTTACCAGCACCATTTGGTCCCAATAAACCAAACAATCCCCTATCAATAGTAATTGAAATATCTTTCAGGGCGTGAACACCATTTTCATAACACTTATTAAGGTTTTTAATAGTTAGCACATTGAAACCCACTATGCTGTTTAAGATTACTGAACTTTAAAACAGGCGTGTAAAATCAATGTAAAATAGACAGATAGATAAAATGAGTGCATGTTTACTACATACTTTATTGCTTGCTATAAACTTTATGTTTGGTTTTACATACATTTTACACGTGGCACATTACACTGTGCAGATGCAAAAAATTAGGCTTTCATAAATGGCAAATATACTGGTAGTGGAAGACGATATAGATATCGCCAAAGGCATAGGAGAGTTCCTTGAAGTACTGGGGCATAAGTTGGATTTTGCCTATACAGGATCACAAGCACAAACGTTGATAAGTCAAAGCCGATATGACTTAATTTTACTTGATATTAATTTACCACATATTAGTGGTTATGAAATATGCAAGGGTCTCTTAGGTGACCACCTCGCAAGCTTGCCTGTTATTATGATGTCTGCTAATCAAAATGATGAGGATGTACTCAAAGGTTTTCAAGCAGGTGCATGGGACTACCTAAGAAAGCCATTTACCCTCGCTGAGCTAAACGCCCGTATTAAAGTCGCGCTTAGTAGAGTGTCGAATATTTCGAGCTTTACTCATTGCGTTCAGGAATTTTGTTTGGATATTAATTCTAAAACCTTGAATCATAGTGATGGTAGGAGTATGCAACTTCACACTATTGGATTTGTTTTGCTTAAAATGATGATGGAATCTTCACCGAAAGCAGTGCAATCATCGCACCTAATTGATGCTTTATGGCCAGATGATACACCACAGAGTAATCCTTTGCGCGCAAATGTTTATGCCTTACGAAAACAATTAAAAGCTAATTTTAATCAAGAACTTGTGCATACCGTCAAAGGGGTGGGATACAAATTTGATGTGGAGCCTTAAACCTACACTTGCGGGTCGAGTAACTCTGTGGCTCACCCTGTTTTCGGTTAGTTTGTTTTTGATTATTGGTTTCATGACCTTTTTTGTGACTCTTTCTCATGAAGACAAAATGCTACACAATATTTTGCGTAATGTGAGTCAAAATAAATTGCAATTTAACGCTAGTGTAGAAGAAATAAGTGTTGACCGGTTGATCGACCTAGGTTACCCCTATGCTACCAAAGAACAACTTTCTGAGCTTAATGAAAGTTTCGGTGAATTTGAGATAGGCGATCAATATTTTCATTTCATGATTACCGATGGAAAAGTGCTGTTAATGAACAGTACACAATTTATAATTTCAGAAGAACGACTAGAAAATATTTTAAAGCTACAATTACAAGCATTTTTCCCATTTTTATTAGTCGCTTTTTTGATCTCAAGACTCATTGCAAAACGCGCGCTGAAACCCTTTTCACAGCTCAAAGAACAATTTTTTACCGCTGATCGCCAAGCTGAATCTTTAAGAGCGTTCAATCAAAGTATTCGTGAAACTGATATAAAACAAATTGCCGATGAATTAGCAATGGCATTAGAGCAAAAAGAAAATTCAGTAGAACAACAAATTACCTTTAATAAAGGGATCAGCCATGAGCTTCGCACACCACTTCAAATAATGACACATGCAGTTGAATTAATTGCGCTTAAAAATCCTGAATTGAAAAAGCAAGACGTATACCGGCGTTTAACAGATTCGATTAGTCGAATGCATCGCATAGGAGAAGCATTACTTTGGTTAACATCAGATACAAGGTCAACAGTCCAGACTCAGGTCAACCAATGTTTAAACGGCTTAAAAGTGGATTTAGAAAATACTTATCGTGAACACGCATTAGCCATTACTACGGTTACGCATAACACATTAAACTTACCCATGCCCGAAGTGGTGTTTGACTTTATTGTTTTTAATTTAGTTAATAATACGATTGAGCACGGTAAAAAAGAACAAGGCAAAATTATGCTGAATATTGAGATCTCAGAAACAGCTATTAGTTTTAAAAACTTGTTTGATGAAAGCAAACCAGTAAGTGCAGAAGACCATTTTTGTATTGGTCTAACACTTATTGATAAGCTATGTCATAGGTTTGGCGTCACTAACTCTATTCACTCCATAAATAGCCAATTTATTGTAACAATTGGCCTAAAGGCTAATGGTAAAACCTCGTAAATTGACATTCTATTTTTAGTTTCAACATCCCACTTTTTTTAAGCTTTTTATTATGACTAGAAGTCATAACTTACAGCCTTCCACGATTATGTGGCACGTTAAAATCTAACTCTGGACCGTTTGGAATTACTCCCGTTGGGTTAATGGTCTTGTGGCTCGCGTAGTAATGCGCTTTTGTGTATTCAATATCGACTGTATTACTCACGCCTGGTACCTGATACAACTCACGAATATAATTACTGATATTTTCGAAATCTGTAAGTTGAGTACGATTACATTTGAAATGACCAAAATATACAGCATCAAAACGTATGAGTGTGGTAAACAAACGCCAATCAGCTTCGGTAATTTGCTCGCCGACTAAATAACGGTTTTTACTTAAATGGTCCTCTAGCCAATCTAGACTTTCGAATAATGCGTCATACGCTGTGTTATAAGCCTCTTGTGTCGTTGCAAAACCTGCTTTATACACGCCGTTGTTAATAGTCTCGTAAATGCGCGCGTTCATTTTATCAATCTCAGATAATAAACCTTCTGGACTGTAATCATCGGTGTTGCCAGTTAGTTGATTAAACGCAGTATTAAAAATACGAATAATCTCGGCGGATTCGTTGTTAACTATGGTTTGTGTTTTTTTATCCCAAAGAATTGGAACAGTCACGCGACCTTCATAACTAGGTTCTGATTTTAAATACAGCTCATACGCATATTTAAAGCCATAAAGCGGGTCTTTGTCATCATCAAACTCCCAGCCATTTTCAAGCATTTGTGCTTGTACAACGGTGACATCAATTAAAGGCTCAAGCCCTTTCAATGCTCTTAAAATCAATGTGCGGTGCGCCCAAGGACACGCTAAAGAAACATAAAGGTGATAACGGCCTACTTCAGGTTGATAAGGGTTATTGCTATCTGTGCTAATTGTGTTTCGAAATTTACTGTCTTGGCGTTTAAATGCGCCCTTACTTTCTTTGGTGTCATACCACTTATCAACCCATTTGCCGTTTTGTAATAAACCCATAATAAATTCCTCTTAATGCTTTAAATATTTTGCTAGAAAGAAGTCACTTATTAGCAGTAACTTCTTTAATTTGATTTCTGCGTTTTAAAAACTTTTTTAATTTATATTTCGATTTTAGTTGCTAGCAGATTGAAGCTGCGGGTTAGCTTGGCTCGCCAACTTAGACGTTAAAATACGGTCTAGCGAAAACTTACCACCCCCTTGGAATACCAATGCAGCACTCATTGCAAAAAGTGACAAAGCAAATTCATACCCATTGTTCGACATAAATAAACCGTTCTGGAAATGCACTGCAAAAATGGCCACTAACATAGTAAAAGCAAGTGCCACAGCGGCTGGTCTAGTAAGTAAGCCGACTAATAAAAATATCCCGCCGAAGAATTCTGCACTTCCCGCCATGAGTGCCATTAAATAACCCGGCGCTAAGCCGATTGACTCCATCCACTGCCCAGTGCCTTCAAGGCCATAGCCTCCGAACCATGCAAATAACTTTTGCGCGCCATGGGCAATAAATAAAATACCTGCGACTACGCGAAGTGGTAAAGCTGATAACTGATCGTTAGTTTTTAATACGTTTAGTACAGTTGATGTATTCATTCTTGCTGCTCTCTTAAATTTAGTTAATTATGTTTTCAGTGTTTCTCTGAAGGAGTGAGTTCATTATAGGTAAGCATTAGCAAACAAATAACTGGCAGAATTTGATAAGTTAGTTCAAAATATTTGAACAATAATTTTGAATGTTTTTATTACTGATATGCAGCACTCCCCTCTTACATTAGAAGCCTTACTGGTACTCGATGCCATTGACCAACGTGGCAGTTTTGCCAGTGCTGCTGAGCAACTTAATAAAGTTCCATCAGCGATTTCGTATATTGTGCAAAAGCTTGAAGAACAGCTGGGTGTGACTTTATTTGTGCGCCAAGG
>CAYZOE010000020.1:12816-24516 GCA_964479805.1 uncultured Pseudoalteromonas sp. | reverse complement strand
GCATTAATAGAAGATGAAGTTGATTTGGTGATCGGTGCATCAGATCCTATTCCAGCGCAGCAAGGTATACGAGCAAAGACGCTGACTGAGTACCATAGTGTCTTTGTTGCAGCGACAGAGCACCCGCTTCATGAGCTAAGCAGAACGATAGAGTCATCTGACATTTTTAGATATCGCACTGTGGTTGTGCACGATTCCAGCCGAAATGTCATTGCAAAGTCCTCAAACATCATTGAAGGCTCAAAGCATTTATACGTTAGCAATTTACAACAGAAAATCTGCGCCATTGAGGCAGGTGTCGGTGTTGGCTTTTTACCAATTGATCAAATAGGTGCTCAGATTAAATCAGGTACATTAAAAACACTCACCTTGGCAGAGCCATCAGTACCGCAATCATTACATATTGCCTGGAAAGTAGTAAATAAAGGGAAAGGGTTAAAAGCATTAGTTGAGTGTATTGAAGCACAATTTAGTTAATCGCCTATCAAAATATTATTTTCTTCTCAACTGTGGTTATAAAAACTGTGTTGAAACTATTTATAACTGACCTATGCTTTTAGAATTAGCTAATAACTTTATACGAATTTATTGTGAAAAATCGCTTTTTTGATATTGCAATTAATGTCAGTAAGCAAATGTCATTTGCTCATAAGTTTATGGCTATCATTGCCATGCTCTCTATTCCTTTACTGTTTCTGTTGATTGTTCTTTTAATCGATACCAATAAAAATATTCAAAAAACTCAAAAAGAAATACACGGCGTCAATTCTCTTGAGACACTCATCACCACCATTTATCAAATACAGGATTTTCGAGATCATGCTGTTTTACAAGAAGTGAATTTAGATGAACATTTAATTAAATTCGTTTCAAAAGAAAAAGAAGTAATAACAGAGAAAATTAAATTGTTGTCCACTAGCTTATCTGAGCAACAAACAAACAGTAATATGATCCGAACACAAATTGAAAATGTCAAAGCTGAGTGGCAGCAATCGAATCAAAGCAAAGCGATTATGCGTGGAGGGATTGAATCACAGTTTCTTCATTTTGATAAAGTGGTACTTGAGCTTCAACTTTTGGCAAAGATCATCACATTTGAAAGTGCCCTTATTCATGACGATAACCCTGTCAATTTCTACCTTATCAACAACTTTGTTAATGAAACACCTAAAATTTATAAAAATATCGGCTTTCTTCGTGCTACAGGGGCTTATGCTCTGAGTATGCCCAGTATCGATAGTTACACATATCACACGTTAGAAAAGTTCGCGGCTCAAGCAGAAGACAACATAGCATTAAATAATTACGCATCTACTCACATCTCTGTGTACCTCAATAAAGATTTTAACATTAAAAATGGCCTGCAAGAGCAGCTAAACAGTTCGCAAAAACTGCTAAATTACACTTATGAACAAATATTGGATGAGCCAGATACACTTCCAACTTGGAGAGAATATTTGGATTTTTATTCGAGTGAAATAAACAGAATGCGTAAGTTTGACGCTCAAGTTTTAGAGTATGTTGAAACGCGTTTAGAGATTCGATGCGCTGAGCAAAGGTTTAAATTTTTTGCATTGCTAGTTGTCACACTCTTGTTATATCTGGTTGTAATTTATTTTGTTTATGGCATTTATCTTCAGCTTAAAGCAACTTTGAGAGATTACTCACAAAAAGCGATGACATTAGCCAAAGGAGATTTAGATACTCGGATTGATGACCTATCTAAAGATGAATTTGGTGACTTAGCAAAGACATTTAATGAGATGGCAGAAATTATATCGGTTAATCAAAGAAAATTAATTGAAGCTGAAAAAATTAGCTCACTGAGCAGAATGATTTCTGGTGTTGCGCATGAAATCAACACACCACTTGGCATAATTATCACTAGCCATAGTTTATCTAAATATTCTCTAGAAAATCTCGAGCAACTCTTTAAAAAGGGCGTGTTAAGTGCTGACGATTTGAAAGAATTTATATCATCTTGCAAAGAAGCCGACTTACTAATAGATAGAAATCTCGACAAAGCAGTCAATTTGATTGAAACATTTAAGCAAGTAAATAGCTCTCTAAATGTTAGTCCGCAAAAAGGGGTCGAAATTAAATCACTGATTGAATTTGCTTATTTACCTATTTCAGAATTAAACCAAGATGTCGAATTTATTATTGATGGAGACGAATGTGAGATAGACACTGATGTCAATTTACTCACTCAAGCACTAAGCAACATTATTGAAAATGCAATCGAACATGGGCTTGTAAAGCAAGATCTCAAACAAGTAAAAATAGCGATAGAAAGTGATGACGATAAATTGTACTTGTCTATTTCTGATAATGGCACCGGTATTTGTAAAGACGAGATAAACCAGATTTTTGAACCCTTTTACACCACAGATCGAATTAAAGGCAAAGTTGGGTTAGGTATGCATATCGTTTATTTAATCATCACACAATCTCTAAATGGCACTATAAAAATTATTAGTGAAGAATGTAAATACACTCGACTCGATATTAGCTTACCCAAATATCGTGCTGACTGTGAAGAAATTGACATAGACTTAGATAACTACCTTTAAACTATTTTAATTAACCTAATGAAAAAAAACGAACTATTTAACTCAGACAGATGTTTATAAAGCTTTCTATTTTTGTAGTTTATAATCCCAAAAAACGCATTAAAACAACCAGCATGAGCTTGTCTAAACATGGCCTTTTATAGAATATTACTTGGCACATCTAAACCTGTCTCTAGATAATACCGCTATCAGGCCAATAATCACCTAGGCACAAACTAATCCTTTTAAATTTTTTACATATTTTACTTTTTAAAGCTCTTCAATATTACGAAGGTAAATTGCGAATACTCGATAAATTAACAGCTCTTTATTTAAGAATATAGGAAAGTACGCCAATTTAGAGGCTCTACCTTAAATTATATAAGGAGAAAAATTAATCGACAGAGGTTTATTTATTTTGCTGTAAACTGACTTTGATAGTCCAATAAAGTAATCATGAGTATCACCAAATTAAGGTCTACTTCATCGGACCCCAATGGTGTCGGATAACACTCTAGATAACAGAAATAGAAAATAGCCAGCCAAGTAAAGTCACAACCTACAAGCTCAATTAAAACTTTAAGAATTGCAAACAATAAATCGAGAGCGAGTATGAACCTAGCAAACTTGTATCTCTTTCATTAATTTGAACAAAACTTGCCCAGCACGATAAGCGTGACTAAATTTAATACAGTTAACTACATATTTAATGTCGCTATTGGGGTTAAAATTGGTCAGATCTATATCAATTAAGTTTCTCAGTATTGTTCTATCGATCTATTTAATGCTGACTTTAATAGTGACAGCTATTCATATTTACGTTGAATATCGTCATGCACATGAGGAGGTTTACACTGTATTTGAAGCCTCTGAAAATACATTTAAGCATATTCTAGCTTCTGATTTGTTGAACTTAGATTATGAACAACTTAGCACAAAAGCAAAGAGCATTATAGGATTGCCTCACATCACTGGAATTATAATCACCACAGATCAAAATGAATCTATTGTAAATATAGGAGTTACCTCAAATAACAAATCTCAAGACAATGCCCTTATTTCTCATACATTTCCACTGACAATTTCTGTCAAAGGCACGATAACTGAAATTGGAAAGGTAACCTTTTACTCAAATACCAATTTTATTTTTAATAGCATTCGACAAAGTATTGTGATGCTTTGTGTCAATGCCGCGATAAAAACAGCCGCCGTTTTTTTACTGATTTCAGTTGCTTTTAAAATACTCTTAACGACTCCACTAGGACAACTAGCTAAACAAGCATGCGAAATCAATCCTAATAATTTAGACAATTCAATGATCAGTGTTGCAAAGAATCATAAAGATGAACTAGGTATTTTACAATCTGCCCTTAATTCGATGATAAATAAAACCTCTGAAGCATTTGCTAGTTTGGACGCACAAAATAAAGACCTTGAAAAAATTGTAGATAAAAGAACTCAAGAATTACAAGAATCAATCACTGACCTTAACGAGCAGCACGCTCAACTTGAAAATGAAATAGAAGTCAGACACCAATCTGAATTAGCATTAGCTAAATCACTCACAGAGCTAAAAAACACACAATCTCAACTGATTGAATCAGAGAAAATGGCTGCTTTAGGTAGGCTTGTTGCTGGTGTTGCACATGAAATAAATACGCCAATTGGACTCAGCTTAACAGGCATTTCTCACTTTCAAATAACCGTAAAAGAAGTCGCCAGATTATTTGATGAGGGTGAGCTAGAAGAAGATAATTTCACTCGATTTATTAATGAATCTCAAGAATTATCTAGTACGATAAATAACAGCTTACAACGTGCAGCAGATTTAATTAGAAGCTTTAAACTTGTTGCAGTTGATCAATCAGCCGAAGAAATTCGACAGTTTGACATCATTCAATATTTAAATGAAACCATGATTAGCCTCAGAAACAAGCTTAAACAAAGCAAGGTTGCCTTTGAGATCAACGCTAAAACAGCTCCATTAATTATTAATAATTACCCAGGTTCTTGGGCGCAAATTTTCACAAACTTGATTCAGAATACATTGATACATGCTTACGCTCCCCAGTCAGAAGGAAAAGTAGAATTAAACTTCTATACTGAAGAAGATAGGTTAATTTTTGAGTTTATTGATGATGGAAAAGGAATGACTCAAGAAACCATCAATAAAATATTTGAGCCTTTTTACACCACTAATCGTGCCAATGGAGGATCAGGCCTAGGTATGAATGTGGTATTCAACATAGTTAGGCAAAAAATGCATGGCACGATTAGTGTCGAAAGCGATTTAGATAAAGGTACAAAATTCATAATAAATGTACCTATTGATATTAAAGTAAACTCAAAAGGTGAGGATAATGGGCTTATTTAAGAAATCTTCTAAGCCGAAAGAGGCGCACAAAGCACCATGGAAGGTTTTAATCGTTGATGACGAACCCGATATTCATGCTGTAACGAAATTAACTCTGAACCGGTTCGAGTTTGACGAAAGAAGTCTTGAATTTATTAGCGCATACAGTGGAGATGAAGCAAAGAAAATTCTCTCTGTTCAAGACGATATAGCGCTAGTTTTACTAGATGTCGTTATGGAAACGGATGATGCTGGTTTAAAAGTGGCAAAGTTTATCCGAGAAGAATTAGATAACCACTTTATACGAATTATTTTACGAACGGGTCAACCTGGTCAAGCACCAGAAAGAGCGGTAATCACCAACTATGATATAAATGATTACAAAGACAAAACCAGCTTGAGTAGTGATAAACTTTTTACCGTTGTATATACCGGATTACGCGGTTTTAGAGACATTCAAGATATAGAACTTGCTCGAAAGAAGCTTGAAAACCATCGAGAGGGTCTTGAGAGAGTCATCGACTCAACAGCGAGTTTGTTCCGTATCCGTTCCATTCATGAATTTGCTAGTGGCTTACTAGTACAAATAGCAGCACTGCTTCATGCAGATAAATCAATAGCAAAAAATAAAAACAACTTTGCTGTAAGAAAAGTCGACGGTGAACTTCAATTTCTTGCTGGCACTGGCGCTTATTGTCCAAAAGAAGGCAATCTTGTAGAACCCCCTGAAAATATTCAAGCAATGCTTGAGAATGCTTGTACTAACCGTAAAAGTGTCATTGAGAATGATTGCTTTGTCGGCTATTTCGAGACAATTAATGCAGGAGAAAACCTCATTTACTTAGAGGGTATTAATCGAATAGATGAATTAGATAAGAAGTTACTCGAGCTTTTTTCGAATAATATCTCTGTTGCTTTTGATAATTTAGAGCTTGATAAAGAGATCTTTGAAACGCAATCAGAAATCATTGAGACCTTAGGCGAAGTAGTCGAAAGTCGCTCAAAAGAAGCCGCTAATCATGTGAGACGTGTAGCGCATTTATCTCGCGCTCTAGCACTTTGGATTGGCCTATCTGAAGAGCAAGCACAAGAGCTCTACATGGCCTCTCCTATGCACGATGTCGGCAAAGTAGCTATTCCTGATTCTGTATTGCTTAAACCGGGTACGCTTACCGAAGAAGAATTTGAGGTGATGAAAACCCATGTGAATATTGGCCATGATATTTTTGCCCGCTCGAAACGCCCAACATTAAAAGCAGCAGCTATTGTAGCTGGTCAGCATCACGAAAAGTTTAACGGGCTTGGTTATCCGAATGGTTTAAAAGGTGACGAAATTCATATCTATGGCCGGATTGTAGCACTTGTAGATGTATTCGATGCCCTGTCACATTCTCGCTGCTATAAAGAAGCTTGGCCATCTAAAGATGTTTTGCAACTACTTGAAGAAGAAAAAGGACAACATTTTGATCCTGACTTAGTCGATACTTTTGTCAAGAATATGGATGAAGTCAAAAAGATTATGGAAGCTTACCCTGATTAAAAATTAAAAATTTAATCTCGAAATAACCGAGCATATTTAACATGCTCGGTTTTCATTTTAGGCAACCAACTGTTGGTACAAGACCCTTGCAGCAAGCAATAAAAACGCAGTGCCTAGAAGTTTGTCTATCACAGCTTGCTTCTTGGTCAAATCAAACTTCTCTCGCGCTTTTGCGCTGGCAACCGACACAAAAAAATACCACGCAGTATCAATAACCAATACTGTGCCACACATTAATACAGCGACAGACAATGTCATGGCGTCTGGTTGTATAAATTGTGAAAACAAAGCTATAAAGAAGATTGCTAGTTTAGGGTTTAAGAAAGCGATGGCAAAACCATCTTGTGCGGCTTGCTTAAAGCTCGTTGCGCTCGCTTGAGCAACATCTAAACCCGAGGATTTACTGGTCAAGATTTTATAACCCATATAGGCTAAATATGCCGCACCAGCGTAAACTAGTGTCTGAAACACAATAGGAAAGTGGGTAATTAAACTTGCCAAGCCTGCGATTGATAATGCGGCATAAATACCAACGCCAACACCATGTGCAATACTTGCAGCAATACCATGCCCTGCACTGTTATATAGAGAGTGACGTAAAACAACAGCCAAACTCGGACCCGGTGACATAGCGCCGATTGCGCAAATAGTGGCTAAGCTTAGCCAGGTTGTTAATTCCACAACATTGTCCTGTGTAGTAAAAATCGCAATCAGTCTAACGACCTCAATGTAACTGAGCAAGCTCTCTGATTGCATCTAGATAACTCACACCTATAATCATTAAAATATAAATGTTAACACTATGTTTTAAATACTAGTTTTTACTTTTGGTCTTCTTTCTGAAACTAATTCAAGAAAGGCACATAGTGATTTACACGGACCTTTGATAAGCTTACTATTGCAAATAGTAACAGTTTCTATTTTCAATAATATATTCCATGACCTCAATTCTCCTCATTGAAGATGACATAACACTTAGCAATTATTTATCAGACTTGTTGAAAAAAGCAGGCTACCTCGTTGAACAATGCTTTGATGGGGAGCATGGATTTGATAAAGCCAAATCTGAACAATATCACCTAGTGCTACTCGATAAAATGTTGCCAAAACTTGATGGCGTCACTTTACTCCAGCAATTACGTAAAGTAAGTCAGATCCCTGTGATCATGGTTTCAGCCAAAGGCGCAGAAGAAGAACGTATTTTAGGATTTACTCATGGAGCCGATGACTATGTCGCCAAACCTTTTAACAGCCAAGAGTTACTCCTTCGTATTGAGAGCCTTTTGCGACGTGCCAAACCCGACTTAGAAATTATCAGCCAAGAGAATATGTACTTTGATGGCTTATCTATCAATGTGAACACACAACAAGTACATCTTAATAAAGTACTTTTAGATTTTACCCCCATCCAATTTAAATTATTGTGGCATTTACTGAGTAAGCAGAGCGTTATTATCCCAAAATCCGAGTTGCACGAAGCTGTATTGAATAAAAAACTGGGGGCTTACGACCGCAGCATAGATATGCATTTAAGCCGTGTAAGGCGCAAACTGAATGAGTCGGGCTGGCAAGGAGATCGCTTACAAACAGTACATGGCAAAGGATACTGTTTTAAATGAAACGTAAAATTTTCTGGAAGCTATTTTTTATTCTAGCAACAGGTATAGTGACATTTTTCTACTTGGTACACACCATCACTTTAAAAACCGAAGAGAAAATGAGCTTTATTAAAGCTGAGCACAGAGCTGAGTTAAGGGCTTGGGGCGACAAAGCTGAGTCATATTACGTTCAAAAAGATTTTGTTGAATTAGAAAAATACCTTCAAGAAATAGAGCAACAAGAAAACGTATGGGTGTCAGTCGTTGGTTTTAAAGCAAAGCAATTTGCAGGTAAACCTTATGATAAAGACATCGTAGGCCACTATCATTTTGGACGTAGTATTGATTGGAAAATACACCTCTACTTTTCTGATAACCCGATAATGGAGTTGCCTTTTCAAGATTATGGCGCCAGTTTTTTAATTAGATTACCCGAACGAATGCGACCGGGTAAGCATTGGTTAACAACAAAATTTGCACTGCAGATCGTCATTCCGATGATGCTACTTATATTGCTTACGTTCATTCTATATAGACACATTATTACGCCATTACATCGCCTCGACAATGCCACACTCGCATTCAGCAAGGGAGACTTATCAGTTCGAGTGGGCCAGTACTTTTCAAAACGACATGATGAACTATCTCATTTTGCCAAAACATTTGATTCTATGGCATCAAGAATTGGAGAGCTGATCGAAAATCAAAGACAACTCATCGCTGACTTATCTCATGAGTTGAGAACGCCATTAACTCGCTTAGATATTGCCGTTGAGAATTTTGACTCGAGCAATAGTGCGCAGCATCTAGAAAGAATTAAAAGGGAATCTAAGCAAATTAGGAAGCTTGTTGAAAATACCCTTACCTTTGCTTGGCTTGAAAATGAGCAGCCCAAAATCAAGCAAGAGCAAGTAGAGTTAGTTGATTTAATAGATGTATTGATTGAAGACGCTAGATTCGAGTTTGCCAATAAGTACATCGCAAGTGAACTGCCGAACTCTGCGTTGATCTCTGATTCAAGCCACAAAGCCCTCTGCCCTGCAATAGAAAATGTACTTCGTAATGCACTCAAATATACTCCATACAGAGAAACTGTGTCGGTAAGACTAGAGAAACAACAAGATCATTACCTACTAGAAATCAATGATTCTGGTCCTGGGATTCCTGAACACATGCTGGATAAAATCTTTGAACCTTTTTTTAGAGTCGACGACAGCAGAATGGCTGAAAGTAACAGTTTTGGCTTAGGCTTAGCATTGGCTAAACGCCACCTTTTAAGTGTTGGTGCAAATATTTATGCCATAAATCAAGGTGGTGGTGGTCTGAGCGTTAAAATCACCATTCCAAAGTTGCAAATGTAACAGTTGTAAAAGTGCTACCAATCACAATTGCAAATAGGAATAATTCTGATTTAGAAAATATCAGAAATTAGAGATGTTCCATGACCTTTAAAGTGACTCCTGTGTTCAAAACAAAAATACTACCTACCCTTATTGCTAGCTTATTGAGTACTCAAGCCATTGCTAATGAAGCAGACACTAACAACAAAGACATTGAAAAAATTGTCGTTGTAGGTGCAACTACCAACTCAGAAATTACATCTGAGCAACTCGATAACTATCAAGCCAATGATTTAGAAGATATCTTTAGAGCGACCCCATCTATTACAGTTGGTGGTTCACTAGGTATTGTGCAAAAGGTATTTGTGCGTGGTTTAGAAGACTCGATGATGAATATTACAGTTGATGGTGCGCCACAAACCAGTACGTTATTCCACCATATCGGTCGTGTATCAATCGAACCAGAATTATTGCGAAGTGTTGAAGTACAAGCTGGTGCAGGTGAAGCAACAGCTGGCAGTGGTGCAGTCGGTGGTGCGATTCGTTTTAAAACAAAAACTGCGAACGATTTGTTAAATACGGATGAGCAGTTTGGCGGCTTGGCGAAAGCAAGTATTTTCTCTAACGATGGCAACAAGCAAAGTGTCGCATTATATGGTCGCGTTACTGATTCAGTAAACGTGTTAGCCTCATATGTGAATGTCAGCCGTGACAACATGGAAGATGGCAATGATGATTTGATCCCTGGAACAGGCTCAGATCAAACACTAGGCTTTGTAAAAGTAGATGCAGCAATTAGTGACAACCAATTTTTTACAGTAAGTTACGAAACCCGCGAAGAAGAAGGTGAGTTCGGTAAGCAAACGAACTGGGTTCAGACCATCGACGCACCGCTATTCAAAACATGGTCTGATCGTGAAACTTTAGTACTAAACCATGCACTGTATTTAAACGAATTCATCAATTTAGAAACCACACTTTACTCAACGGAGTCTTCTTTAAAGCGCGAGCTTTATACTTGGAATGCAGGTATTAAGACCACAGGTTTCGATATTAGAAATACCAGTGACCTAGGCGATCATGTTCTAACTTACGGCTTTGAACGAAAGAATGATGAAGTTAACTCTGAGTCATACGAGGCATTTGGCGGCAAAGCAAACGAAGATGGAACTGTGACTGGTTTGTATGCTCAAGACCATTGGCAAATTACACCTGACCTATTACTGAGCTTTGGTATACGTTATGACGCCTACGAGCTAGAACACACAGGCCTTGAAGCAAACTGGGTTAAAGTCGATGGCAAATGGGTTGTTGAATATGATGCACAAGGCAATCCAGTCACAAAGAGCAAAGACTTTTCAGTTAAGAAGCAAGACGGCTTTAGTAAAAATATCGGTTTTAAATACACATTAGCTGAAGACATTACATTAAGCATCGGCTATGCAGAAGCTTTAAGAGGCCGCCAAGTTGCAGATGCATTCACCGCAGGTGAAGTAAACGACAACCCAAAACTCGCGCCTGAAGAGGTAGAAAACATTGAACTTGGCCTTGAATACAACGATGGCACATGGCTATTTGAGGCATCTGTTTATCAAAGCACCATTAATAGTGTGGTATTCGATAAATTCAAAGGTCGTGAAGGGGTTTTCTACGAAAATATTGGCGACTTAGAAAGCAAAGGTATAGAACTTGTTGCTGGCTACCAAGCAAATCAATTCGATGTATTAGTCAGCTTCAACCATAACGATGTTGTATTAAATAACATGCCATTCGTCTGGCCTGATAGTTCAGTTGAAGGCGGCAAAAAGCAGGTCATTCGCAATAATGTAGATATTAATGCCTATGAATATGGTGGATTAGGAAATGCAGTCGGCGATGCACTTAATGTCAACTTTAATTATGAAGTAACAGATAGCATCAAAACAGGCTTTAATTTTAAGTATGTTGCTGACTTAAATGATATCGAAGTTATGCACCGCTCTTTAGAGTTAGGCTGGGTTGATAAGCTAGGTAGCATCGACAAGGCTGGCTATAACTTGGTTGATGTATACGCACGTTATGAACCAAGTGAACAGTTACGTTTTGACCTTTCGATTCAAAACTTATTTAACGAAACATACCGAAGCCATGGCAGTGTTGGCGACTTTAGTAAGTTTGGTGAGGGCTATGAAACATTAAAAGGTATGTATGAGCCTGGCCGTGATGTACGTTTAAGTGTGTCTTATCAGTTTTAATAATTAACTGATAAGTATTGTGAATTCGCTGCTGTATTTTATTAGTAGCGGATTCATTTTGCATTTTCTGTGAATAACACTTA
>CAYZOE010000020.1:0-12716 GCA_964479805.1 uncultured Pseudoalteromonas sp. | reverse complement strand
TTCGCGTCTTAATTTAAAACTTCTCACCCGACGTAAAGTCGGTGCTACCGAACTAAACACGCGGTAACAATGAATTATTAACTCAACTTTTCATTAAACTTTTTGACCTCACCCGCTTTCATTAAACAATAAACTGCTGGTAAAACAATCAAAGTAAGCAGCACAGCGCTCGACATTCCGCCAACCATAGGCGCTGCAATACGACTCATCACTTCTGAGCCCGTACCATCACCATATAAAATCGGTAACAAGCCAATAATAATTGTTGCTACTGTCATCATCACTGGGCGAACACGTAACCCTGCGCCATGTAAAATCGCTTCTAAATAGTCAGCTTTTTCAATGTTTGCACCTTTGACTCGGTGTTCGTCTTTTAAGTCTTGCAGTGCTTGATTCAAATACACCAACATGATCACGCCAATTTCTACTGCAACACCTGCTAGGGCAATAAAGCCAACGCCAACTGCAACTGAGAAATTAAAACCTTCTAGATACATGAGCCATAAGCCGCCGATCATCGCCATCGGCAATGTTGCGATGATCACCACGACTTCGCTCAAACGCCTGAAGTTTAGGTAAAGTAAGATGATAATAATGGCCAGCGTTAATGGCACAACATAACTCAGCTTTTCTTTTGCTCGCTCCATATACTCATATTGTCCCGCCCAATTAATTGAATAACCGGCAGGAAGTTCAAGATCTTTTGCAAGTAATGCTTTGGCATTTTCAACATAATTGCCGACATCAATGTCTTCAATATCAATATAAGTCCAACCATTTAAACGTGCGTTTTCACTCTTGATACCCGGCGGACCATTTTCGATATAAACATGCGCCACATCACCCAACGCAATACGCTGGCCTGTAGGTGTGACCATCGGCATTCGAGCCAATTGCTCTGGTGAGTTTCGATAGTCTTGCGGATATCGTAAATTCACTGGGTAGCGCTCTTGCCCTTCAACGGTTTGGGTTACATTCATCCCGCCAATGGCCGTTGCAACTACGTGCTGTACATCGGCGATATTCAAACCATAACGGGCCGCTTTAATTCGATTGATATCAACCTTGATATAACGACCACCAGCAACGCGTTCTGAATAAACAGACGCTGTACCTTCAAGCTTAGGTAAAAGTGTTTCGAGTTGTTGACCAATATTTTGAATAACATCGAGATCTGGTCCAGCGATTTTTATGCCTACAGGCGTTTTAATACCCGTTGCAAGCATATCGATACGCGTTTTAATTGGCATAACCCAGGCATTAGTCACACCGGGTAATTTCACCAATGCATCGAGCTCTTTTTTCAAACTCTCAGTGGTAACACCCTCGCGCCACTGTGATTTAGGTTTTAATTGGATAAAGGTTTCGATCATAGTAAGCGGCGCAGGATCTGTGGCGGTTTCAGCACGACCCACTTTACCAAACACGTTGTCTACCTCAGGGATCGTACGGATAAGCTTATCTGTTTGTTGTAACAGCTCTCTGGCTTTACCAATTGAAATGCCTGGATACGTCGTTGGCATATACATTAAATCACCTTCATCTAAAGGTGGAATAAACTCGCTGCCGATCTTATCTAGTGGATAAAAGCCAACTACTGTAACTGCAATCGCCGCTAAGATTGTGGTTTTTGGAAAACGTAAAACGCCTTTAAGAACTGGCATATAAATCGCAATCAGTAATCTATTAAGCGGGTTTTTACGCTCAGGTAATACCTTACCGCGAATAAAATAACCCATCAGCACAGGCACTAATATGATCGCTAAACCAGCAGAAGCTGCCATAGCATAAGTTTTAGTATACGCCAGCGGCGCAAACATGCGCCCTTCTTGGGCTTCTAGAATAAACACAGGTAAGAAGCTAACGGTAATGATAAGTAAACTAAAGAATAGCGCAGGTCCTACTTCACTGGCGGCTTTGCCAACCACTTGCCAACGGTTTTCATCGGTAAGTGGGGTCTTCTCCATATGTTTATGCATATTTTCAATCATCACTATGGCACCATCTGTCATCGCGCCAATGGCAATCGCAATGCCGCCTAACGACATGATGTTGGCATTAATCCCTTGAAAATACATGATGATAAAGGCGACTAAAATGCCCATAGGTAAGCTTATCACTGCCACAATTGACGAGCGTAAATGGAACAGGAAGGCTGCGCAAATCAGAGCAACAACTATCAGTTCTTCGGTGAGTTTACCCCATAGATTATCGACTGCTCTGTCGATTAAAGCAGAGCGATCATACACAGTGACAATTTCAACACCCTCAGGCAATCCCGCTTTTAGCGATTCTAATTTAGCTTTCACGCCATCAATAGTGGTTTTGGCATTTTCGCCAAAGCGCATAACCACAACGCCGCCCACAACTTCGCCTTCGCCGTTCAGCTCAGCAACCCCACGGCGCATTTGCGGGCCAAGATTGACCACGGCCACATCTGCAATGGTGAGTGCCACACCTTTTTCATTCACACCAAGTGGAATTTGCAGAATGTCTTGTACACTTTGGATATAACCGGTTGCGGTTACCATGTATTCCGCTTCGGCCATTTCAAGCACCGATGCGCCTGTTTCTTGGTTGCCCCGCTGTAATGCTGTTTGAACATGATTTAACGGAATACCATAGGCACGCAACTTATCAGGGTCGACTTGAACTTGATACTGTTTCACCATACCGCCAACTGCGGCGACTTCTGAGACACCAGCTACAGATTGCAATTCGTATTTTAAAAACCAGTCTTGAATACTGCGCAGTTGGCTAATGTCATGCTTACCTGTTTTATCGACCAACGCATATAAATATACCCAACCAACCCCAGTGGCATCAGGACCAAGCTGAGGCTTCGCACTATTGGGTAAGCTCGGTGCTACTTGGCTCAAATACTCTAGCACCCTTGACCGCGCCCAGTACAAGTCAGTCTTATCGTCAAAAATAATATAAACGTAAGAGTCTCCAAAGAAGGAGTAACCCCTTACCGTTTGTGCTCCCGGTACCGATAACATGGCTGTAGTGAGTGGGAATGTCACTTGATCTTGCACTACTTGCGGTGATTGCCCCGGATAACTGGTTTTTATAATCACCTGTACATCAGATAAATCGGGAATGGCATCAACAGGGGTGTTCTTCAACGAAAACAACCCTGCGCCAACTAAAATTAAGCTCATCAAAACCACAAAGAAGCGGTTACTGATAGACCAGCGAATAATTGCTGCGATCATATTGCCTCCTCGCTATTAGTGATGTGTATGTTTATGTTTATGTTTATGTTTATGTTTATGTTTATGTTCATGCATTTTCATACCACTTTCTTGCATGACATTTTTATCGACTACTTTTTTGATAGCGATGACTTTAAAGTCTTGGGCGGTATCAAAAGTAAACTCTATATTATCACCCGCTTTAAACGATGAAATATCCAACCCATCTGTTACATCAAAGTCCATGGTAGCAGGCCCTCTACCCCACTTTTCAATGGCTTCGCGACTGATATTGATAACACGAGCATCAAAATCAATGGCATTGATCACACCATTTACGGTGGCTTGTGTATCTGGCGCAGCGACTTCAGCCTTACCCATTATGTGAATGGCTGAAACCGGATAACTGCCATCACTTTGTTTGGTGATCTCAAAATGTAAACTGTGGCCCACTTCTAGCGCATCAAAGTCGGCTTGGTTAAGTACGCCAAAATCCATCACCATTTGTGGCCATTGCCATGCATCAACTGGCGCATGGTCGATTGTCACACTTTGCTCTATGTCTGATTTAGCGGTTACCACCCCTTCAGCCCACACAGAAGTTGGCACTTCAGCAAATTCCATGCGTTTAAAATCTGATGATTTACTCGATTCAGAATCAATCAAGAATTGCGCAGATGTAACGACGGTATCACCTTCATTTAATCCCTCTAATATTTCAATTTGTTCTTGATATACTTGGCCAATTTGTACAGCGACGGATTTAAACTGCCCATCACCTAAAGCTAATACCACACGGTCTTGTTTGCCTGTTCTTATAACTGACTCAATGGGCGTGAGAATGCTGTCTTGTTTTGCTACACCGCTTATCTGCAATTGTGCATACATGTTTGGCTTGAGCGCGCCATCTTTGTTTTCGAAACGTAGACGTACACGCAGCGTGCGATTTTTTTCATCTAGCGTTGGATAAATGTAATCGACTTCGCCATGCCAAGATCGAGCAGGCTGATAATCTAAGGTCATATGCACAGGCAAACCCACCGTTACAGACGCAGCATCACGTTCAAAAACTTCGGCTTCGACCCAGACATTGCTAAGATCGCCAATACTCATCATGGTTGTACCCGGCTGTACATAATAACCTTCACGAATTTTTAAGTTAGCAACCACGCCATTTTGCGGTGCATAAAAGGTCACGTTCTGGCTGACTTTTTTGTCTTGTTGTAACTGTTCGATAAAAATATCGTCAATATGAAGTGCTCTTAATCTAGCCTTGGCCGCGTCAATCAAACCAAACTCTGTGCCACGCAAAGCGATTAAAAATTCTTGTTGTGCGTTTACAAGCTCTGGAGAATACAAGGTATAAAGCGCTTGGCCTTTTTTAACTTTTTGGCCAGTTGTTTTGACGAATAATTGTTCAACCCAACCTGACACTCGCGGGTGAATATGCACGAGATTATCTTCATCATACTGAATATAACCTACCGTATTAATAGTTGGGGTCATGTCTCTTAGCGTGACTTGTGTAGTTCGAACGCCAAGGTTATTTATCACCTCGGGAGAGATTTTAATTGCCCCTGGCCCGTGCTCATCTTCGCCATTAGACTCTTCATAAACAGGAATTAGATCCATACCCATCGGAGATTTACCAGGCTTGTCTCGACGATAATTTGAGTCCATAGGCGCAACCCAATAGAGCGGTTTTTTTTCATTGTTTTGCTCAACATGACCACTATGGTCTGCGTTTGATTGCGCATAAAAGTACATACCCGCACTGCCAGCAGCAATACCTAAACTGAACAACACGGCATTTATAGTAAATTTCGACATTAGAATTGCTCCTTATAACTGCTTACTTCAGCAAATACTTCATAGCTGCCATCTTTTTTTAGCAACAGTACTTTATAGGCTTGAAACCTTTCATCAACTTCCATACCAGGTGTTCCAAGTGGCATGGCTGGTACGCTTAACCCAATGGCGTTTTCAGGTGGCGATTGTAAAAATTGCTTAATGAATTTCGCAGGCATATGACCTTCGAATGCAAAACCGTCGACATGTACCGCGGTATGACATGAGCGATATCTTGCTTCAATGCCGTATTGACTTTTTATTTCGCTCATTTGCAAGTGTGAAAAGTTTTTGCCTTCGGCCTTAATATTTTGGGAGGTGAGATGATCTAACCACAAGGTACAACAACCACAAGTCGGGGTTTTAGCAACAAGTAGCTCTATGCTTTTGCTTTGTGCAAAACTGTTGTTTGAAAAAAGGCTTAAAAATAACGTGAATGAAAAAATTAACTTTGAAAAAAATCGCATCGCCTGCACTCCTAATCACAATAAAAACAATAAAATAGGTGAACATACCAACTCTCAATAATACTCAATCATTTTGAGGGACTAAAACTGACGCTAACTTCGTTGAGAATTTTTATTTAGAACAACTAAACAGCAAAATTTCCGCCTCGTTATAGACAAGTCTTCATTGTCTAAAATAGATTGCTCAATTAAGAGGATGGGTATTATCGGACATACACGCCAAATTTTGGGCGCACTTATCCTAGGTTAAGCAAAATCGGCGGGCGATAGAGGTTAGAAATAGCTGCTGCTGACGGTGTTAACGGCGCGTTTTGAATTTTCTCAATGCTAGAGAAAAAACCAAGTGTTTGAAGTGACTGAGACACATAAGTAAAAGCATGACAGGCATTAATCGGACAAACACATTCAACTTTACAACAATCCATTGATGATTCGCTTGATGACGAAGCCATTGACAACATTGATTCATCTTTTGACATTTCGTCTTCTGACATTTCGTCTTCTGACATCTCGTCTTGTTCCATTGCATGGTGCAGCATACCGTCTTGAGTCATCATGGTCATATCGCATTCATGGGCAGCAAAAGCGGTCATTTGCCCAAATGGCAAAACGACTAAACTTAAAAACAGCATGATTGAAACGATGAATTTAAACATAACAACTCAATTGAACTAACTGGTGCCAATGCTAAACAATTTTTGTCAGTATGGCAAAAGCTGTGATCATACTTAGAAAGCCTAGCAGAAAAGTATTTGCTGGCACAGCATGCACCAACATACTTGGCATTTGCTTATATTGCTTATATTCCAAAACAAAAAAACTGTGCCCTTCAAATTGAGCAAAGCGTTCAAAATAAGGTTTTAACTTCTTTAAGTAAGGTTCGAAGTAGGCTTTAATGGCGCTCAAATAGAACATACAGAAAGTTGATGCGCCCATTACTTCGACCATCAAAGTTAATTCCATTGCAACGAATATTTCTGGCCCTGCAAATACAAAAACAATCATCATAGCCAAGCTGTACCAGGAAAATTGTTTCATTTTTTCAACTAATTGTTTGAAAGAACTAATTAATGGCTTCATGCCCTCACTTCCTTTTCGTAACAGTAAAATTCTAAATTCAGATACTAGCAAAAAGCCGTTAAATATAAAAACCGATTAATTAACAAACAAATAACAACGCACTCCTTTAGTTATTTCTAAACTTATATTGAACGCCATAATCCAAAGGTGATGTTATGAGTAAACTAACTTTGGGAATTATTGGTGGGCTCTTAAGCGCAATTATTGGCTTTATTGCATGGCAGCAACTCACCCCGCCAGATCCATTCCTTGCTAGACAGGTGAAAACAATTGCACCTGCAGAAGATAACTATTTAATCGATTTTTACCCCCATATTTCTGAACATCAACGCCCTGAAGAGACTTACCCCTTTCCAATTCCACTTGACGGAATCGGACCAGCAACCAATTTATATTCAGGACCGAATCAATACCCTTTCTTTTGTATGTCGGTTGATTCAGAGGTTGGTCAGCCTGAGGTTGATAACACAGAGGGCCTTGGTGTGCCAGTGACGAGTGAAACTGGTGAACTTTTGGGTTTCAGCAAAGATTGTGGCGTCAAATCGCATTTACAATACTTTGCTATTAATGCTGACAAACAACCCGAAAAATTGACGATTGAGCAGGCCAAAAACTACCAAGGCGCACTTTTTAGGGCGGAGCAAGGCACGATTAATCGATTTATTTATACCATTGTTATGCCAATCAAGCCTACAGAAGTGGGGGATAGATTAGCAAAGTCACAGTGGAACAATCGCTTAGTGTATCAATTTAATGGCGGCTCAGGTATTGGTTTTAGGCAAGGCCGACAAAAGACCTATAAAGTCATGCAACGCCAAGTTAATCAGCTCTTGGATGGCTATGCCATCATTAGTTCCAGCGGTAACAAAACCAGTTACACCTATAACATGTTGCTAGCCGAGGACACTGCTCGCAGAGTTAAAAAGCAGTTCACCAGTTTGTATGGTGAGCCGATTTATACGGTGGGGGTTGGCGGCTCAGGTGGTGGCCTTGCGCAATACCTAATAGCCCAAAACAGTACGGGCATTTTAGATGGCTTGCTGCCTCTTTATAGTTATCCAGATATGATCAGCCAAACCACCTATGCATTGGATTGCGACCTGTTAAACAACTATTTTACTTTTAGAGCTAATGACAGAAATGCGTGGCGAGATTGGGATAAACGACGCTTTATTGAAGGCATGAATGCCATTAATGGCTTTCCCCAAAGAGCTGGTTTTCTACAACCTTTAAATCAACTCATGGCCGGATTTGTGCCAAGCTTCCCAGACGGAAACAGTGAATGTATAAACGGCTACTTTGGTTTATCAGCATATATCAACAACCCTAAACAGGGCTTTCTAAGACCTTTATTTGCAGACTCTGTGGTTGATCAAAATAATTGGAGTTATTGGCAAGATATGAAGCATGTGCTTGGTACAGACAAGCAAGGTTTTGGACGTTCAACCTGGGATAACGTCGGAGTGCAATATGGCTTAAATGCCCTTCTTGAGAATAAGATCAGTATCGATGAGTTTTTTGATATTAATTACAACATAGGTGCTTGGAAATCGCAGCCGACTATGCAAGTCGAGCACATCATTACTCCGTTTGGTCCTCACAAACCGCTCTGGCTTTCCCTTTGGGGCAGTGAAAATATTTATGAAGCAAACCATGGACCAGCCCAACGTCATACCGCCAGCCTTGAAGCCATTGAGGCGGCCTATCGTTCAGGCCAAGTATTTATTGGTAAAGTTGATTTGCCTATTATTGATGCCAGACACTACCTTGAAAATGAGTTAGACATGCATCATATGTCGGCCTCTTTTTATAGCCGATTGAGAATAAATAAAGCCAATGGAGATCATAAAAATCAGATTATTTGGGTCTCACATAAAGATCATGACCCAACAATAGCTGCGTTTGCCATGATAGATGAATGGCTTTTAAACCTAAAACGAAACCCTGACCTGAGTGTTATTGAGGCAAAACCGCAGGAATTAGGCGATACCTGCTTCGAAGCCGATGGCAGTACCTATGCAAAAGGCGAAGACGTGTTTGACGGAAAGTGGAATCAAAAGTCAGACGGCGCTTGCCAGTCACGTTTTCCGATGTTCAGTACCAGCCGGATTGAATCAGGCGGTCCTTGGGCTGGCGATATTTTTAAGTGCCATTTAATTGATGTTGAAACAGCAGTCGAAAAAGGCATGTATGGTTCTCATCGAATTGCTCAATTGACCGAGCAATTGAAGTCTGTTTTTCCTCTTGGCGTTTGTGATTACGAACTGGGTGATATGGGGCGACCGAGTAATATTTAACATCTGCAGGCGCGGGTTTTCCCGCGCTTTTGTGAGCGACATAAAGTCACGTCTACCATCATAAATTATGGTGTTACTTTAAAGAGGTGGGCTATGAACCTTAAATTAAAGTTTTAAATTCATAACACAAAATCTTTAACAAGCTCATTTTTTAATTCAAATTTCAATTAACTCTTGTACAATCAAAAACTGTTTTATGTATTGGTAACTAAAATGCAATCACTTTTTTCTTATGGCACATTGCAGCAATCTCAAGTTCAACTTGATACATTTGGTCGTTTACTTGAAGGCCAAAAAGATACATTGATTGGCTACAAACTTGGTAAAGTCAAAATCACTGATGAAGCGGTAATAAAGAGCAGTGGCGAAGAATATCACCCAATTCTAATTAAGTCAGACTATGAAGATGATACGGTTAATGGCACTGTATTTTTAATCACAGATTCAGAATTACAACAAGCAGATGAATATGAAGTTGATGACTATCAGAGAGTAGAAGCACAATTAGCGTCAGGTAAAGCTTGCTGGATTTATGCCGCAGCAAGATGATTGAATTGAATAAACCACAAACACTACACTCTATTACAATTAATTTATATACAGCAGTAAATGTCTGACACTAAAATCGAAACGTACTCATCGAAAGTTTGTAAGATGAAACTTCTGCTTGTTCTTAATGATAAAAAGGAAAGGTAATGCGCAAATTTATCTATGTCATTTTGCCATTCGCTTTAACAGCTATTAGCGGCTGCTCAACGGAAACTACTGAATCTGATAACGTCAAGACTCGCGCCATATGGTCAAATATTTATGTCACATCAGGCGGCGATGATAGCCGAGTTATCGCCGAACTAAACTTAACTGATGAATTTGGTAATAATATAAGCCTATCAAGCTCAGATAAGCTAGAAGCAAGTGTAGGCAACAACACTAAAACCTTAGAAAAACATACCGATGTATTTGATATTGATTATAGAGCCATCTTTGATGAACACAGTGAAAATACTCAATATGTTGTTAAGCTTGTTCGTTCAGAAGACAACGTTACCCTTACGAATACGCTTAGTATGCCTGCCTCCTTTGAAATACTTGCCCCACAAAAAAGCCAATCTTTCTCTAATTCTGAACAATTAGTGATCGAGTGGTCTAATCATAGTACTGTAGACAAACTAGACGTGACGCTCAGCTCCTCTTGCAAACTCAAAGATGGTGGTTCTCAAAATAATGTTGAAAAATTTGAGAATGTGACAGACGACGGTAAGTTAACCATTGATCTAGATACACTCGATATATTTAAAGATGAAAACTTAAATACACGCCAAAATTGCTCAGTAGATCTTCTTGTTGAACGTTTCAGATTAGGTAGTGTTGATAGTAACTATGCCAGCGGTAGTAAAAGTAGAGCATCACAACAAAGACGGTTAGATGACATAACTATTACACTACGATAATACAAATATCATTCGAAAAACAGTTACAAACCTGTTAAATAGATTAACCTTTATTGTATGCACTTTGTGCAAAAATAATTTACATCGTGCTTTTCATTTTATTTAGGAACAAATAAATCATACACTTAGAGTAAAGACACTTTAAAAGACCAGTTAGTAATATTAATGTAACAAAACTCCTAGATAATATTCATCATCTTATACAGCAATCAATATAAAGTTATGAACCACTCACCGTTATTGCTCGGATTCACACCCCGTACAATGAACGACTTAGACAATTATAGTGTGCAACATACCTGTCAGTACGACACATTAAAGTTAGATTATGCAAAAGAAGGCATAACCTTTAATTGCGTCTTACCGTACGATGCACAGATCGGTGATGTGATTTCATTATCTGCAACAAAATCTGACGCACGAGCTGAGAGTTTTAGTGCTGAGACAACTTTAACGAAAGCTGATTTAGAAAGTAAGAATGCAATATTAAAGCTACTAGGTGAAGGTGATACCGATGATTACCTGATGCAGCTAAACTTACTTGGCTTGCATGGCTCAATTAAAAATTCAGCAGAGTTTAATGCACATATAAAAAGCCAAGCAATTAAAAATAAGAAAATAAACGCGATTTCCCCTTGGCTCATGAATGCTAAAAAACAGGGAGCAAAACTGATGTCAGTGATGCTCTCAGCCTTTTAGATTACGAAGCTGTTTTTCAGCCCCGCTAATTTAGCGGGGCTTTTTTTCACCAATAAATAAAGCCCAAGGGAATTATAAAACCTAGGGTGACTAATATCGCTCTTCTCCCCCATGGACTATATTTGCCTTTGACCATGAATAATGCGCTTATTGCTAGAAAAATAAGCAAGCCAGCAAATAAATCTGAAAAAACTATCCATGCTTTATGGGTTTCATTTAAATGCAGTCTATTTATAGCCTGAAACACTGGGCGAGCTTCAATATGTTCAAAAATAAGTTGGTGATTATCTAGATTAAGCGTGATATTACCATCACTTTTTAAAAACACTTTAAATTGGGTCGGTGAGGCCCAATACGTTGCTTTTACCTCTAACCCTTCATCACCTTCATCGAGAAAATTAAATATTTGCGAAAGTAAAAGCTCGTCATTCATTTCATGCCACTTAGTAACGGGAGCTTGGATCCGTTTATGTGTTACTTGATAGTTTGGATTCCAGTCGTCCTTGTGATTTACCGCAACACCAGATACAGCAAAAACTAAAACCATTCCAATACAAAAATAGCCTACATCTCGATGTAGGCTTCTATTGAAACGATACCAATTAATGTTTCTCAATTTACTGATCAAGGATCGAAACCCCAGTAGGCACTAATTGATATATAACTAACGGCTCAGTAACAGATGCCGGGTCAAACACTTCATTCTTTGCAATGGCTTGCTGAGCTTTAATTTGCTTTGTACGCTCAAGGTCAAACTCGATTTTATTCAGCTTTCCGGTTGCGACAGCTTGACTACCTTTTGCACTCATTGGGAAAACCATGTCGCCGTCTCTAACCTTAATTCGCAGATTTTCAAAACGTTTGTCAGATGCAATAGTCATCCAACAGCCTCGCTTTTTACATACCCCTACAACAGTACCTTTTATTGTTACAGGCGAACTTAGGTATTTGTCAGGCTGTGCCATAATGGTTGAAATTTTTGTCACGTTTTCCGCATCAACTTCAGTGCCGAAGTTTATATTCTTAGCAAGTGCCAAATCTGAAAAGGTTAACAAAGCCGCAACTAACATAGATTTGTAATACATATTATTCCTTATTTATAGTCATAAAAATTATGGTGAGGGCCTCTAGCAGGCGATGCAGTGATTGAGTGTAAGAATGCTTCTAGGGCTTTTATTTCCTCATAGTTTAAATTCAAAGGCTTTAAAAGCTTTGATGTAACAGGAGACATTTCATCATTAGGGTCTTTGGTAAATGTAAAGCCGCCCGCATTATAAACGTTTAATATGCCTTCCATACTGGTGAAACTCCCATTGTGCATCCAAGGCTTCGTATTCATAACACCGCGTAAGCTTGGTGTTTTAAACTTACCTACATCATTAGCCTGTTTCGTCATCTTGAATCGGCCTAAATCTTCTAACTCACGTTTATACCAGGTAAAACCTAGGTTATGAAATTTATTGTCACTAAACAATGGGCCCGAATGACAATTCATGCATCGTGCTTTTGTTCTGAATAAATGCAGCCCCCAGAGTGCTTTATCTGAAAGTTTCTTTGAAAATGCCAGCTTGGCTTTTTCACTTTTTTGCTTTGAAGATTGTAAAAAATAGTCAAAGTTACTCGACCTAGACAAGATGGTGCGTTGATAAGTGGCAAGTGCTTTAGCAATGTCTGTTG
>CAYZOE010000019.1:0-51686 GCA_964479805.1 uncultured Pseudoalteromonas sp. | reverse complement strand
TTACTTGCTACATTGCTCATATCGGTGACGGTAGATATGAAACACAAAAAGCCCTGAACGGGCTTTTTTTATGTCTTCAATATATGAAGGGGTTTTAACGGCGGTTCTTTCGCGCGCGCGCTCGGCGTAGTTTTTTCTCTTCTTCTTTTGCGGCTTTTTTCGCTTCAGCTGCGGCGCGCAGCTCAGCAACCAAGATTTCTTCTTCATCACGCATCGAAGGTGTTTCCATGGTGATGCGACCAATAATGGCATCTCGTAACTCATTGATTAGAATTTCAGACATCTTATGGGTATCAACTTGGTTACCACCGCGAATACAACCACGCTTACGGCCCGCCATTTCGACAAACTCCCAATCTTGCTCAGGCAACTCATGAATTTTATAGCGTGACTTTAATAACTCTGGGTAAGCACTTAGCAAGTATTCAGCAGTAAAGCTGGCGACTTCCTCGTAGTTCATCGCCGTATCTTTTACTGCACCTGTTGCCGCTAGACGATAACCCGAATTTTCATTTTCAACTTTTGGCCATAGCATGCCTGGCGTGTCATACAGCATGATGCCATCTTCAAGACGAATACGTTGCTGTGACTTGGTCACCGCAGGTTCATTGCCTGTTTTCGCCACAATTCGACCTGCAAGGTGGTTAATTAAAGTCGACTTGCCCACATTCGGAATCCCCATGATCATGGCTTTTAGCTGCTTATCAGCACCCACTTTATGTGGGGCGAGCTTTTTACAAAGTTCGTTTACCTTAGCAACTTCAACACCTTTATCATGACCAAATGCAATGGCTTTTACACCACTTTCTTGTTCAAAATAGTCCATCCACTGCTTGGTAAGCTCAGGGTCAGCCAAGTCTGCTTTGTTCATGATTTTGATGACCGGCTTATCACCGCGAAGCGCAGACACCATTGGGTTTTCACTGCTATACGGGATCCTCGCATCTAAAACTTCGATAATCACATCCATTTGCGGCATGATCTCTTTAATCTCATTGCGAGCCTTATTCATATGCCCAGGAAACCACTGAATGGCCATACTTGCGCTCCTAAATTCTGTTCTACAAAAATTGGTTGCGCTATTTTACGCAAAAATCAGCAAAAACACTAAACAACCTCGTTGATAAAATCGTATTTAATAACATTTGCTCATGTATACTGCTGCCACACTTATTAGCATGAACAAAGACAATGGCTTTAAAATCGACCATCATCAAAGCGCAACTCGCTTTGAGCGACATGGATAAACACGTATACGAAACACTCTCTCTGACAATAGCGCAACACCCTTCTGAAAATGAACAGCGCTTGATGATCCGCATTTTGGCATTCGCGCTTCACTACCAAGAACGCTTGGAATTCACTAAAGGTCTATGTGCTGATGATGAACCTGAAGTTTGGTTAAAAAACTATAATGAAGAGATTGAGCTTTGGATTGAGCTTGGTTTACCTGATGAAAAGCGCGTTAAGAAAGCCTGTAATCGCGCTAAAGATGTGGTGCTATATTGTTATGGCGAAAACAACCAAGAGATTTGGTGGCAAAAGAATCAACCGAAGCTTTATAGCCAGAATAATCTATCGGTTATCAGTTTACCGTACGAAGCTACCTCACAACTTGCTACGATGGTAAAGCGTGGCATGAATTTAACCGTGACCGTGCAAGATGGTGAAATTTGGGTGAGTGACGAAGAACAAAGTGTGCACATTATTCCAACTATCTGGAAATAGTCATCACTATAACTCTGAAACTGTAAATAGTTTTCAACGATTAATTAAGCTCCAGCTCAGTTTCGCTTGTTAAAATATACTCAACGAAACTGGGCAAACTTAAATTGGAGACACAATGGCAATTAATAAAATCGTCGTTTTGCATGGGCTTTATATGTCTGGCTTCGTGATGCAGCCATTGTGCAACAAACTTAAAAAACACCAGTTTGAGATTTTAAATCTTACTTACAATACCCTAAGTCCTGATAAGTCAGAAATTTTTTCTCAAATAGATGATTTTATTGCTCATGATCAAGCAGCACTGGTCTGTCACTCAATGGGGGGCTTAATCGCCCGTGCTTATTTAGATAATCACTCTCAAATCAGTGAACAGGTTGAGAAGGTCATTACCTTAGGCACCCCGCATAAAGGCAGCATGTTTGCCAAGCAGATGCACGAAAAAGGGCTCGATGTTTTTTTAAAAAATAGTGTGGAGTTTTTGGTCTCAGACAACCAAGACTGGCCTTACAGGGCAAGACTTTATAGCATTGCTGGTGATTTGCCTTTGGGACTTATGCCTATCTTGCAAAAAGGCAGCAAGTCTGATGGCACAGTATTATTAGAAGAAACAAAATTACAGGGTATGGCAGAGCATAAGGTGTTTCATGTTAGCCATGCTAGTATGATTTATTCACGTAAAGTCACCGACTATGTATTGTCACTTTTAACTGATTCTAAATGACTTAAGCACTTATTTAGTGGTCGCCTTTCTCTGCAATTTTATTATCTAAAAACGCGATAATACCTCTGTTCAGTGGGGTTGGCGCAGAAATTTAACCAAACGCGTCTGTGTTTGCGAAACTCTTACCAGCTAGATCGCTCACTAGACCGACGAAAAATGCGAGTATAGCGATAACGACAACGATGATTTCTGCATTATGTTGAAGTTATCTGCTTGGCTCCATAATAAAACCCATTGATTTTTGTCTTTTTACAGATTCATCATGTGCGTCATTCCTATTTGACTATTAACCCAAATAAAGTTCGATTTCTAGTATTTATTCGCCCTATCAGAAACTTATGAAAGATCGAATTTCAGGTCAAAAAAGCAAAAAATCGGCTTAGATTAGTAAGCTTTATTACACAGATTAAAATCCGCAAATCAATCGCTTTTTTGAATCACAGTTATTGTTTTAACCCGTTAGACCAATCACAGCAAATCCCCCATACTTACTCCCATGCAAACAACAGGAGTAAATAACATGACACAGTTCACAGATATTGGTTTATCAAAGCAAGCAAGTGAAGATTTAGCAGCGCAATTAAATAACTTACTGAGCAACTACCAAATTCAATACATGAATGCACGTGGCTTTCATTGGAACATCAAAGGCAAAAACTTTTTTGAACTTCATCTAAAGTTTGAAGAAATTTATGACCAGTTACTGCTAAAAGTAGATGAATTAGCAGAGCGTATTTTAACTATTGGTGGTCAACCATTGCATGCATTTAGCGATTATTTAGAACGTGCTCAAATTCAAGAAGCGAAAAACATCACAGATGGTAGTGAAGCAGTAACAACACTACTTTATGGCTTCACGCTATTGTTGAAGCAGCAACGCGAGATTTTAGGAGTAGCAAGTGACGCTGAAGATGAAGGTACTGCCGCTCTAATGAGCGACTATATCAAAGAGCAAGAAAAACTAGTGTGGATGCTCAAAGCTTATTTGGGATAGTTCAGTTAAAGACTCAATATGCTCAGGCTTGGCGCTTATATATGTCTTTTCATCCGGGTAAAAGCAGATCTCTGTTTTTGCCCCTTGCCACAACTGCTTAAGTAAATGCTCAGCAATTGGATTCACACCAATATAGTCGACCCATTTATAACCTCGTTGCTTTACCCCTTCAAAATATTCCTTAGTTACCTCCAAACTATCTGAGGTACTCATTTCAAATTCAGATAAATTCAGTACAGCACTGTCGAAGAGATTCGGCTCTGACATAACGCGCTTGATGATATCATTTTGAAAATCAATCATCCCTTCACGATTAAACCCACCTTTCAACGCAATGTAAATCGTCGTACTTTCACTATGAACACGCCATAAACCATGTGCTTTAAACTTCATTTATACCCCTATTCAAACTGGGCTGAGAATATCTCAACCCGTCTTAGATATTTAAAATGCGTAGCGCCTTGTTACGACGTCTGTTCGAGCAGACTAATAAAAAATGCCTGTTCTAGGGCTATTTCCTCAAGACGCTTAAAGCGACCACTTGCACCGCCATGACCAGACCCCATATCCGTTCTAAATAACAACAAAGAGTCTGTTGTTTTTGTCTCTCGTAATTTAGCCACCCACTTCATCGGCTCCCAATACTGTACTTGGGAATCATGAAGACCAGTCGTAACCAAGATATGGGGATAAGCTTGAGACTTTAAATTGTCGTACGGTGAATACGCCTTGATGGTTTGATAATCTACTTCATTATTTGGATTACCCCACTCATCATACTCGTTTGTCGTCAAAGGAATTGACTCATCAAGCATAGTAGTAAGCACGTCCAAAAATGGTACATGGCAGCCTACACCTAAATACAAGTATGGCGCTTGGTTTACCACTGCCCCCATTAACAAACCACCCGCACTGCCACCTGAAGCAAAGACTTTGTTCGCGTCAGCATAGCCTTGCTCAATTAGACTGCGAGTAACATCTTCAAAATCATTAAATGAATTTTGTTTATGGGCTTTTTTGCCTTGCTCGTACCATTGTCGACCTAACATTTCAGAGCCGCGAATATGTGCAATAGCATAAACAAACCCTCGGTCTAATAAACTTAACGTATTACTTGAGAAGTTTGGATCTATGGTGATGCCATAAGCGCCATAGCCATACTGCAGCATAGGATTAGAGCCATCTTTTTTGAATAATGACTTTTTATATACTAAAGAGACTGGCACTTTAACGCCATCTCGCACCACAATATGAAGGCGCTCAGAGGCATAGTCATCCGCTGAAAAACCACCGAGTACTTGCTGCTGCTTTAAGCACTGCTTCTCACCTGTGGCTAGGTCGCATTCATACACGCTACTCGGCGTAGTCAGACTTGAATAATGAATGCGCACCGCAGTTGATTCTGGCTCGGGGTTATTGCCCATATGCGCGCTATAACACACATCATTAAATGCCAGTGTATGGCTGCTGCCCTGATAGTCATGTACGACAAAACGTGTTTGCCCCAAACAACGCTCAGTCACAATATAATGGCTATTGAAAAGCTCTAAACCTTCAATCAGTACGTCGTCTCTGTGTGCAATCTGTGTCTGCCACTTTGCAATATCAGCAATATCTTCTAACTTTGATGTACAGAGCTTAAAGTTTTTTGCCTGGTGGTTTGAGACAATGAAGTACTGCCTGGCAAACTTATCAATCCCAAACTCATGACCTTCTAAACGCGGACATAATATCTCAAATGCCTGTTCAGGATTGTTAGCATCGAGCGCCCACTGCTCAGATGTTTCGGTTGCTGCTAGATAAATATAGATCTGGCTATCGTCACGACTTTTTCCTAAGCCCATATAAAACTGACGATCTTGCTCTTCATAAACGAGTACGTCATCTGATTGAGAGGTACCCAGAACATGTCTGAACACTTGAAAACCTAGTAGGGTTTGTAGGTCTTTTTTTACATAAAAAACCGTACGATTATCATTGGCCCACACCACTTGCCCTTCGGTATTCTCTAACACATCAGACAGATATTCGCCACTTTCTAAGTTGATAAACTTAACTTTATAGATCCGTCGACCATCTGTGTCTTCGCTGTAAGCCATCAGTTCATCATTTCGGCTGACCGCCATATCGCCAATATCATAATACTCATAAGGTGCAGCAAGTTCATTGATATCCAGCAGCAACTGCTTATTTTTCATCTCTGCATTGTTTGCTCGGTAGTGAAACGCGTATTCGTTGTCGCCAGCCACCTCACTCATATACCAGTATTTACCATCCTTTACTGGTACTGAACTATCATCTTTAACAATGCGCCCTTTCATTTCTTCAAACAGTTGATTTTTTAAAGCATCATGGGGTGCCATTACCGCTTTTAAGTAGTCGTTTTCAGCCTCTAAGTGCGCCAATATTTCTGGGTCTTGACGATTATCATCACGCATCCAATAATAGTTATCGACTCGTTGCTCTGCATGTGTCTCTAAAACATGAGGGATTTTTTTTGCGATTGGGGCTGAAATAGATTGACTCACTTGCCTTTCCTTAAATAAGTTACTTATCAGCAGTGTACCATAGTCAGACTACCTGAAAAGGGAATACGGTGTAGCTCAGCATTTTTCCCAAGCCATTTCCCACAAAGCGCCTATCCCAGGCTCAAAGTCACCGCTGATATCACGACAATATTCACTAAATGGCCAAGCTTTGCACTTGTAATAACGCCCCGTACCTTGATGCCACACTTTAGTACCTGGCTGATAGTTTTGTGGTTGCTGAGGATAGATGTTTTGCATGTGTGCTTCACTACTTTGCGCCTTCGCTTTAGCAGTGCATTGATAGCTGAGTTCAAACTGGGTAATACCACTACTTGGGTGGCTAAAAATAGGAAGTTCTCCATAGCCTACCTCCCAACCCAACAAAGCTTTTTTACCCACCTTAACAAGGGGGAGATGAAAATTAATGAGACTTGCTAGCTCTCGCGTCCAATACTGCGATGTTTGCATTGCGTTATAAGCGATATTCAAATTGAGCTGCAACGCTTCGACTTCACCTTCTTGAGTGAAAAAGTGCGCAGTAACATTGTCGCCAACATATAATTGACGGTTCTGTTTTAATACTGATATCTGTTGCCATTCATCAAGTATCAATGGGCGCCTAAACATAATTATCTCAAAATAAAAAACGAACCTAAATTATAGCTAGCAACCCCCTCAACTCAACCTTTTAACTATAAAATAGAAATAAATTAATTCTTTTTAATTAAATTGTATATTCTGCATAAAAAAGGCCAGCAAATACTGGCCTGAATACTTTCTAAATTTGGGTATTAGATATTTTGCACTTTACCTTTAGGCTTAAGCGAACTACCAGCACGCTTAATCAAGCTTCCACCCTTACCGAAAATATTGCCGATATCAGTTAGTATGATATATAAACATGGTACAAGTAATAGTGTAATTAACGTCGCAAACACAACAGCAAAGCCCAGTGAAACTGCCATTGGAATAACAAACATAGCCTGTAAGCTGGTTTCAAACATGATAGGCAATACACCCACGAACGTTGTAATTGATGTCAGTGTGATTGCACGAAACCTTGCACAACCCGCTTCAATTACCGCTTCTTTTATTGAGTGACCCGCTTTACGAGATTGGTTTACAAAATCAGTCATTACCAGCGAGTCATTGATAACAACCCCCGCTGCTGCAATGATGCCGTAAAGTGACATCAAGCTCAAATCTAAGCCAAATGCAAGGTGGCCCCACAACGCTCCGACCAAGCTAAACGGAATAACAGACATAACAATCAGTGGCTGAGAGTAACTTTTAAGCGGAATTGCCAGTAATATATAAACCAGTAGCATACCAATTATGAAAAATACGATTTGCTCATTGGTTTGAGCTTGCTGCTCTTCAATCGCACCACCTAGCTTAGTTTTAACAGACGGGAACATCTTAATAAGCTCAGGTAATATTTCATCATCAATGCGCTTGGTAACAGCATTAGGTTCTACGACCTCTTCATCGATGTTGCCGTAGACATAAACAGTACGATAACCGTCTTCACGACGAATATAACTGATACCCGGTTTTTCAGAGATCTCAGCCACATCACCTAGCATCACTTCACGCCCTTGGGGCGTTTTTATCACGGTATGCTTCAATGAAGAATATGCCTCACGAGTCAGTTTGGGGTAGCGCACCATAACGCGCACTTCTTCGCCATTACGGATCACGCGCTGCGCTTCACCACCGTAAAAACTTGCACCCACTTGAGAACCTATATCACGTAGAGTTAAACCCAACTCATAAGCAACCGGTTTGAGAGCTAACTGGATCTCTTTACTGGCAGGATCAATGGTTGAACTCACATCAAAGACGCCTTTTTCAGCTTGCAGCATGCTGATCAATCGACGACCAGCCGAATTCAACGTGTCTATGTCAGAACCAAATAATAAGTAACCGAAGTCACCATTTTGGCCCATATTGATTACTTCATCTTCAATTTGGATAGACTTCATACCTGCAATTTCAGGGAGTTGCTCACGCCAACGACGCGTTAGTTCGAAAGTGTTAAACGGGCGCTCTTCTTCATCTACCAGCGGGGCGAGTAACTTACCCTCAGTTCGACCTTCATTAAACACCATGACATCACGCAACATTGAGACACCATACTCCTGCTGAACTTGCTTATCGACATTCAGCACCACAGTCTCAAGCTTTTTGATCGCCTCAATAGTCTGTTCATCAGACACATTATCGTTCATCGTTATGTTAATACTTGGGAAATCATGCGGGATTTTTGGTAAAAACAGAGTGCGCAACATACCGCTGCTACTCAACGCGATACTGGAGATAAACATACCAATAAAGGCACATAAAACAGTCCAACGCCACTCTACACAAAGTGTGACGAAACGACGGTAAGGCCCATTCACAAACCCAAAGAACTTAGTATTGAACTTATGACGCCAGCTATCTTCTTTTAATGGCTTGAACTTAATCGCAGCGATATGCGCAGGCAGTATTAATTTAGATTCAATCAAGCTGAAGAATAGACACAGCAATGCTACGCCGGCAATATTAATAAAGTTGGCACTTTCTGGACCCGTAGAAAACATAAGTGGTGCAAATACAGCCATGGTCGTTAGTACACCAAAAGTTGCAGGCGTCGCAACACGTTTTGCACCCACAATAACGTTGTGGACACCTGAGCCTTTTTTTTCTACTTCTGTGTAAGCGCTCTCACCGATTACGATTGCATCATCAACGACGATACCCAGTACCATGATGAAGGCAAATAATGAGGTCACATTAATGGTAATACCCAGCACTGGCATCAACATAACTGCCCCCAGAAAACATACTGGAATACCAATGGTTACCCACATTGCCAACTTAAATCTTAAAAATAAGAACAACATAAGGGTCACTAAGAACATACCTTGTAGCAGATTAGTCTTCATCATGTTTAGACGACCATTTAAGTAGTAGGTCATATCAACAATTGATTCCAATTCAACACCAACTGGTAGCTCTTGATTCTTAAGTTCAATAAACTTTTTAACTGATTCAGCAACCGGCACCATGTTTTGTTCTTTGGTTGCCTTAACAGAAATAAATACCGCATTTTTTCCGTTTAATTTGAAGTAGCGCTCGCCTTCAGTAAATTCGTCTTTGATGACTGCAATATCACGTAAAAGCACTTTACCACCATGTGCACCCACTTTTACCGGTAGTTGACGAAACTCGTCACCGTTATAAGATTGGTTTTCAATACGTACTGAAATAATACCTGAGTCAGTTCGTAGCTGACCTGCCGAAAAGTTAGCAGAGTAGTTGCGAATAGTGCTTGCCACTTCATTAATGGTTAAACCATATTGACGCAGCATGTCTGGTTTTATCTCAATAGCGATTTCGTCTAAAGGCACATTTACATCAACCAACGATACGTTGTTAAGTTGCAATAACTCATCTTCGATGCGTTTGGCCATCGGCTTCAATTCGGTCAGTGGTAAATCAGCCGACAATGTCATTTGTATCACTTGCTGCTGAAATTCAATTTGATTAATGGTGACCGGTTCCATCGCCGCAGGAAAAGTCGCGATGCCATCAACGCGCAGCTTTACTTTGTCTAACACATCGGTTAGCTCAAAGCCTGGATCAATCTCTAAAGTAGCACTACCGCCATTTCGGTTTGCGCGGTACACACCTTCTTTGATTTCAGTGACGTCTTTCAACGACTCTTCAATCTTCATCAGAATACTTTCTTCGATTTCTTGCGGTGATGCACCCGGATAATTTGCAGCAACCGTAATGTAGTTGATCTCTACATTCGGAAACATCTGTCTTTGAATGGTGTTATAAGTGTATAGGCCAATAATAATGATGAAGACCATCAATAAGTTGGCCGCTACCGAGTTCTTCGCAAACCAAGCTATTAAACCAGTTTGCTTTTCAAGTTCAACTTGACTCATCTGCTACTCCTTACAGCTTGTCTGTGGTTTCAGCTTTTGATGAATCTGAACCAGCTACTTTTACCGACATCCCTGTTTGCGGGTACTCAGGTAAAGTAGTCACCAACTTTTCGTTATCTTTTAGGCCTGTACTCACATAAAAATACTCACCTTCTTCACGGATAACCTGCACCTTACGAGATTCAAGTTGGCCTTCACTATTTAACAACCATACTGTGTTGTTATTAACCAGATCTTGCGGCAAACGATAAATGCTATTTAACGTTTTACCAGAGAAGTTTACTTGCACGTATGAACCAAATTTCACTTGCGGCTGCTGTGTCTGTAAGCCATATGGATCGGCAATCCTAACTACCAGATTAACCATGCGTGTTGCTTTATCAACCACACCTAAATCACGGTGGATTTTTGCAGAGCGGGTAAAACCATTTAAGCCCGTATGAGTGATCGTCGCGTCTAAGCCCTCAATGCGCTCTGGTAAAAAGGCGCTATCAAACCCTGCAACGGGAATGATCACTTCCGCATGCTCAATGTTATTTAGTTGTGCGATGCTGCTCCCCATGCTGACAAACTGACCTAAACCCACATCACGAGAAACTATTAATGCATCGTATGGTGCGACCACTTCACAGTTGTCTAAGTCACGCTGCGCGCGTTTTAACGCAGCTTTAGCTGACTTTAACGCAGCTTGGGCACTTAAAAGCTGTGGTTTACGAAGGAATAAGTCGGTGTGTTTTTTATTTGGGAAGCGATTGGCTTCATCAGCTGCCACATCGGCAAGTGCTTGCTCTTCAATTAGTTTCGCTTCTGCGCGCGTTACTTCTGCTTCAGCTTGTAAAACGGCCGCTTCATAATTGTCTTTTTCAATGCTCAGTAACACTTCACCTTTAGCAACAATACCACCGGTTACAAAGTTATCGTGCCAAGCTACCACTTCGCCAGACACTTGCGCTGAAAGTCTAGTACTTTCGAAAGGTTGAACTTCACCATAACTACTGATGACAACTTGATGGTTCAGTGCTGAAACCGCTTCGACTGCAACAACAGGTCTGGTATCTACCTGCTCCTTTGCATCCGGCTCATTTGCCAGAGCATTAATGCCCTTCGCGCCCATCATCCCAACAACAATAGCTGCGAAAGGGAATATCCATTTTAGTACCTTCGTTTGCATAACGACTTCACCTATTAAAAAATTTGCTAGCCTACTCTACTTTTTATACTAACAAGATTAATACCAAGAAAAATGTGACATTTGTAAGAATCTGTTACAGCTAATACGATGAATAGCAGACTTTTGGTTTTACATACTATGTTACAAAATCTAAAGACAATAGAATCAGTATCTTAATGAAATTTAAACAGACCCAATTGTGCTATCAATCGCATCAATATGGCTTTATGAGGCATATTCGGTACACTAAAAAGTCCAAAGAAAAAAAAGCAAGCGTACTCATGAAAAAAACTGCCCTTTCAATTGCACTAGCACTAACATTTGCTAGTCAAGCAGCCATTGCTGCCGATAAGAAAAAAGAAGATAAAAAAGAAAAGACCATTGCCAGTCTGATTGAAAACAAAACTGCATTCAAAGGTGTATTTGAGCTTTACCAAGATAAGAAAACCGGTGAGCACTTATTGGTTTTAGAAGAAAGCCAGTTAAACACTCCTTTTGTGTATTTTGCACACACCGTTGATGGTGTCACAGATGCAGGCCATGTTCGTGGAAGCTACCGCGAAACTAAACTGATTGAATTTAGACAGCATTTCAACCGTATCGATATCATCAGCAAAACACCACGCTACCAGTTTGAAGAGAACACCGCACTAGCACGTGCAAGCAAAGCAAATATTAGTGAAGCGGTATTGGCGAGTGTAAAAATTGAAAAGCAAGAAGATGGTAAGATTGCATTTAAAGCTGACAAAATCTTCTTAAGTGAATCACTTCACAAGGTATCACCTTGGAAGCGCGCTGGTGATAAAAATGCCAGCAAACGTTTCAATGTGGGCAAGCTAGACAGCAAAAAATCTCGCATCATCAAACAACGTCCATATTCAAACAACTTAGACATTGTTGTTGATTATGTATTTAGCAACCCAAATCCAAGTGTTCGCGGCTCTTCCGCAGTAACAGATCCACGTTCTGTATCTGTCAAAGTTCAGCACAGTTTTGTTGCATTACCTAAAAACAATTACCAACCACGTAAAGATGACGCGCGTATCGGTTATTTTACTAACCAATTCGACGTGATGACATCACCTGATTGGACACCATACAATGACGTGATCAAGCGTTGGGATTTAGTGAAAAAAGACCCTAATGCTGAATTATCTGAACCTGTAGAGCCAATCGTATGGTGGATTGAAAATACTACCCCTGTTGAATGGCGTGACACGGTACGTGACGGGGTATTAGCTTGGAACAGTGCATTCGAGAAAATTGGTTTCAAAAACGCACTCGTTGTAAAAGTACAACCTGATGATGCTGAATGGGATGCCGGAGACATTAACTACAACGTGCTACGTTGGACATCATCACCACGCCCTCCTTTCGGCGGTTACGGCCCAGCACTTGCGCACCCATTAACAGGTGAGATCCTGGGTTCAGACATCATGCTTGAGTATGTGTTCATGAAAAACCGCTGGATCTATGACACGCTTTACAGCCAAGGTGCAATGAGCCACAGCAATGCTGATTTAGGCGAACATGATGCGATGAACTGTTCATTAGGCCATGAGTTACAAGGCGAAATGATGACAGCTAGCCTATCAACAGGCAGCGACATCGAACGTAAAGAAATGCTTCGCCAAGCCCTTGTGCAACTTATTTTACACGAAGTGGGTCACACACTAGGCCTTAACCATAACATGAAGTCGTCTATTATCTGGGATGAAAACGAAGTACATGACAAAAACATAACACAAGGCATTGTGACCGGTTCAGTGATGGATTATGCACCTGCAAACATTGCACCTCTTGGTAAAAAACAAGGTGATATCTTCCAAACTCGTCCGGGTCCTTACGATGATTGGGCAATTGAATACGGCTACAGCGTTGCAGCAAACACATCTGATGCAGAAGAAAAGCGCCTTGAAGCAATTCTATCTCGTTCAAACGATCCAAAACTAACATTTGGTAATGACGCAGATGATATGCGTGCACCAGGTCGTCATATTGACCCGCGCGTGATGATCGGTGATTTATCATCTAACCCAGTGGCCTACGGTATTGATCGCATGGAGCTTATCGAGAGCCTACTAGGCAAGCTAACTGATACTGCACGTGTACAAGGCGAGTCACACCAACAACTATTAACCTCTACAAATGTACTGTTCGGCCAATATAAGCGCCAAGCTGACGTGATCTCTCGTCAAATTGGTGGCGTATATGTTGAGCGTAACGTAGTTGGCACGGCTGATGACGTAAAACCATTCACACCTGTACCTTTAGCGCGCCAAAAAGAAGCGATGCAAGCACTTGCTGACAAAGTATTTGCACCAAACGTATTGGCGAACATGCAGCCTCTGTATAACTTCATGCAGCAGCAACGTCGTGGCTTCAACCACTATGGTAAGAACGAAGATCCGAAAGCGCACAAAATGGTATTAGGCATGCAGAAGTCAGTGCTGAACCAACTGTTACACCCAAATGTGTTACAGCGTTTATCTGACACGGCGCTATACGGTAATGAGTACGCATTAAACGACTTTATGACTGATTTAACAGCTGGCATTTTTGTGAAGAGCAAAGCTGTAAGCACATTCAGCCAAAACCTACAGGTTGAATATTTAAACCGCTTAATCAAAGCTGCAGGCCTTGGAAAGCCAAGTAAATATGACAATCTAGCGAAATCAGCAGCGTTATATCAGTTACAACAAATTAATGACATGAGTGCACCTTGGGGCGCTGACACAGCCACTAAAGCACATCATGCTTACATTAAACGCCTAATCGAGAAAGCATTAGACGCTTAATCATCCAGTTTGCATTGTGATGTTAAAAGGCCAGCGAAGTTCATGCTGGCCTTTTTATACCAATCCTCTTAATTAAGTGATCTATTTTGAGGGCTGATATCACTTGTCTGTTCTAAATAAGTATTATCTTATTAAACTACATTTTACTGGCTTCGATCGGCTGAATAGCCACTATGCCTTGATTTCGAATGGTCACATTAAAACGCTTTTGCCCACACTCAAGTGGATAAACGCCGTCTTCTAGCCCTTTGTTGGCCAAGCTGTTTAACGCCGCAGCAAGTAACATGGTGTCATCTTCTGTCTGCTCGCCGCGTTTCGCCATATATGCCATGCCTTGTTGCATCGCTTTTTCAACTACAATGCCCGCCACTTTTTTGCTGGCCTGCTGTTTAAACAATTTAAAAAGTAAGGTCTTAATCAACACAAACATTTCACCCGAACCTTGGTAAGAATTTAACTCACCTTAATATAGCTTTTAGTCCCAATATTCGAAAATCATAATCAATTTAAAATGCAACAAGGTGTAAATACCCGACTATTGAGTCAGAGTTGCCCGAAATCGAACACCCCTTGTTCATTACCGCACACACGTCACCTAAAAAGCACTCACAAGAAACTGTAAGCAGCTGATAATTAATAACTTTTAATTGTGGCATAAGAATTCCTTGCCTTTGAGCATAGTTATTTATATGCAGGTTTTACATGGATATTTCGACAACTACTCAACGCAATCCCAAACAGCATAAATATGTTTGGCTAACCGCGGGTTTAATTAGTTTTGCATTGCTAATTTTCTGGCTAAATAGCCCATCAATACCAACTTTAAAGACCGCTGAGCTCGAAACCGCCACAGTTCAGCAAGGACCGCTTGATATTAAAATTCCTGTGCTCGGAGAATATGCTTCACGCTACGAGCGCTTGATCAGTGCGCCCGAAACCGCACAGGTCACAGAAATATTTATACGCGCAGGTGCAGAAGTAACGCCAAACAGCATCATCGCGAGGTTAAGTAACCCAGATCTTGATCAACAACTCTTTGAAAGCCAATCACAACTAGAACGTATGCATTCAGAATTCGCGGCATTTAAATTACAAAAGCAAAACGAACAACTGAACTTTCAAGCCGATCTGGCCGATATGCAAAGCCAAATTCAGGCTGCACAACTCGATGTAAATGTAAACCAGCGACTCGCTCAACAAGGGATCGCCGCCAAGATAGAATTAGAACGTGCTGAGCTACGTTTATCGCAACTGCAAAAACGACTACAGTTCGCGCAATATCGTTTCGAAAAGCAGCAAGAAATGCACAAACTTGAACTTGAACAACAACAAATACAGCTTAATCAACAGCAAAAACAAGTAACACTCATTGCCGATAAAGTGGCAAACCTCACTGTCACAGCAGGCATTGAGGGAACATTACAGCAGCTAGATATTGAACTTGGGCAGCGCGTATCTCAAGGTCAGGCCATGGCACGTGTTGGCTCTAAGTCTCAGTTAATGGCACGCATTAATATTCCCCAGCGTCTCGCTGAGCGCGTACAACTAGGCGCACAAGTTAACTTAAAACATCCACAAGGGGTATTTTCGGGCACCGTGCAACAACTGGGCTCAGTGGTTGAAAACGGCTTTATCATTGCCGAGGTGCACTTTAATGTAGGTGCGCCAGCTAACTTACGACCTGCACAGCCAGTTAATGCCTTAGTGTTTTTAGAACACCTTGAAAATGCACTCTATATCGCACAGCGTCCAGGCCTCTCACCTTTAGGCACGCAATCGCTTTATAAAAAAACAGCGCAGCAAGCGCTGCTTACACAAACGCAAGTTCGCTTTGGTGAGCTGAGCGAACAATATCTTCTCATTCACTCCGGCCTACAAGCCGGTGACATAGTTATCACATCTGATCTCAGTCGGTGGCATAATTTCAGTCAGCTTGCGCTTGATAACGACAAACTATAAGGAACGCACATGAAAACTTTAGTGACCATTAACAACATCAACAAAATCTATCAGCAAGGACAAGTAAACACGCATGCGTTGCAAGCTGTGTCGTTACAAATTCAAGAAGGCGAGTTCATTGCTATTTCTGGCCCCTCAGGCTGTGGTAAATCTACATTACTCAGCATTTTAGGGTTACTTGATACCGCATCTGACGGCCAATATATATTGGCAGACATAGACACAAAAACCCTCAATGTCGATCAGCGTTCGCAAGTCAGAAACAAACATATTGGCTATGTGTTCCAATCATTTAATTTGATCGATAGCTTAACTGTGTTCGAAAACGTAGCATTGCCACTTGAACATCGTGGCGCTAGCAAAAAAGACATTAAATCCGCCGTAGAAAAACAGCTTGCCGCCGTTAATATGACAGGTCGCTTGGATCACACGCCAAGCCAGCTTTCTGGCGGACAACAACAGCGTGTTGCGATTGCACGCGCTTTAGTAGGTGAACCCGATCTGCTACTCGTGGATGAGCCAACAGGTAACCTAGACAGTCAAAATGGTGATGCCGTGATGCAGCTGTTATTAGAGCTTAACCGCCAAGGTACAACCATTATCATGGTGACACACGACGAACGATATAGTCGTATGGCGAAACGCCAAATTCGTTTATTTGATGGCAAAGTCTTAGTCGAACAGCAGGAGGCGGTAGCATGAGTATTTACCAACGCGCACTGACACACGGGGTGCAAAGGCTGATCACAAAACCAAGGTTAGCCCTGCCGGTATTGATCACATTAAGTTTGACTTTAGCTGCCGTGCTGACAGTCGTTGCCATGAGCAGCAATCTCATTTTTAAGCCTTTGCCAGACATTAAAGACGAGCAAAATATTTATCACGTTGATAGGCAGGTACAGGTCTCTGAAGACTTTAAAATCTCGATTATTAACCGCCATGGTGCCGCCGAATTTGCCGATTATTATAAGCAAATTGGTGAGGTTGCAACCTTGCACGCCCGAGCCAATTTTGTACAGGTCAACGAGCAAAATCTCGCTATTACTAAGCTCACAGCTTCAAATAACTTTCAAACGGTTATTGCCAATACACCACTATTGATTGGTGAGATGCCAAACTTGAGTAATCAAGAGGGTGCAGTGTGGATATCTGAGAGCTTGTGGCGTAACGCCTTTGCCAGCAGCGCGAATGTGGTCGGTCGACAATTAGAGCTAGAAGGAAGGCAACTAATTATCCGTGGGGTATTCGCTGATTTCCGCTCTTTTTATAGTATGGATGATATCATTTCGCAGCAAACATGGCAGTTTTTTGATTTATCAAGTCACTTAGCTGATACCCCGTCGAACCAATTTGGCGGCTCAAATAAACTCTTCATTAAAACGCAAAATCAAGTATTTACCGAAGAAATGCTCACCCAATTTTGGCAGCATTTATTCGCAAAATACGAGACTGAATTAGCAAGCTACAAAGGCATGCTAGAGCAAATGGGTACATCTAGCAAGGTTGAGCTTTATCGTGCACATTTAATGAAAGATCAAAACACACTGATTATTTTTCTATTTATCTCAGTGTCTGCATTGCTGTTCATGGCGAGCTTAAATTTGTTCAACTTATTTTTGTCTCACTATCAACAGCGCGAGCAAGAATTAGCCACACACCTATGCCTGGGCTCTCCAAGAAAGCGCTTATTTATCATTGCCTTTTTAGAGAATCTGCCACTGTTTTTACTCTCTGCACTCGTTGGTCTATTTGCCTGTGCTTGGATTATTCGTGCATTGCCTATCATCAGCGGTGGCAATATTGAAATGCTTTCGTTGGTAAATTTAGATCTTGTAACTGTGGGTATAGCCATATTCATTGTCTTGATCATCAATGCTGTTTTCTCTCTTTCTGCCATATTTCAGTGCGACTCGACAGCATTGAATCAACACATTAATACCTCTAACAAAGGGGTGAATGCTGGCAAAATGAGCCCGTTAACAAAAGCTTTATTTATCGCACAATTAAGCTCGGCCGCGTTGATCATGACAGGTACAGCCCTCTTAGCCGAAGCAACTTACAACAAGGTGAACGTCGATTTAGGTTTTACACCAGGCAATACTATGATGGTAAAAGTTGATTTCGAGGGACAAGGTGACCCACTACCTTCAGAAGAACATCTAAGACGTGCTGAAGAGCAGCGTCTTCACTTAGAGATTCTAGATATCAAAGCACAGTTATCGTCAGCAGCTCAAAACGTTCAACCTCAACTCAAAATTCTCGACTCTCAAAGTGAACCATTTGGTTCAAATATGATGATTTCGATGAATTTCGATGAAGATACTAACGAACAAATCACATATATGTACAAAAACATTGGCGCAGATTATGTCGACGCGTTTGGGTTAAAGTTACTAGCGGGTCGCAACATAACAGCAGAAGAACAAACTTCATTAGCGCAAGTCGCCATTATTAATGAACCTTTAGCATTGCAATTATCTAAGGATGGTACGATTGAATCAGCCATTGGTAAACAAATAGGTACCTTACAAATCATTGGTGTGATTGCCGATCACTATAGCCTTGTCAGCAAAGGTCGAGGCTACCCAACCCTAATGTCACCTATTATAAATACTGCAAATACCGGAGTTTTCATCATGATGCAGTTGCCTGAGGGACAAACATTCAAGCAATCAGAGCTTGAAACTGCCATGTTAAGTGCACATCCAAAAATAAAGCAATTAAAGTTTGACTCACTGGCATCAATTTGGGACAACCATATTGAGCAAGATCGCATTCGCTTTTACTTTATTTCAGGTTTATGTGTATTAACCTTGTTACTGGCTTTAGTTGGCTCAAATGCCATGGCGGTTGGTTTTAGTGAATTGAAGCGTTTTGAACTGGCCATCAGAATGGCAACAGGGGCAACCCGAGTATCATTACTGAAGCGCACTTTGCAAAGCATCACCCCTTTATTGCTGATTGCCGCAGGCATTGCCATTACGCTATCAAGTATTGGCTATATAGTGCTTCAGCACAACCATAGTAGCTTGCCAACACTTTCTTGGACGGCACTGGGCTTGTTTGGTTTTGCCTTGCTTGCTATCGTACTCTTAGCCATTACTTGGGTTGTTTGGCGCATTATTAATGCCGACCCGATGCGCGCACTAAGAGAGTTATAATATTAATTCTCTGAATCAAGGACCGGGCGGCTATGTTAGCCGCCCTAGAAAGAAGTACATATATTCATGCCCATATCAAAGCCCTGCATTTTAATTGTCGATGATCATGACGACATACGTTTCGCGCTCAGTTTATTACTCGAGCAAGCTGGTTATCGTGTTGTTGAAGCCGAAAACCCATTTACCTGCCAACAAGTATTAACGCGTCTGACCCCCGACTTAATTTTGCTTGATATGAACTTCTCTCGTGATACCACTTCAGGCCAAGAGGGCCTCGCCTTACTGCCGGAGCTTACTGCACTGAATATTCCGGTCATCTTAATGACCGCGTGGGCAAACATTGAACTTGCAGTAAAAGGTATGCAACTCGGCGCAATAGATTTTGTTGAAAAGCCATGGCGCAAGAACGCCTTATTAAGACAGATCGCCCGACATATTGAACCAACCAAAGTGCAAAGTGATAGCGCTTCAGCTTGGGTCGCACATTCTGAAAAAATGCAGCAAATTGAGCAATTGGTTCACCAACTGGCACAAACAGACGCAAACTTATTGATCCTGGGAGAAAATGGCACAGGAAAATCACAACTTGCGCAGCGTATTCACCAACTCAGCCACCGTCGCCAAGCTCCCCTGATCAACTTAAATATGGCGGCCATCACAAGTAACTTGTTCGAGAGCGAACTATTCGGTCATCGAAAAGGCGCTTTTACCGATGCCAAGGCTGACCGTTTAGGGGCATTTAGCCAAGCCCAGTCGGGCAGCTTATTTATGGATGAAATTGGGGCGCTACCCATTCATTTACAGCCTAAATTATTGCAAGTATTAGAAACTGGGCAATTTACGCCACTAGGGGCAAGTGTACCTAGCAAAGTTGATGTGCGCCTAATTGCTGCAACCAATCAAGATATCCCGCAAGCCATTGCCAAACAGCAATTTCGCCAAGACTTATATTATCGGCTCAATACCTTTGTTATTACCTTGCCACCACTGCGAGCCAGACAAGCGGATATTTTGCCTCTTGCCGAGTACTTCATTGATAAATACAGTCAAAAATATAACAAGACTCGACCGACTCTCGACCAAACGGCCAGCCAGCGACTACTTTCACATGACTGGCCGGGCAACGTCAGAGAATTAAGCCATACCCTTGAACGCGCAGTGCTTATCTGCCAAAACGAGTCCATTGATGATACACACTTGTTGATTGAAACGACTCATTCAGAGCAAACCTCTGACGTGCCAGCAATGACCTTAGAAGCACTCGAAAAACAACGTATTCTGGATGTGCTAGCAGCGAATAAATCGCAGATCAGTGCGTCTGCAAAGGTATTGGGTATTTCACGCAATGCGCTTTATCGTCGCTTAGAAAAATATCAAATCGAGCTTCCAGAGTAAGCGATGAGACATACTCAAACTTTCAAAGTAAAAGCGCTCTTAACTGCTTGTGTTTTGTTATTGCTCACTCTGAGCTGCACTTTACTTTATACACTGAGCAACGATGTTTTACTTACCGCCAGCATATTTTCAGTCTTAGCTTATTTATTTAGCTACATAGCGTATCGCATATACTTGGCCTGGTTTGAGCCCATTAAGCAACTACAAGCCTTTGTGAATGCTAAACAACAAGGGCAAACCAATCTCAGTTTAAACTTTACCGATCACAGCGCCCCCATTGCGCAACTCGGTATGCAACTGAGCGATCTATTTCATCAAGATGAAGCACAGCAACAACCGCTATTTTTTTCACTGTTGCAAAGCTGGCCGACACCAATTGCAGTATTCGACGAACAACAAAAACTATGCTTTTTTAACCACAGCATGCATCAAGCAATAAACCAGCCGTTACTAACCGGCATGTCAAAAGCTGATACTGGGTTTAAGATCACACAAAATAGTGTTTGTCATGCTGATTTCAACCAACAATGGCAGTTACAATTATTTAAGCTCAAAGAACAACATTACACGCTGGTAAGCGCCTTATTTATTGGTGAGCACTTGCAAAAAGCCAAGCGTCAAAGCCAAGCTGATTTAATTCGTATTTTATCCCACGAACTCACTAATTCACTGACTCCTATGAGCTCGATGGCTGAGACTTTATTAGAGTACGATCCACTGCCTGAGTCGCAAACTCGCCAAGCTCTGACTCGAGTCAAAAGCCGCAGCGAATCACTACTGAGTTTTATAAAAAGTTACGCCACCCTCAGTCGATTACCTGAGCCCCATGCTCAGCATTTTGATTTACAAGGTATCGTTCAAGCGTGCGCAGATGAGCAAAATGTTGAGCTGTACTACTCTGGCGCCAGTAATTTAATTGCTGATGCAATACAAATAGAACAAGTGCTGATCAACTTAATTAAGAATGCCAAAGAAGCAGCCGAGTCAGATGTAAAAGTCACAATACAGAATCAAGTAATAGGCAGTTGGCAACAGATCATGGTCTGCGATAATGGACCAGGCTTTGCCAATTTAAGTAATGCGCTCACACCGCTTTACACAACTAAACCGTCGGGACATGGACTTGGCCTTGCTATCTGCCAAGACATCATAGAAAGGCATGGTGGTGAGCTCTCATTGAGTAACCACCAAGACGGTGCAAAAGTGACAATACGCTTGCCACTTTGATCTTTATTATGCAAAAGTTTAAGCCAGCGCTGGGCGACGATAATAATGAATACATGCCAGTTGCGCAGCATTGGTCAGTAAGATCATCACAAACGTGAGTACGTGCGCCACACTCACTTGCGTCATGTGTAACTCTGCACTTAATCCGGTTAAACCAGCAATAAATTGCAGCGAAAAGTAACGAGCACTCAAGTTCGACACATCCCCACTTTTAATGGTTTTATAAGTTTGTGGCATCACTCTGACTGAGCTCATTACTAAGCCTACATAGGTCAAGCCATTTAACAAACTTGCCGCATCGGTATTTGGTAATAATAACAGCCCAAAAGGCAGCACCGAGCACATCAGCATTATCGCCAACTGCCTACGTTGCTTTTCATCAGAGTTATAACGCACAAAGTAATATAAGATCAGCGTACTCAAGACACCGGTCACCAAAAATGGCAACACCATAAACAAGCGGTCAAAAAACAAATTGTAAGTAATAAAGTAAATACTCTGTGCCACACCAAAGCTCATCATTAACAGTGATAGTCCTGACACACTGCGGTTACGGCGCACTTTATTAATTAGAGGCCAAAAGCTAAAGACTAAAATAAGGGATGAAACGATCGGCAAGTAGTCGAACAACGCTGGCTCCTGTAACGATATTGTGAACAAGTAAAAAAGGCGTAACCATCAATAAAACAAGATGTAAAACACTGATTTTTATTGATAATTAAAAGAGAACGCGCATTTTAGTGAATAACTTTACAAATACAAGCATACAAGGTAAGAATAGAAATTGAGCAGTGCAAAGCTAGTTTGACAGATAACAAGGAGCTGTATTTTGCGTTATTTATTTGTGTTTCTTTTCATTACTTTTTTACTGACTGGTTGTAATTCAACACAGCCTAAACCAGAAGAAGTCGCCACCCCCTCAGCGATTTCATTAGCAAATCCGACCTTATTTCAATTACAACCCGTTCTCAAAGAACAAGAAATCTTCTCTCTTCCAGATGCAGAGCAAAAAAGGTTTATAGAAAAATTTAATTACTCAATATCTCAAGGAGAGAGAGCGGATAAAATAATTGCGGATTACCTTGAATACTCGGTTAGTAACTTCAATTATGACGGTAAAACCTTCACCGCAACTGAAACATTTAAACAACAATATGGAAATTGCGTTAGTCTAGCAGTTTTAACTCAAGCCTACGCCAATTTAGCAGGCCTAGAGACTAGCTTTCGTGAAGTTTCAACTTACCCGATCTTTAAAAAAGAAAAAGATCTCGTGTTGGTATCTTCACACTTCAACACCAAATTATTCGCACCTAAAGAAGAATCAGAAGATAAAAACTGGATTCAAATTATAAGAGCTGGCACCGTTGTAGACTACTTCCCTGAGCAAAGTACCATCTACATAGGTAATGCAAAATACCCAACCTTAGTCGCAAAGTTTTACGCCAACCTTGCTACAGAGGCTCTATTAAAGGAAGACTTTAATTTAAGCTACTCTTTAACCAGAGAGGCCTTTAAGTTTACCCCTCACAATCCTGAGCTTATCAATCTGCTAGCCATTCTACATCGTCGTGCCGGTGATACTGATACTGCAAAAAAGCTGTTTGAGTTTGCATTCAAACATGAAATGGTAAGTAGTAACCTTATAGCATCTTATAGGTACTTAGCAGACAAACTTGGCGACAAAAAACTCGAGAAGCGCCTTGAAGCTGAACTTGAAAAAACTGCTAAAACCCCATTTGATTATTTACAAGTAGCAATTAAAGCAACAAAAAAAGAGCAATTCAGCAAAGCAAAACGGATCCTCAATGCAATAATTAAACATTATCCTTATTTGCCTGAACCACATTTTGAGCTAGCCAAAGTTCACTACTTACAGAACCGTCATGACTTGGCCAAAATTTCTTTAGAAGAAGCTATAAAAATGTCTGATTCTCAAAATAAAACAGGCATGTACGAAGCGAAACTTAAGACTTTAGAACTGACTCTTTAAATGAGTTTTTAGTAGTCTAAAGTGTAGACAACTTGGAATATGTCTCTGATTTTTATATTCACTAGCGACGAAAAATCATCTTTCGCCAGTTACTAAAAAAAGGTCTACTAACACTTTAAGGCATTAGTAGACCCGAATTGGCTTTTTACAAGTCAAACCATAGTCCAAGCCATGCACGGTTCTCGTTTTCAAATCGCTCGCTTTCAACGCGGCTTAAGCCTATATCGATACGTAGGTCACTGATACCCGCAGGGGCGAATTTTGCGCTCCAATCTCGACCATTAAACCAGGTGGTCCATTTGGCTCCATAGCTTTGCCCAAACACCTGGTTATCTAATTGGTGCTGTTGATAATAAAGCCAAGGAGCGCCCTCTGACACTGCCACACCACCACCGTATCCTTGATAACGCTCTGCAACACCTGCAAAGAAAGGTAAGTCAGGCTCATAAATAGTATTTGCCATGACATTTTGGTCAATAAGGCTCGATCTAAAGCCTCCTACATTTAATAATGAATCTTCGCGTCTAGCTTGCTCTGCTTGAATATACAAAGGCATATGAAACGCTTTTCCGAATATAGTCGCAGTAAGGTTGTAGCCCTGCCAGTCCGTCTCGCCTGATTTGCCATTTAGCCATTGGGCTTGAATTTGCTGGCCAATCGCAAATGCCTGCTTGTCATATTGCCAGCTTTGCTCCAGTCCAAGGCGCAACCAGCGTTCGTCTTGGTTTCCTAAGCCTGTGTCTAGTTCACTCGCATGTACGGAAGCATGGCCGGTCAATGACAGCATATTTTGGCGATAGCTATGACTAACCTGTGCGCTAAGCCCTGTTTGTTGCAGTGTATGCGGTGCCATTGCAGCAACCTCGGCTCCGCGACTTTGCGCTGCGGTATCTAGTTCAAACGAAAAGCCCTTTGCCTGCCACTCAGTATTCCCTTGTTGCATTTTTATATCGGCAAAACCACCAACTAAGGTACTGTCGCCCAAGCTTTTGCTCAGCCCAACATGCCAACTGAGTTCTTCTAAGAAGTCAGACCCTTTTACTCCCAGATGTAACACTTCAGTACTAGCGCTGTAATACTGTGAGCCCAAGGTCATGGATGCACTATGATCCCACTTATCATAGGGTTTACTTTGCAATGGCTGTTGGTAAATCTGGGCATCATCAAGTTGCACGGATGCATTTGAGAGTTTAGGGGCTTGCTTCGTGTCACTCAACTCTGTGACCAAACTGGCTGTGTTATCCATGTCCAGTGTGTAAGCATCAGGACCTTCTGACGAAATACCGAGATAAAGCATTTCACTGTCATTCAACTGCTGCGGAAAACTCACGACATGCTGACCTTGACTTAATTGCAACAACTGCTGATTACTAAAGTCATAAGCATACAGATTAATTGCTCCTTCTACGCCCGCTACGTAGAACAAGGTATTGCCATCTTTAGACCAACTTGGCTGAGTTAAAAATTGATAACCTTTAGGGGTGGGTACTTGAAAGCCGTTTTGTGTTTGCATATCTCTCACATACAGCTGCCAGTTCTGATTCAGCCCTGACTTTAAATAGGCCAGTTTATTACCATTTTCAGAGATCTCAGGATAATCATATGTATCGCCAAGTTGATTGCTTGAGAGTATGGTTTCTGACCCATTGCCGAGATCTAAACTCACTAAATATGAATAACCAAAGCTTACTTTCTCAGCCAAAATAGCATTGTTGTTTTTGTCTATCGTAAAACGGCGAATACCCGCATCAGTGGTGAGTTGCGTGACTTGGTTCTCATCGAGCGTCCACTGAAATAGTTCGCCTTGCACCGCATGCTGATTATTTGGCTTTTGCATCGACGCCACAAAATATATGGTGTTTTCGTCTTTCCAACGCGCATATCGAATGCCTGAAAAGTTACTTGGCGTAAGGGTATGTTTTTTTATTCTACCAAAGGTTTCTGGTGGGTTATCTACTACATCTTTGGGGTCTGCAGCGAGTAAGGCCTTTTGCTTTTCATTAAAATCTTTTTCAGCTTTTTCATTGTCTTTGGTCGCATAAATATTAAGCTCAGTGCGACCCTTACTATCACGTTCAGTGACGGCAATGAATTCATTATTAGGCGATAAGCGCAGGTTTTTAGCATCAAACCTAAAGTCATGCCATAGCTTGGCATCAAACTCAGGTAAATCTTGCGCTGAAGCCATACTCAAGTAAGTATATTCTGCAACAAATCGTTTATATAATTTGGCTGGATGGTCGCCAAATACGCCTTTAAACGCCTGTTCAAAGTCGCGAGATTCCACTGCCTGCATTCTTGTCCAAACTGCGTCCAAAGTCTGCTCACCATAGTTTTTTTCTAGCCAAGCCAAATAACGCACACCGATTAAATAGGCCATTGAACCGCTTAAATAACTGTCGTTGCCATTACTGAGTGCAGCATAGGGAAGTAGCGCACCTTGGCGGGCTAACTCTGTGAGTAAGGCTTCAGTGTAGTTATCAAATAAACGACCTCGGCCTGTCATTTTCGATTCCAGCAGAGTGGCATAACCTTCTGCCACCCAGCGCGGCATGATCGCAAGCGCAATATCGTACGGGTCCCACACATCACGAAGTGTTTGTCGCCATGTACTGCGATTAGGTTGAGATAAATGTACCAAATGAATGTACTCATGCAAGATCAATAGTTGTTGCCAACCACTGCTGTTGGAGATCACTGTGTCTGATTGCGGAGGCGTGGTAAATAGCGCCATTAGGGGCTTATCGGTACTAGGGATCGCAAAGCCGTTTGCACCATGATAAGGATCAAATACCACCACATCGGCTTTAGTTCCTAGGCTGCGATTTTGCTGTTCAAGTACTTTATTACGAACTAATTCAAGCTCATGTGCAGCAGATTCTGCCCATCGCTTATGTCCTTGCGTGTAATGTACATTGAAGTGTTCGGTTTCTATGGTTTGCCACATCGGCGTAGCATAACTCATGCTCGACAAAGACATGAGCGAGCCAAAGGCGACTTTTTTCATAACTGAATGCATGTTCCGTGATCCTCTCTCAAATATGCGTATAAGCATAAGGGAATCATACTTTTAAGAATGTAGACAAGCCGTATGAAATTGTAACATGGTGTTATGTAACCTGAATTCAGGAAAAATCTGCCTTCTGAGGCAACTTTCAACGCTAACAGCGTTTAACTCACCTGTAGTTCAGAAGAAACTATTCTCACCCTGTGTAGGTTTCGCTAAGGTGATAAATAACGCCAAAATACCACCAGCGACCACAAACATAGTGACTGCCAACAACATACTTAACCCCATATAAAACATAGCACTGGCTATAATTGCCGCCGCTAACCAAGTTGCAATATGATGCAGATATTTAAATAGCGGTGTGTACGCTCTGATATTGACTAAAGCCATTATCATTAATACAACGACAGCTAAACTTAAAACAAAGATCATCACCCTCTCCTTTAATTTGTTCTATACTAGGCACCATCCTTAAAATTGATTATATGCAAATAAGAATCATTATCAAGTGGTATTTCATAAAAAAGCCACATCATTCAATGCAGCTTTTTTCAAATTAATTAAAAGTGTTTATACCCAGCGCAATGTAGTTATCAGAGTATGACTTTGCCCTGGTTCTACTGTGGCTGCGTCATCCATCACATTTGCAGCTTCCAAACACAGCATGGTTTTATATTCATCGTCTCTGAAATTACTTAAACGCTTAGACTTTTCAATCCACGGATTCCAGAGCACGCAAGATGTAGAGCTTTCACGACCCACTTCGATGTTACCGTCTGGTGTTCTAATAATTTGAACCGGTGCAGCTTGGGTATACACCATGTCTGTTTCACGGGCGAAACCGACAACTTCACTTTGATCAAATGGCCCTTCACCAAACTCAATAAACTTGGCGCCCTGTAAGCCATCCACAGTCGTCGCTTCAATGTTTGGCGTAGGGAAGTAGGTATGCAACGCTTGAGTTAAAGTAAATGAAGCATCTCCCAGATTCGTATTTGTAAGGCTAACTTTTAGCTGTTCAGTTAAATGAAATTCAACTTCAAGCTTGGATTTATGCGGCCAGTAAGTCTCATCAACCAAGGTCATAGGTAGAGAAAGCTTAATCACAATAACCTCATCGCTTTCATTTACTTCTTCTGCACGCCACATTAATTTACGTGCCACCCCATGAATTGGCCAATCAGGGGCGCTGTGTACACCAAACCATGGCCAGCAAATAGGAATACCACCACGAACGGCTTTGCCCTCTAAATAATCTTCATCTTCTGACACCCAGATCAAATTACCTTTGCCAACAGGCGTGAACTCTGTCAGTTGTGCACCTTGTAAAAAGATTTTGGCACTACAACGCGGACCATCGACATTTAAATACTCAAGCCCAGACTCCGTGCGCTGGATAGAAACTGATGCTGAAAGTTCCATAATTCACCTAATTTCAAAATTTTGATATCTCAACTACATTACCGAATAACTCCACTCAGAGTAAACACATAAACGTCTAAATGAAGCATCTTCACGCAAACGTCATACATCAATGCTATTGAAAAACTCGCAAACCAATAAGTCTGTGATAAGCTTAATATATTACATGTTAGCGAGACTAATTAATGAGCAAAAGTAGTTCTAAACTCTTTAATAAATGCTTTTGGCTGCATGCTGCAGGGATAATTTTTGTAGGTCTTGGTTTTCTGGGGATGGCCTTACCTGTGATGCCAACAACAATCTTCTTTATTCTCGCACTTGCCTGTTTTACTCGCTCGTCTCCTAAATTCGCCAACTGGCTACTCACACATCCTAAGTTTGGTGAGACTCTGAGACTTTGGCATGAGCATCAAGTGATCCCTACAAAAGGAAAATGGGGAGCAGGCTGTGGTATGTCACTTGGATACATTATCTTACTTTATAGCCAACCAGCACTATGGGTTTTAATTCTTGTTGCAAGTATCGAAGTGGCGGTGATGATTTATATTTTATCTAAACCTTCTGCACCGCCTGTCAGTATTTAATCTGTACACTTATAGGTATTGCGCCCAGCGCCTTTTGCGTAATAAAGCATATCGTCTGAACTTTTAATCAATGATTCAACCGAAGCACATGTCTTGGTGGCTGACGCAACGCCTGCGCTAATAGTCACAACGCTATGCTCAGATTGACTATGTTCTAGCGCCATACCCGCGATTGCTCGTACTAATGTTTTGGCAATAATCTTCGCACCTTGCAAAGGGGTATCAGGCAACAGCACTACAAACTCCTCACCACCATAACGGCATACAGTATCAAGCGGTCGTCTAACGATTTCTTTTAGCTTACCTGCTACTTGTCTGAGCACATCATCTCCCGCCAAATGCCCATAATAGTCGTTGTACTTCTTGAAGAAATCAATGTCGATCATGATCATTGAAAGTGCATGATCTGCACGATGATGCTGTTTTAACAATCTTTCAACTTCTGCATCAAAAAAGCGACGGTTATAAATACCGGTTAAACCATCGATGAAAGAGTAGTTCCGTAAAACATCGGCTTGAAGTTTGTATTTAAGATGAGTTTTTACTCTGTTTTGCAGCGTTTTCGGCACAATCGGTTTAGGCACAAAGTCCACAGCACCCGCTTCCCAGCACTGAAGCTGGCTCTCTTCGTTAGCATTAGAGGTCACAAATACTATCGGGATTTCAGATAACTTGGGCGTTACTTGCATCTTTTTACAGGCCTCAAGCCCTGACATGCCTTCTAGTACCCAATCCATCAAAACTAGATCTGGCTGCTCCTCTTGGCAATAGATGATTGCTTGCTCAGCTGACTCGACAGTTTTAACATTACATATTTCTTGCAGACACCCAACTAGCAGCCTACGCATCAGCTCCGAGTCATCAACGATTAACACTTCACAACTGGCAAGGTCACTGACATCTTTAAACATAACTTAACTTTTCCATTTAATAATACTAGGAGTACACCTTGCAGCTTTTAACTTAATCGTTCTAAACAAGTGCTGATATAAACAGCAATGCTAAAGTAATCACTTAATTAACAGTGATAGATATAACAACTAAATGTGCAACCAATGAATACTTTTATCGACGAAGATTACAACAACTTAAATATCAAAAAGCAGACTCATAACCTAACCACACAAGTTCAGTAAACTATTATTACTCAGTTAGGATTATTTATACAGGCTCTTGTTGCAAGTTCCTCCTCAATCGAACACTCAAAAATTCTGATTTAAACTTATATAAATCAACATATTAATAACGATAGGCTGATACAATATGACACTTGCATGAATAACTTATGACAAGGTAAGACCAGTCGTAAAAATGTCATAACTGTTACCTATCATCGCCTCTTTTCCAAAATATAACAATAAAGAGGTACAGCTCATGAAAGGGCTTTCACGTCGCAATTTTATCAAAAGTGCATTAGCTGGTGTAGGCGCTGCCACGGTGTCTTTATCTTTAACTGGATGTGGTCACAATGACTCTAGTCCATCATATAACGACTTTGCCGTTGCGTTTAATCATGGTGTAGCAAGTGGCGACCCTTTAACTGATAGAGTCATTTTATGGACCCGAGTTACTCCTGAAGGTACACCCAATACTGTAAATGTTAGCTTAGAAGTATCTCTAGATAAGACGTTCGAAAATATTGAATTTAAAGAATCGCTTTCTGCACTAGCGAAAAACGATTACACGGTAAAAGTAGATCTGACAGGGCTAAAAGCCAATACCCGTTACTATTATCGTTTCAAAGCCAACGAGAGTCCATCTGCTATGGGCGAGACTAAAACGTTACCTGAAACAGATGTGTCACAGGTGAAGTTGGCCGTTATGTCATGCGCAAACTACCCTGCGGGTTATTTTCACGCCTATGCTGAAGCAGCAAAAATGCAAGACCTAGATGCTGTGCTACATTTGGGCGACTATATTTATGAATATGGCATTGGTGGATACGCTACTGACAAAGCGACTGAACTTGGCCGAATGCTACCAGAGGATAACCAAGGTGAGCTAATCTCTCTGACCGATTACCGAAAACGTTATGCGCTTTACAGAACAGATACCGGTCTACAAGCCTTACATGCAAAAGCGCCTTTTATTGCAGTATGGGATGACCACGAAGTCTGTAACGACACCTATATAGATGGGGCTCAAAACCATAATGACGATGAAGGCATATTTGCCGAAAGAAAAATGGCTGCCCTCAAAGCCTACTACGAATGGATGCCTATTCGCCCATACGTTACGGGTCAAACCGAAAGTCTATATCGCAAATTTGACTTCGGCTCTTTAGTGTCGCTTTATATGCTCGATACACGTCATGAGGCTCGAGTGAAGCCACTTGATTATCAAAATTATTTTGACCCAACATCAGGCCAATTAGATACAACGAGTTTCCAAGCAGATTTGGTTTCTCCCAATCAACAATTGATTGGTACTCAACAGTTAACTTGGCTGACTGACAATATCAAAACCTCAGATGCTAAATGGCAAGTGCTTGGCCAGCAAGTGCTAATGACAAAAATGATGCTACCAGCAGAGTTACTGGTTGCCATGGCTAACCCAAACCCAGCTATCGCTTCACAAATGACAGAGCTGGCGCAATTAAAAGCGCGTACTCAAGCAGCAGACCCAACGCTAACTGAGCAAGATAAAATGCGTATCGGTTTTACTGCTCCCTATAACTTAGATGCTTGGGACGGGTATCCGGTAGAGCGTGAAGTCTTGTTACAAACAGCTAAAGCAGTAAACAAAAACATCGTCACCATTGCAGGTGATACCCATAACGCCTGGTCAGGTAAGTTATGCACTGCACAAGGCGATGTATGCGGTTATGAATTTGCGACACCATCAGTGAGCTCTCCTGGTCTGGAGTATTATCTTCAGTTGCCTGAATCACAGGTCAGCGAATTTGCTAAAGTACTTGAGCTATTGGTTGACGACCTAGAGTTTGCCAACGTCCATCAGCGCGGCTTTATGACTCTTACATTTACACCTGATATTGTTGATAGCCAATGGCACTTTATTAGCGACGTACATAGCAAAGTATTTGGGGTTGAAAATAAAAACCTAATCCAAAAAATGCTATAAGTCTCAACAAGGAAGATTAGGAAATGAGCTAATCTTCCTCCTTCAGTTGGCTTGACCCCTGCCAGCAAAAAGTCATAATTTGTCTATATTTAGTAATACTTAATAATCACAAAGAATATCTCATAATTAAACGGTAGGAATATGAATCAGCGCTCTATTAAGATTAAGCTAATCGCTTTTATTTCCATCACACTCATGTTGCTTGTTGCCTCATTAGTCACCATTAGTTGGGTGCAGCTCAATGATAATAATCAAGTTCAAAGTGATCGTGTACAACGTGTTGTGTTAGACGAAATTAATGCTCGATTAACTGCGAAAGCGAGGTTGTATGCCGAACAAGTCAGTGCTTATATCAACAAGGAGTATCAAATTCCTTACAGCCTATCTGGTGGCATAGCCAAAACAGCAGAGCAAGAACCTATTTCAAGACGAAGCCTGTATTTGATGATGTTGGGAGCACTCGAGAAAAACCAAGGTATCTCGTCAATCTATGCGCAATTTGAAGCCAATGGCTACGATGGTAAAGACAGTCAGTTTGGTAGATCTGGTCAGACTCATTCGGTTCCTGGTGCAGGCTCTTTAGAAGTTTATATAACCCGTGATGCGCCGGGTAAATTCACTCAACATCAAATTGAAGACCCGGGCGAGAAATACCTCAATGCCCGCAATGAGTTTGGCTTTAGAGAAAGTGAATGGTATTTGTGCGCCAAAGATAACCTTAAACCCTGTATAATGGAGCCGTACCTGTATGAAATCACCCCCGGTAATTCTGAATTAATGACTTCCCTAACAGTGCCTGTAATAGCCAATGGTCGCTTTATTGGTTTAGTCGGTGTTGATATCAACCTACCACGCTTTCAGACCCTCACCGAAGAAGTATCAAAATCACTTTATAACGGTCAAGCCAAGGTCAGTATTATAAGTGACATAGGCTTATTGGTCGGTTCAAGCCACTACGACAAGCTTGCGCGCCCATTAACAGAATCTCTTTCGGGTAACACTGGCAAAACCATCATGGACAATCGCAAACAAAAAACAGAGCTAGAAATCGGAAATAGCCTTGTTTTCACTATGCCCATTGAAATTAAAGTCGCCAATACCACCTGGAGCTTAGTGATTGAATTACCAAAAGACCTGGCACTTGCGCGCGCACAAGAGTTAGCAGAACAACAAGCTGAAGACAATGCCTCTGTTGGCTCTAGTATGATTTTAACTGGGGTGATTGCTTCTATTATCGCATTGGCCCTTTCAGTGGCTATTTTAAAAACCATCATTGACCCGCTAACAGACATCAAAGATAGAGTAGAGAATCTTGCAAGTAACGATGGTGATTTGACGGTAACGCTCGACGTCACGCAACATGAGGAGCTCATTGCCATTGCGACAGGCTTTAACTTATTCACACAAAAGCTACGAAATATGGTGAATGACTTAAAAGGACTCGCCAACAACTCTTATCAACAATCAACCAAAACCTCGCAGGCGGCTGAGGATATTAAAACCAAAGTAAACATGCAACATATGGAGATTGATAGCGTGGTAACGGCCATCAATGAGCTCAGTGCCACTGCCAGCGAAGTTGCCCGCTCATCAGAGAATGCAGCAGCTTCAACCAATGCGACCAACGAAAAGGTAAAAGAAAGTGAGCGTGGTATTTCTGCTGCATCAGACTCTGTGCAGGTGATGTCTGAACAAATTGCCAGTGCCAAAGAGTCTATCAATGCGGTTGCCGTTCGCAGTAGTGACATTACACAAATCCTTGATGTAATTCGCTCAATCGCAGAGCAAACCAACCTACTGGCTTTAAATGCTGCCATCGAAGCAGCTCGCGCTGGTGAACAAGGCCGAGGCTTTGCCGTCGTTGCCGATGAGGTCAGGTCTTTAGCTTCTAAGACCCAAGACTCAACCAATGAGATCAGTCAGCTCATTGATAATCTACAAAATGAAGTAAAAACGTCTGAAGACATCATTGAACGCTCAGTGGTACAAGCCAGTGATGCCATGACTCATTGTGGCAGCGCCGCATCACAAATGAGTGAAATGGTACAAGCACTCGATGATATCTCTAATGAAGTTACTCAAATCGCGACTGCTGCTGAGCAGCAAAGTGCGGTGACTGAAGACTTGAGCGCAAATATGACGGGGATTTCTGATGCGGCAGCAGAACTCGCACAACTGGCTGATACCATTGAAGATGCCGCACAAGATTTAATGAAACTGGTCGAACACAAAAACTCACAATTGGGCTTATTAAGAACCTAAGCCCAATTTAAAATTTTAAAGGGGCCTATTGGCCCCTTTATTTTAGTTTGTAACTTGCCGGTTTTAGCTAACCACTTGCCTATAAGCTCTGAAATGCGAACTTTAGTGGGCTATCTGAGCTGCTTTTCCAAGCAAAGTCTAGTCCTATGTCCTCAAATACATAAATGGTTTGAGACACTTCTTTAACCACTTCTCCCGCCAGAAGCACCTGAAGCTTAACGACATAATCAGTCGCTAAAGTCGCCAATTCAGTTTCGAGTTGTTTTGCCGTGGTTTGCTCTCCATTTAACAACCACACAAACTGATATTGCCCACTCAAGCTGTCACTATTTTCGGTTTCTAGTTTTAAAGTCGCATTATGCTGTGAAAATGAAATAGCTACATCCTCATAAGGTGCTTCATCAACCGTCACCATTTTTTGTATCGTAAACCGCGCACCGGACTCTATTACGACAGTCAGTAAAACCGAGTATTCGCCCGATTCGAGGAACTGCATCACATAATTCGGCTCAAGTGTTGTAACTGGCTCTTGCACTTCACCGATTGACCATACATATTCCGCAACTTGAGTATCAGCATCATGGGTGGCGCTGAACTGACAGCTTAAGCCATCTGCCACACACTTAAAGTCCAAGTTTGGCACCGTTGCTCTTTGCAAATCATGTGTTTGCTGATCAACTATCTGACCCGCTTTTTTCAATAAATAAACATAACTTGATGCATCGCTCTGCTGCTCAATTTGCAACTGACCATTCTCTAGCACATACTCTTGTCCATCAATAACTATGGTAATTTCGAATTCTGCAGGGAGTGCCGACTTCAAAGCAAAAGTAAATGTATTGTTGAACTGTGAGATATTGAAATTCACCTCAGGTAATGGCTCAGGCTCTTGGATCTGAACGACTGTGCTGGTTGCAAACTCCGCATTGGAGTCAAACACTTGCAAGATGAGTGAAATCTTAAACTCTCCATAGTTTGTAAAGTCATAATTAAATGCCTCACTTGAAGTTTTCGAAATTTTTTCTCCGTTTAGGCTCCATTGATAAGTAAGGTCAACATCAGCCAGGTCATGCTCTACCGACAGCTCGCATTGAGTGCCTGAAACCACACATTGGATGGTTAGATTTGGCTCACTAACAGGCGTTACCAACTGCTCAACTTCTTTCACAACATTACCAGCTTTAAGTAACTGCAAAGTAACCATTTGCGCCGACACAAACTCATAAGTGATGTTTTTTTCATGACTAGACTGAAGCTCGCCGCCTATCAGCCAATTTAGAGAATAACGTTCATCAAACTCACTGCTAGCCTGCAAAGTTATCAAGCTGTTAATTTGCTTACCAACAACAAAGTTTAAGCTCGGTAATGATTCTGTGAGTACGATTTTGGTCTGCGCAGAGAATTCGGCTGTGCCATCTATGTATGCCATAGTCAAAGCAACATCAAACTCACCATAGCCTGCAAAGTCATAAGTAAATGACTGGTTGTCTTGCTTGGTCAGTTCCTCACCCGCCAAAACCCAACGATATTCAACGTTTGCTTGCTGAGCATCGTGACTCATAGAGAATGTACATTGTGTACCTTGTGCTTCGCATTTAATTTCTAGATTAGGATCTGCCTTTGGCGTTACCAACTGAGCAACTTCTTTCACAACATTACCAGCTTTAAGTAACTGCAAAGTAACCATTTGCGCCGACACAAACTCATAAGTGATGTTTTTTTCATGACTAGACTGAAGCTCGCCGCCTATCAGCCAATTTAGAGAATAACGTTCATCAAACTCACTGCTAGCCTGCAAAGTTATCAAGCTGTTAATTTGCTTACCAACAACAAAGTTTAAGCTCGGTAATGATTCTGTGAGTACGATTTTGGTCTGCGCAGAGAATTCGGCTGTGCCATCTATGTATGCCATAGTCAAAGCAACATCAAACTCACCATAGCCTGCAAAGTCATAAGTAAATGACTGGTTGTCTTGCTTGGTGATCTGCTCTCCAGCCAACGTCCACTTATACTCAACAGCCGCATTTTGCGAATTATGACTTGCAGATAACACACATTTTGTGTTTTGCGCTTCACATGCAATCACTAAGTTTGGATCAGCTATAAGTTCAATTTGCTTTGTAGCCCGACTTAACACCTTATCATTTTCGACATGCTCTAAAGCAATCACATACGCACCTTGTGCATTAATCGCTTTCTCCAGCTCAGACGCCGTTTGCTCAATAATTTGCTCAGGTAAAATCCAACGGAACAGTGTGTTATTAGCATAGCTAGGTGTTACCATCAGTTTTAATGTTTGCTCAACTTGTTTGTGGCTAAAGTCGATAGGCGTGCTTGGTGTGCCCGCTTCAATATGTACTTTCAGATCAACCGATTGGCTTAATTCGTTCTTAGCACATGCGCTAGCATCAGCATCATCAACACGCATTCTTACCAACATATCGCCTGGCACAGCATCAACATTGGGTAGCTTAATGGCAGTATTGTACTCCGTCGTGCTTAGTACCTTTTCGTCATCTGAAAACTGACGATCTCGGTTTAAATCATAAAATACCGACAATACTTTATCGGCGGATATATTATGCAGTTCAAACTCACCTAATGACTGTTGGTACCATGCGTTTAGTGGCGCTAAGAACGTATAACTTTGTTCTAAAACAAAGTCTTCACCATTCACGCTTAATTGATTCGATAATATATTACCCGTTTCTGGCTGACACCAAGGGTCTGCAAAAATACTCAAAAGCCTATGGCCTGTTTTGGTCTCACCTTGCGTGTTTGTCGTTTCAATAGAAAGTATGTGTTCGCCTGATTCTAAATTAAGTTGCGCTCGTTTAATCGCGTTAAATTGAGATTGCGTATTGTAATTTGACTTCCACTGATACAAAGGTTTTTCATTAAGACGAATATTCAACGCACTTAACTCGGCTTGCTCAGGCTCTGCTAAGGCATAATTGATCGAGGTATATAAACGCTCAATAGAAAAATCGAGGTTATTCACTAAGCTATTAGTAGGAATTAAGCCAACCTCTTGCAACTTAGCCGATACTCTCGCTTTGTCTTGCTCTTCAGCCGCATCTATCAAACAAAATGCCGCATGCTCAAACGTAGTGTTTTCTACAAAGCATGACTGCGCTGCTTTCATGGTTAAACGGAAGGTTTTTGCAATATCCCACCCTTCAGAAATTGACAGGCGATAAAAGAAGCGATTAAAAATCCCTGCTTGATAATGTGGGCCAGGAGTTTCAATTTCTATATCACGCCAATCATCAATACTCTTACCATCTGTCATCGGCGAGTATAAATAACGCAGCGCTCTATTTTGAACATATTTATCCCATGCCATGGCATAATAAAAATTACCATCAGTGGATAACTGTTGATGCGCATCAGACTCTATAAAGTTTTGTTCGCCACCTGCCTGTAATTTTTTATAAAACTCATTTCGCACTAGTACAGCGGTTAGATCAGCAAATGCCTCTTGAATCGCAGCTGTGTCATTATTTTCATAGCCAATTGTTGAGTTCCAGGTTAACAGAGCGTGACCCGTTTCATGGGCGATGATATCCAGTGAAGTAGCATGTGAAAACCCTCCATTCCCAATAATACCTCTGCCTAACAAAACCCTTCCATCTTTCCAAGCGCTAGAGTAAGGCTCACTACTACCATTCACCACGACATTTAATTGCTCTAAACAATATTCGGCCTCTGAATCACATGGAACTGTGGTATTTGGATACATAGCGGCAAATTCTTTATGCAAGATATCCATAGTGATACCGCCATAAAAGTGGGCATCGTTCTCAGTTTGAAAAACACCAGCACCAATATAATTAACTTGAACCCGAGATAGATCCGCACTCTCTTGTGCAGCCCCGTCACAGGTGTAATTGTAGACAGGATAATCAACCGTATTCTTGCGCGTAATCACGGCGGCGTTTTCTAAAGAGCACACACCGTCTTGATGTTTTACAACAAACGGATAACCACTGAATTGAGAAAATAACCGGCTATCTTCGTCCCGGTACAATAAGTTATATTGCTCTGGAATATAGGGAAACAGCGCTCTTGTTCGCCCATTATCGGGGATCACTGTGGTTTGACAATCACGACTAGCAAATTCGGGGGCTTGTGCGCACAATAAACCCATTTTGGCATTACCCATCATGGCGGGTACAGCAACGTGAGACTTATCTGCTGCCAAAGAAAAGGCTGAAGCAGTTGAAATCAAAGGCATAAGCAATGCCATCAAAGCATGACGTTTCACTAATTAATCTCCTTATAAGTGATAACACCCAGTTTACATATTATGTACCTTAATAACCAACGTATTTTGATTAAAAATAACGATCTAATGTGAAAATACATGACAGTGCATGTCATTTCAGAGAACTTGAGCAATTTCGTATTGTGAAAAAAAAAGCCGACGTAAGTCGGCTTTGCTCTTCTGGGCTTATTTACTTATCTGTATTCAAACTATTTAAGTAGTCTGTATGCCACTCTACAGGCAAACGCTTCAAGACATCTTCTACAGACTCTTTGTGCGTATCAAACTCATTTTCAGACTGCATTGCTAAGTCGCCTACTGAAATGCCGTTCGCAAACATCACAAAACTTTCGCCTTGCTCAGTGTCACCATTTACTCGTTCTAACTTTAAGTTATAAACATTGTCTTTATAATCAACTTGTTCATAACCCGTCACTGTCGCTAAACCACCATTGACTTGAATTTTATCGCCTTCTTTTACGTTGAGTGCCCAAACAGGCTGACCACCTTCACGTAAAACTGGATGCGACTCAGTCAAAGTCAGAACTTGGCCTGCGTCAGTCGTAAGTTGGATCATAGGTAAATGCTCAACTCCAACAGAAATATCCGCAATACGTAAAGTTTCTTGCGTCTTTGGTGAGAACTCACTTGCACCTGTGACTAGATCACCAACGTTTAAGGTTTCAATTGCCACAGACGAACCATCAGCCATTAAAATCAATGAGCCTTCAGCTAAGCAGCTATATGAAAATTGCAGTGGTGCTTGTTCATATACAGCACCACTTTGTGGTAGTGCTGGCGCTTCGGTAGAGGCGATAATATAAGAGCTATAGCCTGTTTCAGCGTGGTAATCATCACCCGAAATACCAAAGTATAATTCAGCATCACTTGGGCTACCCATCCAGTTTTCCTCTATCGCGATATTTAAGATCCAATAAGCATCTTGACGACGTTCGAAGATGCCAGGTTTCGCAAATACACCTTTATCTCTTGGTATATTCCATGACAACACTGACATTGGCATCCAAGTATCGGCATCGAAGGTATAGTTAATGTTAAAGTACTGACTAAAACTATTTCTTACATGGTTAGTATGGTTAGACAGCTTATCAACAAAGCTATCTTTGCCTTGGATCATGACATCTGTTGGCTGCACATTATTATTTTCTAAAACACCGTCTTCTTTAAATAGCACCTTAGAAATATAAGTAGGTAACGTGATCTGACCTTGGAATGGGATTGTTACATGTGGAATATTGTTATAGTCACCACCCGCTTGGATCATTGGGTAATCACAATCACCATAGTCTCGGTTCAAACATACCATGATCTTTCCATCTTGCCCTGACACATTCTTATTGTTTCCGTCTGCCTTTTTCCAATCTTTAGGATGATTTACAACATGGTCAAAAAAGGCATTTGTATAAGAATTAGTGGCTTGAAATGCTTCATGTTCTACATATTTAAACTCATGCGCTTGCTCTGAACGAAAGAAAATAGGATCAGGTTCAACGGGACCAATAGTGATAGGTTTACCTGGGGCTGGGGGCAAAGGCTTGATGTTGAACAGTGCGTTTTTATTGGTCATTGGGCGACCAAGCTCTTTGCTCAACATTCCTAAAATGGCATTTCTATCGTACTTCACTTTACCCTTTTTCAATACCTTAGTGCCATCCTTAAACAACACATATGCAGTACCTTCACCGTATACGGCTTTTGCTTTCTTTACATAATTATATGCACTTTCCAATGTTGCTTCACCACCGATCAGCTTTCTAGATGCCGAAGCTGACGCATCACCAAAGAAGCGAGAAGTTTGCTTTGTCGTGATCTGCTCGCCTTTTTCGTTCACGAGACGGATTGTCATGACAGTCATTTTTGTAGACTTGGGTTCTGAATTAAGCAAACGAACCTTGAAGAGTTTAGTATCCCCTTCTTGTACGATATTAAAACCTAAATGACTGAATAATGACTCAAGCTCTTTATCACTCTGAGTTGAAAATGCTGTATTCATGGTACTTGCTGTCGCGAACAAATCATTGCTCACTAATTTTTGAGGGGTGTGCAACTCTTTATATAATTGAGGACTGTTTTGTGGCGTCCAGCCTGCATCAGCAAACATGTCTGCGAGCTCTGCGCGAGCCGCTGCACTATCTGGGTCAAGGTACTGAATGCCTGCTTGTTGCATATTTGAAGCAAGTGATACCTTGACTGCATCTTGAGCGATTGGTTGTGCATGTGTAGTGACACTGCCCAACGCCAATGTCGAACTAACGGCCAGAGCCAGTAGATTAAATTTCATTTTTTTTCCTTAAAATTTCAAAGTTATCTTATTTGTTTATATAAAAGTTAAATGTTGCACCCCCTTCAGGGGCAATACAGGCTGAGGAAGATCCAGCTTGTTCGAGGGTGTATGCAGTTACACATACAGAAACACGACTGCCATCAAACTTAAAAGAAAGATTCGTGTTCTTTTCATCTTGACTAAAAATCCCATCTTTATTTCGGTCAACCCAATAATCAGATCTAAGTAGGGTTATGTCTTCAAGGTTGGTATTAACGAGCACACTGTTAATATACGCTTTGTTGCAAGCCGACTTTATTTCTGAACCTAGCAAAACGTTTCGAGCATAATTCGTTTTACAGCGCCAGAAAGACCATGAACTCATCACATCTGTATGTATCGATTGAATTTTTAATTTAGGCGGAGTAACAGGTTTTGCTGGCTCAACTATGATTTCTTTGCGAATTGTTTTTGGAGTGTCATCAGGGTATAAAACCGTAAGTAGTACAGGGTAAGTACCTGCTTCATTGAAGGTATATTCCCAATCTCTCGTTAAGTCGCTCTGCTCATATCGCGTTTGCTCAATAGACCAGAATACCTTTTTATAAAGGTCGATGTTTTCCACACTAAACAGAACTCGCATCGGATCTTGCGGGTCTGCAGTAGTGTTGAACACAATCTCAGGGTTTACATTTTCAATGTTCACAACTGTGCTGGTCGTAAACTGTGCATTCAAGCTATCTAGATACACCGTCAGACTTGCATTGTATTCACCACTAAATTTGTAATCAAAGATGAAATTGCTTGTATCCGCTCTTGTATCTTTTGTATCGACCTGATCGCCAAATTGCCAAAAATACCTTGCTGAGTGTGAATTTGGCAATGGTAGATGTTGCGTTGAAAACAGGCATTGCGTTCCTTCAACAGCACACTGAATTTTTAAGTCCAGAGACGCAACTGGCTGTACTTTTTTCTGTTGTGTTGCAACTACTTGCCCATCACGCAAAGAGTCTACCTGCACTAGCGTTTCAGCTGTAAAAGCGCGAACCAACGTTTCTGTATTCTCGGCTTCTAGGTTGCCGTTAAAGTACCAGTTAAATGTATGGCTGCCTTGTCCTGTTGCTTGTGCAATTAAAGTTATTTGGTCATTTACTTGCTGCGAAGAAAAGTCAACGCTTTGAAGGTTACTACCTGATTTAAGATTAAATTTTAAATCAATAACTTGCGAGCCATTCGCAACTTCGCATGCACCTTTTTGTGTATCATCTATACGCACCCTGAGCAGCATAGGTCCTTCATTAACTTGCTCTGCACCTAAAAGCTTAAATGTAGCCCCTTCTGAACTATCAGTTTGGGTAAAAATCAGCTCATTACTATTGTTGTCATCTTCAAATACACGATCTCTGTCTAAATCAGCAAAGACAGAGACCACTTTATTGTTTAAGTGCGTATTAAAATCAAGTGTCAGTAAATCTTGGCTATATAACGCTGTATTTAATGCTAACTGCTCGAACGCTTTTGTTACATTCAACTGCTCTTCGTTCACTCGTAAAGTTGTCATTGCATCACCATTCATCATTGGCTGACAACGAGCTTGATCGGCGCTATAAACATGACGAGCTGCAGATAAGGTTTGACCATTAGACAATTGTATTTCTAACTCAACAAGCGCAGCTCCTAACGGCATAGATAATCGACCAGTTTTTACTTTGTTAAAGCTACCCTGACCACTATTTTTTTGCCAAGCGAGATAAGTCACGTCATCAACTGACACATTGAAACGCCTAACTTGATTATTGCTGAATCGGTTATCCGTGACAGAAAAGTGAAGTTCATCAAGTTGGCGCTCAATATCAAACGCAAGATGTCCGCTTTGAGATTGCCAAGATACAATACCTACTTGTCTTAACAGTTCACCAATGAGTGTTTTGTCTTCATAGTCCGCTTGAGATTGAAAACACAGACCAGCCTCATTAATGCCACTATCACTTCTGAAGCATTTATTTGCGGCCTTTAATGCCAATTTATAAGCTCGCTCGACACTCCATTGCTCTGAACTAGCAAGTAAATAAAAGAATTTATTTAAAGCACCTGCTTTTTGGTGTGGGCCATTCGCATCGGCTAAGTCACGGGTATCATCAATACTAATTAAATCAAATCTAGGCTGGGCAATATATCTGAGTGGACTACCATTAAAGTTAAAGCCTGTGCCCATCCACCACATTTTCTCCGAACTATTTTGCCAAGCTAGCGCCATGGGGCTTTGCAAGAATGAGTTTGCAATACCACTATCAATATGGCGGATATAATAATCTCTCGCAGCAAGTGCTGTCATATCCGAGAATGCTTCTTGAACAGCTGATGGTTCTTCACCTTGATAAAGCAACTCACTATTCCAAGAAAGCAATGCATGCCCTATCTCATGGGCCACAATATCGAGGGAGCTGGCATGAGAAAACTGACCAACAACACTGCCACCTTCGGCAAGATTCACAAACTCGCCATCCCAATCGCTGGCATATTTTTGCCCTTCCACGCTATAACCAACACGTTGTTGAAGTTGCTTTAAGCAATATTCACCACCCCACTCGGGGCATAGTTCAGCTTGCTGAGGATATAACTCAGAAAAATAATGAGCAGCCATTTGCATCGTCAATGATGCAAACAAATGCGCATCATTTTGCGGCTGGAATGCGCCGCTTACCGTGTACTGATAAAGTAAACGACTGGTATCAAAGCTTTCTTCAGGTCCAGTCGGACAATCATATTCAAAGCTTGTGAATTCACTTGGTAATACGTTACGCTGCGGCTCAACCGTATTAACCAACTCATTTCGCAAGAAGCACTTTCCTGAGCTGTGCTCAATGACCATTGGATAACCATTGAACTCCCTAAATACAGGTGAATCAGGGTTATTAAATTCAACTGTGTAATGTTTTGGCGGCACCGGAAATTGTGCTGCGATACGAGGGTTATTAGGTACGGTCAACTGCTTACACTTTGTTGCAACACCTGAACTGTCTATCGTTTGCGGTGCATGAATACAATTAACACCCATGTTGGCATTGCCGGTCAAAGCCGGTACAGCATAATATTGTGTCGCGAAACTGGGGGCATTAACCCCCAGTATGCCTAGCACGACTGTCGTTAAGTACTTCACAAAAATATCCTTTTAGTTAGTTTTGACTAAGTTTTTAGAAATGATGCGGGTTAAATTGGTTGCTCCGAGATAACGGCCATTTTTTTAGTTTTCAAATTCAGTAAGAATTTGGCGATGTACCCCTGTTTGATTTGCTCAAATAAAATGAACTCAACATCACTGTCTAGTTGATAAGTAACTTGCCCTGTGTAGAGTATGGTTTTATCAGTTTGGTAACTTAGGGTGTAAGTAAGATCTTGCCTATCATCAGCAATTACCCCGGGTAAAAACCTATCGATTCCTGCACCCAATGAAATAACGATTTCAGTGTCATTCGATAACTTTTCAGTAGCAGATAAACCATGTTTTAGGGTATTTGGTAGTGCATTACCAACGATAGACTGTATATTGACGCTCGCTTTAAGATCAGCAAATGCGACATTCTGTAATTCGATGCGGTTCTGCCCTGACCCGCCATCGATTACATTGACCGAAGATGAAAGATAAAAAACATCATCCCCCTCTCCACCATATGCCTTGCTATTGACTGATGAAATAAAAAAGGTGTCATTCCCTTGTTCACCAAATAAATCGTCACTCCCTGCTGTGCTATGCAAAATATCATTGCCTAAGCCACCATAGAGTGCTTCATTACCAACGCTGTCACTTAACGTGTCATTACCGGCTAAGCCCTCAACTTTTTCCATGCCTTCTGCGGGTACTAACTGGTTATCTTGTGCATTGCCTTGTAAAACTTCGACACTTTGAATATCTGTGTGTAATTGGGTAAAGTGCTGTTCGCCCTCAGCAAGGCGAATAGTGTCTTGACCAGCACCGCCAATAATACTGTGGCGGCCATACCCTGCATTCGTCAGTAAAAACAGGTCATTTCCTTCTCCACCTTCAAATTGGTCAGTTCCTAGAGAGTCATAAAAGGTGTCGTTCCCCCAGCCCCCATCAATGATGTCATCACCTTCTTCACCGTATAAATGATCATCACCATCATAGCCAAAAAGTATATCATTGCCTTTGCCACCATACAGTCTGTCATGGCCTGTTTGTCCAAACAGCCAGTCATCTTGATCGCCTGCTTGCAGTAAGTCGTTTCCATCGCCGCCATCTAGTGTATCGGCACCATCTCCACCAAAGAGTTGGTCATCGCCATCTTCACCGTAGAGCTCATCATCCCCTAACTCGCCGTACAGCAAGTCTGTGCCACGGCCGCCATTTAGCGCATCATTGCCATCTCCACCTTTTAGGGTGTCGTTACCTTCATCACCAAATAAAGTGTCATTGCCTGATTGACCAAATAGCTCGTCATTCCCAGCCCCACCGCTGAGCGTATCATTGCCGACACCACCATCTAAGTAATCATGCCCTAGGTGGCTACTGCCATCACCGATTAAAGTATCATTGCCGCTCTCACCAAATAATCGGTCATTGGCATCTCCACCATTTAATGTGTCATCTTCAGAGCCGCCTCGTAACTCGTCTTCTCCTTCATCACCAAAGAGTTGATCTCGTCCTTGACCACCAGATAGGATGTCGTTTCCACTTTGACCATAAAGCTCATCATCACCTTCTTCACCTAGAAGGTTATCAACGCCTTGCCCGCCACGAAGGTTGTCATTGTCTTGTCCGCCTTGCAGTAAGTCATCTCCACTTCCACCAAGTAAGTAGTCTTCACCACTGCCACCATAAAGAGAATCATTACCTTCATCACCAAACAAGGAGTCAAAACCCTGCCCACCAAATAGCCTATCGTCTCCGGCTAAACCTGATATGTCATCATCGCCATTGGTACCGCGTAAAATATCATCCCCCTCGGTGCCAGTGACCGCATTAAGCGTCGCCTTATATGCCAAATAAGCAGGTAAACTTGTTGGCATACTAAAATGTCGAGTATTGAGCTGCACCGGTTCAATAGAGAGCCCTAGACTCAGTAAAGTCGAAATAAACATTGTTCACTGAGCTCCTTGGCTAATATCTCGAACTAAAAACACCGATGCAGCGCTACTCGAGACTCGCCATGGCACTATTTGCCCATTGACCATAGTGATGGTTTTTAATGCTGGCTCTGACTGACCAGCGTCTGTTGTTGCCGTCCAGATGCGGCGCTGATATTTACCCGTTTGCAGTGGCGCTGAATAGGTAAAGTCTTGGCACCCACCAAATAGAGTAATTGCCTCTTTTAAGTTTGGTAAACGCCAATCTGTATGGCCACCAATGACCGCTTCATCAGCAAATTGAACAGCCTTGAGCCCGGTCATGCGAGAACGTACTTCATTATTAGACAAACATTCCCCTGTCCTCGGACTAATTGCACACGCACTCCACATCAAACCAAATTTATAGTCTGTAATAGTTTGCTCTGAAATGAGGCTATAGCGAGCCACTTCTGAAGCATCATTACATTGTGCTATTGAGTTGGGTAAATAGCTCATAGTACCCAGCAGGGTCGCCATAAGAGTTATTTTATTCATGTTCACTCTCCCGCCATCAGTAAGAATTGGTAGGCATTTTGATTGCTTGCCCATGAAGAAGTTAAAGTGCTTGGATGCCAGTTAACGATATAATTTTGTCCCGCACTTTCAGTCGAACTTAAAAGCTGCAAGCGTGAAAATATGCGCCCAAGAGCAGGCTCGGATGCTGTTAGCCAGTAAAAAGTATGCTCACTTTGGTTGGTACTAAGCACAGATAGCAACTGTCCTGCACTTGGTAACAGCCAAGTCTGCTTACCACAACGCTGCTTTTGATTTAACTCAGTAATATCGGCTGCTATCTCAGCTAAAGTTTTCTTCGTTAATAGTTCGCCATTTTTCTGATTTTTTAACAGCCAAACCGCTCCTGTATGATTGTCTCGAAGACAAGCCGCTTCACTTGAAAAAGCCGGCACTACCGCGCCACTATCGGATAAAAAGTCAAAGTCAAAACCTTGCGGCCCTGCTCCTTGCTTGAGTAAAACCTCAGAAGCATCCCTACCGCTTAACGCATCAAGTCCTGCCAAGCTTTGCTGAATATCATTTGTCCAACGTGCGTTTTTATCTATGTAAGACACATCCCCTGTGTCATTTAATCGCTGGGAACTTAAAACATTGATATGGGTACTTGCTGATACAGTCATATCTGGTGAAAGGGTTAAAATAAAGGAGAAACTCAAATCTGTTTCTCCCTCATTGGCAACATAGTTCGCTTCAAACTCAGCGGCTTTGTTTAATTGCACAGGCTCACCCTGCACTTGTTGCCACTCAACGGCCTGTACTTGGTTTACAGGAATATCTATCTCTGCCTTCAGAAAACCTGGACTGTTGGCATATAAGCGATGCTTATGGAAAAATTGAATATTAGGTAAACGACGAACTTTCACTTCTAATATTTCTGAACTGCGATTCCCCCACTGGTCTTCGACCATAAGTTTAATTCTGCCCATGGCATCAGCTGTAACTGCGTTTGCTTTAACTAAGTAGTTCGAATTCTTCTTGCTAACAGAGATGAAATTCGGCGTTAAATTTTCGACTATGACAGTGGTTGTGTCTTGCTCTGGATCGGTCGCTTCAAGCATAACTTGCATAGACTCATCACCCCACAGTTGTGGCTTTGAAACCGTAAAGTTCAAAGTAGGTGCTTTATTCGCAGTTACCTTAATGTCAAACTCTTTTGTTAATGACGCCGTTTTGTCGAGCGAGTTGATTTCAGCTGTGACAGCAAGTGTGACTTTAGTAACCTTTTCAATGCCTTCAACTAGCACGTCTGTTTGCGCTTGACTACTGGCACTAAAGGTTACCGCTTCGGCAAGTCCTTTATTAATCACACGCCATTGGTAAGTCACTTCATCATCTGGCGAAGTATGCTCAACTATCGCTGATAGCGTGCCACTTTTATGTTCCTGATAAGTATTTTGTGTATTAATGACTAAGTTTGGCTGTGAGTTCTGCCCATCTAAATTGAATGACTTAGTCACCTGGTATTGCCACCCAGATACATTCAGAGTCGCTAATACATTGATGCTCTGACTTTTAAATATGGCAGAATCTAAACTCAACTCCAGTTGATTATCGAGCAAACCTTGAAGTTGTACGCCTTGAGCACTGCCATTGTCATCGACTGCTTGCCAACTAATGCTGGTATTCGGCTCTACGCCTTGCAAAGAAAGAATATTGGGTTGGTCTAACACCAAGGTATTCGGGCCAGAAATGACGATTGAACTAGGAAGTTTTGGCTTGTTTGCTCGCACTTCAATTAAGTTCTGTTTTGTTTCGTAACTCCACCCCTGTAAGGCGTAGGTATAAATATTAATTTGGTTATCGCTGGCATATTTCGGCAGTTTTAACACAGCAAACTGTTGTTTTTCGCCATAACTTTGCAATTGCGCATAGAAACTAGAAGACTGCCATGCAAACTCGTCATATTGGGCAATTGGGCTTGCACTCAACACCACTTGCTCTCCAGGAGAAATGTATTGAGGCAACTGAACTTCAAATGCCTGCACTGAAATTGAGGCCGCACAAATCAGTGCTGCCGAAATAGAACGCAACATATATTCAATCCTTATTGGAAAGGCCAACCTAAGTTGGCCTTATGATGGTGCTTATTGAGCAGAGAAAGTTAGGTACTTCTCTTTTGGAAGATAAGTCACTTTTGTTGACTCTTCTGTGTAGTAGCGGCTCTTATCACTATAAAAACGTGAGTAGTTTTTACGATTATCTAAAGTGCCAACAACCCAGCCAATTGCACAGCCATAAGGGCCGAAGCTACAACCAATTTTCTTCGCGCCATCAGACCAAGCTTGGTGCTCAGCATCATTAAGTGGTGCAGCTGAAATACGAGGGTACACGCTATCTAGTACGCCAAATGCGATACGACGCATGATTGACTCACGTACCGTTTCTTCCATTTCTTCAGTCCAGTAGCGAGATAGAGGTGGATCAATGAATTCAATTTTCAGATCTTGTGTATTTTTAGCCCACTCGTAGAAGCTAGACTTACGCTTTTTCCAGAATAGGAAGCCGCTCGATTTGTTCGATGAAAACTGGCTTAAGATGTTGTGTGCTTTGTATTGTGCTTTATAACCGAATGGTACTTCGATTAACCATTGTAAACGCAAACCTGTTTGCACATACGAATCAAATGAAGCTGCTAGCTGTGTGCCTGATACACCTTCTTTTTTAAGCGGGCAGGCTCCAAATAGGTTCATTGCAAGGTTTGAACTGGCTGAACCAAAGCTACCATAAACCAATGCATCTACATCGTTAGGGTCGATGTTATTCATGTATGCACCTGGCTCTGTTGACTTATCTTCACCGTCCATTGACTCATATAAGTTAGAGAAGCCTTTTGGACGGAAGCTGATCAACTTCTGCGCAGTATTCATAGTGTGAATAGGCGTTAAATCTTTAAGCGAACCCATATTTGGATCTGCAGTGTTGATGAAGTCTGGGTTCATATTTGTGAAGAACTCAGCACCGACTAATGGCATTTGCTTCCAAGATGTGATCTGTGGAATATGCGCATTTTGAGATCGAATACCATCAACATAGCTGTCATAATCTAAGGTATAAAGCATCTTAGCGTTTGCACCATAAATGCTCGCAAGATCAATGTAGTTGTACGTTGCACGACTTTCAATTCTCATAGCATAATCGTCATACTTAATGACGCGCTCTTCAAGTGCAACGATTTGCTCGTCTAATCGAACAATATCAGCTTTCAACCCGTCAATTTTTGCTAATGCAACACGGTTATCGCTGCGGTAACGATTATACTCTGTTCTTGCATCAGCATAAGCCTGTACCGTATCACGTAGGTTTTGTTGACATTCTTGACGTGTTAACAAACCATCTTGTAAACAGAACTTGTAGTCGTCATAACGACCGTTATAAGCAAGCAGCGTCATTTCATAGCTGTTTTTAAGTTCTTCAAACACCCAATAATCGATGTTGCCTTTAAGTTCTAACAAATCAGCATTTGCTTGGATTTTTTCATCGATAAGTGGATCAACCTGAAGCAATAATGTTTCAGACTTGTCACGCCATGTTTTTGAACGCGCTTGAGACTGATCGTAAGTTGCTTTGGCATTATCTAAATTGCCACAAAACTCAGTACCTTGAGTTTCGTGATAACCAGACAGGGTTACTTTACCTGTGTTTGGCGGCGCAACATAAGCTGTTTTACAATTTTGGCTGAATAGAATATCAGCACCACCTGACTGAATTGGGCTACTAAACTGACAATCATCACGAAGACTAGGCATAGCCATAGCGGTGACAGGCACAGAAAGTACCGCCAAAGTTAAAAGCGTCTTTTTCACTGTTTTCATCCTTAGATAAGTTTTATTTTTGAGTGTTTTCCACTCGGTTTATGACGTGTAGAACATCTTGTTCTACGTTTACTGCTTCAACCATTGGTTCAGCCAAATCTAGCTCTCTAGCTGAACGATTTTTCCGTTCTGAAATTGCTTGCTTTACGGTCTCTTTTACAAAAGCCATATCATCTGCAAATGCGTTAGGTCCGTAACGTTGCTCGAACTCTTGCTGAGCCTCCTGGGACTCAATTTCGATCAAACGTTCAGTAATCAGATTTAAATGTGAAAAGGTGTTTCGAAGGGCTTCAATGTCTTCATTTGTTAAATTATTGTTATTAACCAACTCGACCGCTTCAGCACTTTCCAAGCGCTCTTTTAAGAACGCATACTCGGCTTCCAACTCACGTTTGTCGTGGAGCTGTTCGAGCGGCCTTATTGGCCAAGAGAAAATACTTTCAGACTCTGAAGGTTGTGATATCGACGTCACTTCACTGGCCGTAGAGTCAGGTTTAATCAACAATGAAGATTCATCAAGAACATCTGTTATAGCTGTATCTTGAATAACTTCAGTGGACTTTTTATTGAGTTGTGGCTGTGCTTTTTCAGGCAAAAGCATAGCTAGCGCAACGGCTCCAATAAGCGCCGCTGACGTTCCTAAAATAACTTTCATAATCACCATTCCTTGAAATAAAAGTAAACACGCTCAGACTAACTGAGCAGATGTTCTATAAATATTATTATCGGTTTTAAGACCCATTCGCAATACCGAAAATGCACACAAATTAACATTTAATTAAATTTTAATATTTGTATATACATGTTCGAACTTGGTGTTTTATTGAAAACTTTGATATAAGATCGTACTGTCAATTCAGTTACGAAAATTACCTCTTTAAGGAAAAAGGAGAAAATATGCGCGCGCTTTCTAGCTTAGCTTTAGGGCTAACTTTATCACTTAGTACAGCCCCAGTTTTGAGTAATGAAATTACAGCCTATCAGTGGGATTTCGGAGATGGCACAACCAGCTCAGAAGCCAATCCCAACCATGAATATCAACAACCGGGTTTTTATCAAGTAACACTGAAAGCTTTTGTTAATGACAAGCTTAGTTACAGCAAACAGCACCTCGTAGATGCGGTATCTCCCACTATTAAAAAATTCATAATCTTAGGCGAAAATACCGTCAAAGTTGGCGAAGATCTGCTATTTGAAACTGAACTAGAATCGACGAAACCGTTACAGCTCAACTATATTTGGACCAACCAAGAGGGTGATGAGCACAGTGGCAATCAATACAGATTTACAGCTGAAAAAGAAGGCACATACGAACTGACCGTAAGTGGTTTTTTTGAAGATAATTTGGTCGCAACAGACACGCTTTCTTTCACAGTAACGGCAGCTGATACAACCCCATCACCAACCACTCCCAAAGACAAAACTCAGCAGTCAGATGGTGGGGGCGGAACACTTTTTTGGATGCTTCCAGCCCTATTGATTGTGGTGTTAAGGCGTAAACAACAAAGCTAAAAATTCTAAATATTAAAACAATTAAAAGGGCTAAAAAGCCCTTTTTTAGTGCGAAAAACCTAAGTAAAAAAAATTCAAATTTACCGAATATGACAAGCTCATGACTTGAAAAGTTCGTTTTTTGTACTAATATAATTTTTTATTTACCTTTTAAAGGTAAATAATCATTGTTATTCCTGTGCAAAACAATCCTTAG
>CAYZOE010000018.1:0-52232 GCA_964479805.1 uncultured Pseudoalteromonas sp. | reverse complement strand
AAAGGAAAGGTTCTAAAATTATGATTTATAAGCGAGTAATATTAAATCCTTGTGCTTTTAATTGAGCGATTAGACCATATTTTTCTGGTAAATGAAGGGCACCCACGGCAATAAATAATGACTCTTTTGTTAACCTTGGCGCTAATTTTTTAACCCAATTATTATTGCGCTGAGTCAGCATAACTTCTTCACTGAACTTACCATAGTCAGAATCATCAAAGCTGAGATGATAGTACTTGTTTAAGGTGTCCATATCGCCTTTTTTCCAGGCATTAACCAAATCAAGAAAGTACTGCTCAACGTCTTTTAATTGCTCAAGCGTGGTACTTATCATTAGGTCGCCTTTAACGCCGAGAGTACTGAGCATTTCTAGTTGTTGCTCTAAGGTTTCTAACTCGCCGATAGGCTTATTATGCTTTTTAGCATGGGCAATGACCTGTTTGTCGATCCCAAAATCCTCTACATATCCAAGATTTTGATACTCAATCTGCATCATAGTGACCATCACAGCCCAAGGTGCTAGGTTATCAAAAAGCGCAATATTGATCTGTTTTGCTGCAAAATATTGTTTCAATGCTTCGAAGTGCTCGGTGCTTATTTCATCTTTTAAAGTTCTACCTTGCGGTAAAGTCATAAAAGGAATGGATCGTTTTTGAACTTCAAATGCATTGAGTGCCTCAATATTTACTTCAACGATGACTTCATCAGTTTGCTCAATAGCTTGTGTGATTTTTTTTGGTAAACCATTCATGTTTTTATCACCAACATGCACCGTGCCAAATAAATAAGATGTGACACCAGCTTTTTCGACTTTGAACAGAGCCGGAGAAAGTGCAAAGGAGTGATTAGAAAAGCCAATTAAAAAAGTTAAAAGCAGCGCAAAAAAAACGCGGTTTACAGTGATGAACATAGTATTCCCTTTTAAAAAAGTTTCCCCAACATAATAACAAGTCTGCATAAAAAAGGGAGATTTGATGATTTTTTGAATAAACAAAAAATGTGTTGTTAATTTTTGTATGTATTGAATAAGGCTGAGTTATTTTAAATTAATTGGATATTTATTTCTTATTTTTGGTTTTGTTGGATTTTAAATGCGCATAGTGAGGGTTGGAATCCGTAAATAACATAGTGCTTTCTGTTGACTTAATGAGCTACTCGCGATACTAATAAAAAAAGAACGCAACGCTATGAATTTCCATACCGTTGTGAAAGTTAATTCAGGTGATTTTTAAATGCTCAAAACAGCACATTCTCTACTAGTCGTGATTATCAACGTGGTGATTATTATTACCGCGGGGGCTGGTTAGTGCTGAAAGAAAAGTATTAAGCAAAAAGCCCCCCGCACTGAAAAGTTCGGGGGGCTTTTTCGTTTTAGGGTCGAATTTAAGTTAAACAGCAGTCAGATTGGGAATGAGGAACGAAGATGACAGGCGCAGAGTTACTAATAGATTTACTAGCCAAACATGGTGTTAAAGAGGTATTTGGTTACCCAGGTGGGGCAATCATGCCAATCTACGATGCGTTGTATGGCGCGCCTGTCAAACATTACCTGACTCGTCATGAGCAAGGCGCAGGTTTTGCGGCAGTAGGGTATGCCCGCAGTACTGGTAAGTTAGGCGTATGCTTTGCTACGTCGGGCCCAGGCGCAACTAACTTAATCACCTCACTTGCCGATGCCATGATGGACTCAGTGCCAGTGTTGGCAATCACAGGGCAAGTACCGACGGCGGCTATCGGCTCTGACGCATTCCAAGAAGTTGATGTATTAGGCATGTCGCTTTCGTGTACTAAGCATAGTTACATGGTGGAACGAGCAGAAGACTTAGCTGAAGTATTGCAAGAAGCTATGCACTTAGCATTATCGGGTCGTCCTGGTCCTGTGTTGGTGGACATACCAAAAGATATTCAGCTAGCGCAGGTGCCATTTCATCCTTGGCTTGCACTTGAAGAAGAGGTCCCTCAGCTCGACATGAACGAAGTGACGAAGGCCGAGCAGTTGCTAGCACAAGCAAAAAAGCCGGTGGCTTATGTAGGTGGTGGTGTGCATAACGCAAATGCACAAGCTGAGCTGATGCAATTTTTAAATAAAACCCAAATGCCAGCTGTTTCAACATTAAAAGCGCTAGGTAGTGTACTGCCTGACTATGAATATGATCTAGGTATGTTAGGCATGCATGGTGGTCAAGCTGCAAATATAGCGGTGCAAGAGTGTGATGTTTTAGTCTGTGTCGGGGCGCGTTTTGATGACCGTGTAACGGGAAACCTGGCTAAGTTTGCCTCTAAAGCTAAGGTGATCCATCTTGACATCGACCCTGCAGAGGTTGGCAAACGTAAGCCTGCTGAGTCGTCTATGATTGGCGACTTAAAAACTACCATCCCTCATTTAGCGTGTTTCGTTACAAACGCGCAATGGTTAGCACAAACTGCTGCAATGAAGAAAGCGCATGCTTGGCGTTATGATTATCCAGGCGAAAAAGTCTTTGCGCCTTATCTACTAAATGAGCTCAGCAAGCGCATGCCGAATACTGGTGTGGTGTGTTGCGATGTGGGCCAGCACCAAATGTGGGTGGCTCAGCATATGAAGTTCACCAGCCCTCATAACCATTTAAGTAGTGGCGGTGCGGGTACCATGGGCTTTGGTTTGCCTGCGGCAATCGGTGCACAAATCGCACGTCCTGATAATATGGTGATCACAGTCTCTGGTGATGGGTCAATTATGATGAACATCCAAGAGTTGGCCACCATCCGCAGAAATAATCTTCCTGTAAAGATCTTAATATTAGATAACCAAAGACTCGGTATGGTCAGACAGTGGCAACAGCTGTTTTTTGAAGGGCGTTATAGCGAAACTAACTTATCGGATAACCCTGACTTTGTGCAGCTAGCTGCTGTTTTTGGTATTCCGGGACAAACCATTACCCATGCAAGCGACGTAGATGCGGCGGTGGATGCGCTAGTAGCATCCGAGGGACCTTATATCTTACACGCTTGTATCGATGATAAAGAAAACGTATGGCCGCTGGTTCCACCGGGTGCCGCAAATGATGAAATGATGACGGAGAATGCATAATGAAACACCATCTTAATATTGCTGTAAAACAACAAAGTGTTGCAATTGAACGTTTCTTACGTGTGGTCCGTCACCGTGGATTCCAACTATTAGACTTAGCCTTAGAAGGACAAGATGAATTGTTTCAAGTCAAAATGACAGTAGACAGTGACAAACCCATCTATCTATTAACCTCGCAACTGAGTAAGCTGGTTGAGGTAAAACAGATTGAGCTGCAACCGACGCAGCAACAGGCTATTGGATAATCGTTCTATATTAAGAGCGAAAGAAAAGAATAATTAATACAAGGTAATAAACATGAGTAATAAATCTGACCTGATCTGGTTCAATGGTGAAATGGTACCTTCTGAGCAAGCGACGACACACGTATTAAGCCATGCAATTCATTATGGTAGTTCAGTGTTTGAAGGTGTTCGTGCCTATGATACAACAAAAGGTCCGGCGATTTTCCGTTTGCAAGATCATACTAAACGCTTATTCGACTCTGCGAAAATCTACCGTATGCAAATACCTTATACGGTTGAAGAAATCAATGAAGCTTGTAAAGCGGCGGTACGCGATAATGGGTTAAAGAATGCCTACTTACGTCCATTCGCATTCTTGGGCAATGTTGGCTTGGGTGTAAATCCTAAATCACACAAAGCAGACGTTGCGGTTGCAGCAATGGAGTGGGGCACTTACTTAGGGGATGGGGCACTAGAAGCGGGTGTGGATGCTTGTATCTCATCTTGGAATCGTTTAGCACCAAATACGATGCCTACAGCGGCTAAAGCTGGCGGTAACTATTTATCTTCACAACTGATCTCAGGTGAAGCAAGGCGTAACGGGTATGTTGAAGGTATTGCGCTAGATGTGAACGGTTACCTAAGTGAAGGCGCAGGTGAAAACTTATTCGTGATTAAAAATGGCGTGTTATTCACACCGCCTACCACTGCGGCAATCTTACCGGGTCTGACTCGTGACACTATGATGTACCTAGCTCGCAAAGCCGGCTTAGAAGTACGCGAAGAACCCATTGCACGTGAAGCACTTTATCTTGCTGATGAATTCTTCATGACAGGCACTGCAGCAGAAGTAACACCGGTTCGCAGCGTTGACCAAATTGAAATTGGTACGGGTAAACGTGGCGAAATCACCGAGCAATTACAGCAAGCTTACTTTGATTTAGTAAAAGGTCAAAGTGAAGACGAAAACGGTTGGTTAACTTATATCGACTAAGACGCTGTTGAGCGTTTAAGGTGCGGCTGCGTCCTTAATGGCAGCCAACGAATTGAATATTTGGAATGAGGCAAGTCGGCAAGCAACCAGAAACTGCCGCATATTATTGAGGGCTAAACCATGGCTAAACTACGTAGTAAGACCACCACTGAAGGTAGACAACGCGCAGGTGCTCGTGCACTTTGGCGTGCAACAGGGATGACAGACAGTGATTTCGAAAAACCGATCATTGCTGTCGTAAACTCTTATACGCAGTTTGTACCAGGACATGTGCACCTCAACCAGCTTAGCGATTTGATGGCGGATGCCATTCGTGAAGCGGGCGGTGTTCCACGCGAATTCAATACCATTGCTATCGACGACGGTATCGCGATGGGTCATGGTGGTATGTTGTACTCACTGCCTTCACGTGACCTAATTGCTGACTCAGTTGAGTACATGGTGAATGCCCACTGTGCCGATGCTATGGTGTGTATTTCTAACTGTGACAAGATCACTCCGGGGATGTTACTAGCGGCACTGCGTTTAAACATTCCGGTGATCTTTGTTTCTGGCGGCCCAATGGAAGCGGGTAAAACTCGTTTAGCCGACATTGATATCAAACTCGATTTGGTTGATGCCATGGTAAAAGGCGCCGATCCATCGGTGAGTGATGAAGACTCAGAAAAAGTCGAGCGTTCGGCCTGTCCTACTTGTGGTTCGTGCTCAGGCATGTTCACTGCGAATTCGATGAACTGTTTAATGGAAGCATTAGGTTTAGCATTGCCGGGCAATGGTACGACTTTGGCAACTCATAAAGACCGTCATCAACTCTACATGGGGGCAGCTAAACGTATTGTTGCCTTATGCGATGAGTATTATCGCAACGACAATGATGCGGTATTACCACGTAACATTGCTAATCAAGCGGCGTTTACCAATGCCATGACCTTAGATATTGCTATGGGTGGCTCTTCCAACACTGTATTGCACCTAATTGCAGCGGCGCGTGAAGGTGAAGTTGATTTTGACATGAGTGATATCGACCGCCTTTCACGTACTACACCATTCTTATGTAAAGTTGCCCCTGCGACTCAGCAATATCACATTGAAGACGTGCACCGTGCGGGTGGCATCATGGGTATCCTGAATGAGCTCGCGAAGGCTGAGAAGTTAGACCTTTCAGTAGGCCATGTAGCAGGCGGTTCACTGGGCGATGTGATTAAGCGTTGGGATGCAACTGACAGCAATAATGAACGTGCGCAAACCTTCTATCGCGCAGGTCCTGCAGGTATTCGAACTACCCAGGCAATGAGTCAGGAGTATCGTTGGGACACCCTTGATATTGATCGCGAAAATGGCTGTGTGCGCAGTGTTGAGCATGCCTTTCGTCAAGATGGCGGATTAGCGGTACTTTCAGGTAATCTTACTCCAGATGGCTGTATTGTAAAAAGCGCCGGTGTGGTTGATGACATGCTTGATTTTACTGGCCCTGCTGTAGTGTTTGAGTCACAAGACGATGCAGTCGATGGCATCTTAAATGGTAAGGTGAAAAAAGGTGATGTGGTTATCATCCGTTACGAAGGGCCGAAAGGTGGTCCGGGTATGCAAGAGATGCTTTATCCGACCAGTTATCTAAAGTCGATGGGCCTAGATAAAGATTGTGCATTGCTAACGGATGGTCGTTTCTCGGGTGGTACATCCGGTTTATCTATCGGTCATGCTTCGCCAGAAGCTGCCAGTGGCGGTGCGCTTGCGCTTGTTGAAAATGGCGATCGTATTCACATAGATATTCCGAATCGCGGTATTCACCTATTAATTAGTGATGCAGAAATGGCTGCACGTCGTGAAAAGCAAACAGCGCGTGGTAAAGACGCTTATAAGCCATTAGATAGACAGCGTGTGGTGTCACCTGCATTGAAAGCCTACGCCTTATTAGCAACCAGTGCCGATAAGGGTGCGGTACGTGATTTAGCGAAACTCGAGGAGTTAAGTTAGTCATGGTGGCACAAGAGCTCGATTACTTTCGGGCCATCATCCAAGCGGATATGGCCCCGCTTGCGAAAGTCACAGAGGTCAGCGAGTTGACCTCGCTTAGCAAGCAACTCAACCAGCAGGTGTTTTTAAAACGCGAAGATCAACAGCCTGTTTATTCATTTAAATTACGCGGTGCTTACAATAAGCTTCGCCAACTGCCTAAGGGCAGTAAAGTGATCACCGCATCTGCGGGAAATCATGCGCAAGGTGTGGCATTGAGTGCGGTGCACTTAGGTCATCAAGCGACCATAGTGATGCCTGTCACAACACCAGATATAAAGGTGAATTCGGTGCGTAATCTTGGTGGTGAAGTGGTTTTACATGGCCATAATTTTGATGCCGCACAAGCACATGCCTATGCGCTAACTGAACAGCAAGGCGCGGTATTTGTCCCCCCGTTTGATGACCCAGATGTGATCATTGGACAAGGCACTGTCGCTCGTGAATTAATGCAGCAATTACATAACCTCGATGCTGTATTTATTCCTGTTGGCGGTGGAGGCTTACTCGCGGGAATGGCGGTTTATATCAAATCGTTACGACCAGATATTAAAGTCATCGGTGTTGAGGCAGCTGAAAGCGCCTGTTTAGATGCTGCACTGACTGCTGGTGAGCCTGTTGAACTTGAGCAAGTTGGCAGTTTTGCAGACGGCGTTGCTGTGAAAATCATCGGCAGAGAAACTTTTCGTTTAGCGCAAAAGTTCTGTGATGAAGTAGTAACGGTGAGCTCAGACGAAATCTGTGCCGCAGTACAAGATATCTTTGTTGCCACTCGAGCTATTGCTGAGCCATCGGGAGCCTTAGCGACTGCGGGCTTAACCAAGTGGAGCAAACAATGTGGTCAAACAGGGCTTAAACTGGCTGCAGTTCTGTCGGGTGCAAATCTAAACTTTGATCGCTTACGCTATATTGCTGAGCGCACTGCGTTGGGTGCAAAAAGTGAGGCGCTTTTTGGTGTCACTATCAAAGAAGAAAAAGGCAGCTTTAAACGCTTTTGTCATGCTTTAGGTGGCAGAGCCATTACTGAGTTTAATTACCGATATGCTGGTGAAGGCGACGCACAAATCTTTGTGGGTGTGGGTTTACGTGGTGGCCAACCTGAGTTAGACGAAGTTAAGTCAGTATTACAAACCAATGGGTATGGTTTTGAAGATCTCTCAGAAAACGAGCTGGCTAAATTGCATATTCGTTATATGGTGGGTGGCAAGCCCCCTGTTCCCATGAATGAACATTTATACCGTTTTGAGTTCCCTGAATATCCTGGGGCATTGGCACGTTTTTTAGAAACTCTTGGCAGTGAGTGGAATATCACTCTGTTCCATTACCGTAATCATGGTGCGGCAGAGGGGAATGTGTTGGCTGCGTTTGATATTGCACCAGAGCAACTAAGTTTATTTAACCTGCATCTTGCTAAGTTAGGGTATAAATATTGGGACGAGACTGATAATCCATGTTTTGCACAGTATTTACAAAAGCAGGAGCTAGAACAACAGCAAGCGAGTTAAGTGCTTAGTGCTTGCAAATTACCCTTGTTTTTCTATAGTTTAGTCACGCCTCATTAATTAGAAGAACAAGGGACTTTCATGCTCAAACGGTTTAGCTTAATAAGCTTGCTGTTATTTTTTCTTTCTCCAGTCTATGCATTAGAGTCTGTAGTGCTGCAGTTAAAGTGGAGCCATCAGTTTCAGTTTGCTGGTTACTATATGGCGGTAGAAAAAGGGTTTTATGAGCACGCGGGCTTGGATGTCACGATAATTCCTGCAGATATTGAAGATCCAGATACCCACTTTAAAGTGCTTTCAGGTCAGGCACATTTCGGCGTGACTCACTCAGGTATTTTAGCCGAACGCCTGAAAGGCAAACCGCTGGTGGCGATTTCTGCTATGTTGCAATCTTCCCCCTACTGTTGGATGGTCAAAGCTAACAGTGATATATATAACCCCGCTGATTTTAAAGGTAAGCGTGTTAGTCATTTGGGTGTGGCAGAGTTGATGCTGATGCTAGAGCAGACTGGTGTTGGTAAAGACGATATTTCTCTATATGCGGGCTTTGAGCCAATTGCTGATTTCAAGGCGGGAAGGTTTGATGCCCTGCAAGTATATACCTCTAACGAGCCTTTTGAGATGCAGCAACAAGGTGTTGCTATTCGACAAATTTGCCCAAAACAATATGGACTCAATTTATATGCTGATATTCTTTTTACCAGTGAAAATGTCTTACAGCACCGCCCTGAGTTAGTCGAAAAGTTTAAGCAAGCGAGTCTTCAAGGGTGGCGTTATGCCATGTTGCACTTACAAGAAAGTATCGAAATCACACACCAGAAATACGCCACACACAAAAGCGTAGAGCAAATAGCCTATGAAGCAGAAAAACTTCGCCCTTACATCGCTCCGCCTGGAGTGACCATTGGTAATATGTCAGATTTACATTGGCGTTGGATAGGACAAATTTATGGCCTAGACATGGCACAATATGATGTTGTTAGAGAGCACTTTATTTATGAGCTTAAACCGTCAGAACCAATTTTTCCTTGGTCATGGATGTTAATAGCTGCGTGTGCAGTTACCTTATTGAGTATTCCTCTTTATTTGCATCTTATTTTCACTAAAAAGCGTCGCTATAAATTGAATGAATCAGAACAAGAAAATGAAAACGAGGTAGAATAACTATTTTTCGTATCGGGGAAGTTCTGTGCCGTTATCTTCTTTATTTATTCAGTTAGATCATTGCTTACAGCGGACACGTGTCTACTGGCAGTGTGTTGCTTTTGATTACAGTGAGTTTCCTTGGTGCGATGAACGGTTGGCACATTTTTTAAATAAGCTCAGTGACGAGCAAGTGCGAGAATTAGACGCTGATCAAACTCGTTTGTATGAGGTGTTTGCTGACTTTATCCCTGCTGTCAAAGAGTTATCACAGTTGACTTACCTACCTTATGTCGAACAGCAAAGAGTCGACTTGCCTTTTTGGATCAGCAAAGGCATCAAAGGTCGTAAGTTAGTGCAACTACAAGATTTTGTGTCGCATCTCGATAATGGCGATCAGCCAGTTTTGGAGTGGTGTGCAGGTAAAGGGCATTTAGGGCGTATCTTGGCACATCAAGGTGCGAAGCATGTGCAAAGTATCGAATTACAAGCCAATTTGTGTGAGCAAGGGCAATATAGCGCAAAACAGCAGGGGTTAAATATGCACTTTCGCTGTGCGGATGTATTACAAGAAAACACAGATGAATGCTTTACTCAGCGGCAACATGCTGTAGCTTTGCATGCCTGTGGCCGTCTGCATCAGGTTTTTATGCAGCAGGCCATTAAAGCAGAGTGTGACAAAATTAGTTTATCACCTTGCTGTTATCATTTATTTACCGAGCCGACTTATAAGGCCATGAGTGCTGAAGGTAAAAAAAGCACATTGCAATTGACCCACAATGATATGAAATTAGCGTTGCAAGAAACCGTCACAGCTCCGAGCAGAGTGACTAAGGTTAGACAAATCGAAGTTACTTGGCGTTTGGGTTTTGATGCGTTGCGTCGAGAAGTGACGGGCGAGGAGCGCTATGTCAGTGTGCCTTCAATTAATAAACAAATATTTTCTGGTGAATTTGCTGATTTCTGTCAGTGGGCGGCGGAGAAAAAGCAGGTAAAGTTACCTGAATCATTAAATTATCAGCATTATCTGCGCTTAGGTGAACAAAGGAAGAAAATCACCGATCGTATTGAATTAGTCAGGCATATATTTAGACGAGCCATTGAATTGTGGTTGGTTCTAGATAGAGCATTGTATTTACAACAATCGGGCTATGATGTGCAACTCAGTGAGTTTTGTGAAAAGTCTTTAACGCCGCGTAATATTCTCATTCAAGCAAATAAAATTACACACTAAGGTTGCATTATGTGTGATTTCGACCATCTATTGCGAAATTACCTAGTTTGGGCAGAGCGCACAAAAGCAAAGCCCTATATATTTTTTAACTAATTCGCGGCGTAACAAAAGCCAGAATACTTATGAATTGGCTGTTTCGACAAAGGGGGTCTAGCAAACGAAATTATCGACTTAATGTTGGACGCACTATTTGTACATCGCAACATCGCAACATCGCAACATCGCGAACGTTCATGCCGATCATAATTGTTTGTCGGTGATGCCATAGGTTGTGCAGCGCTATGTGAGCAAACATAACTGAGCTAATGCGTAATGTGTGTTTAACCAACTTGGTGTAAAAAGTCTTGCAGAGACAGCAAGTGTTTGCCATGCATGGCTAGCGTTATGATTTAGCAGATGGCTTTCTAAAGCGCTCAATTTACAAGTTTGCCATAGCCGTGAAGTTGATCCATTTCGCCTTAGGACGATGGGAATATCGCCGAGCGATATTTTGAGTCAGTATCTGATAACAAAAAAGGAGCCGTTAGGCTCCTTTTTTAATTATAGAATTGACTTACTCTGCCATATCAGTTGAGTCTTGCTCAACAAGTTTTGCTTCAAGCAGAGCAACTTTTTCTTCTAATTGCATTAGCTTCTCACGGGTTCTGATCAGCACTTGTGATTGAATATCAAACTCTTCACGGCTGACAAAATCCATTTCAGTTAGCTTGTTTTGGATAGCTTGTTTGGTTTTTGACTCGAAAGTTTCTGCTAGGGTTTTTACACCTTGTGGCATATTGCTAGAAATTTGTTTGGCGATTTCTTCAATTTTAGCTGGGTTGATCATGATTGATTACCTGAAATAGAGGCGAATAATTAAACTTACGCCATAGTAGCAAATTCGGTTTAGTTTCTGCACCTTTATAGATCAAATGAGTTCTAGAGACTCATTAGGCTTTAAGATAGAATTATTGGCCCAGAATTACGGACCTGCCAAAAATGAAACTCAACCCGAAACAAGATGAAGCGGTTAAATACATCAGTGGCCCCTGCCTCGTTTTAGCAGGCGCAGGCTCAGGTAAAACGCGTGTTATTACCAATAAAATTGCTTACCTTGTGCAAAAGTGCGAATACCAAGCGAAAAATATTGCTGCGGTTACCTTCACCAATAAAGCCGCAAAAGAAATGCGAGAGCGTGTAGGGCAAACGCTTGGAAAGCAAGAGGCAAAAGGTTTATGGGTTTCTACTTTTCATACGTTGGGTTTAGAGATCATTAAAAAAGAGCTTAAAACTCTTGGGTTTAAGCCAGGATTTTCGTTATTTGATGATCAAGATACCCAGCAACTCTTGGCAGAGTTGACCGAAAAAGAATTAGACAGAGATAAAGACCTACTGAATTTGCTGAAAATGCAAATTGGCAGTTGGAAGAACGAACTTATTTTGCCAGAGCGTGCTATTCGAGAAGCCCGTGAACCGCAAAAAGCCTTATTCGCACAACTTTATGCCCGTTATGCGGTGCAGTTACGTGCATATAACGCCCTAGATTTTGATGACTTAATTATGATCCCCACCTTACTGCTGGCGCAGAACCCTGATGTGCGAGAGCGCTGGCAGGCGCGTTTTCGCTATTTGCTGGTGGATGAATATCAAGATACCAATACTAGCCAGTATCAATTGGTTAAATTGCTGGTGGGTGAGCGCGCGCGCTTCACCGTGGTAGGCGATGATGACCAATCGATTTATTCTTGGCGTGGAGCAAAGCCACAAAACCTGGTGTTGTTGTCAAAAGACTTCCCAGGATTACGCTTGATTAAGTTAGAGCAAAATTATCGAAGTGCTGGGCGAATTTTAAAGGCTGCGAATATTTTGATTGCCAATAACCCCCATGAGTTCGATAAAAAGCTTTTCAGTGAGCTAGGATACGGCGACCCAATCCGGGTGATTGCCACCAAAGACGAAGAACACGAAGCAGAGCGTGTAGTAGCTGAAATCATCTCGCATAAGTTTATGAAGCGAACTAGCTATAAAGATTACGCAATTTTATATCGTGGTAACCACCAAGCACGGGTGTTTGAAAAGGCGCTGATGAGTAACCGTATTCCTTACAAAATTAGTGGCGGTATGTCGTTTTTTGCTCGCAGTGAAATCAAAGATATTATGGCGTACTTACGCTTGTTAGTGAATCAGGACGACGACAACGCATTTTTACGCATTGTGAATACACCAAGACGTGAAATAGGCCCTGTTACGCTCGAAAAGTTAGGTAGCTTAGCCAATGAAAAGCACATCAGTTTATTCGAAGCATGTTTTGAGACTGAATTGGCAAACCGATTAGCGGGACGTGGCTTTAATGCACTAATGGGCTTTGCCCGTTGGGTGGTTGAGCTATCAGATAGAGCAACGCGTGGGGACACATTAGAAGCAGTGAAAGACATGGTGCGTGAAATTAATTATGAAGCGTATTTATATGAGTCATCGCCTAGCGCGAAAGCAGCAGAGATGCGCATGAAAAACGTCTCTGAACTATATCGTTGGATCACTGATATGTTAACAGGTGACGCAGATAACCCTCCGATGATCTTACCCGAGGTGGTTAGTAAGCTGACTCTTCGCGATATGTTAGAGCGTAACGAAGAAGAGGACGACAGCGATGCGGTGCAGTTATTAACGCTGCATGCCTCTAAAGGTTTAGAATATCCACATGTCTTCATGGTCGGTATGGAAGAGGGTTTTTTACCACACCAAACAAGCATTGATGAAGACAATGTAGAAGAAGAGCGTCGTCTTGCCTATGTGGGGATCACCCGTGCGCAGCAAACGTTGACTATGACTCATGCAAAAAACCGTCGTCAGTTTGGTGAGGTATCGACGCCTGAGTTAAGTCGTTTTGTACAAGAACTACCGCAAGATGATTTACAAATAGAAGGTCAAAAGAAAACGGTGCAATCACAACAAGAACGCATGCAATCTGGGCAAGCACGAGTTGCAAATTTACGTGCAATGTTAAAGCGATAAAGGCTCTGACTGAGAAGTAGGCTCAAAGAGCGCATTGCCTCGAGTGTCTTTATCGTAGTTAACTTGCTTTCCGAAGAATAACTGCAAGCCATGGTTTTCTAATAAGGTTCTGAAGTTTAGAATTGCAGGACCTTTGGCAATCACTTTACAGTTACGCATCTTAGTCACAGCTAACACACCTTGTAGTTGCACTTCGTAACAAGGTTGCTGTAAAACGCGTTTACTAAAAGTCGAGCTGAGTAGTAAGTACTGCAAGTTGATTTTACTGATCAGGCTCAAATCACATCGATCTTTACCGAAGTCATTAAGACCAACGGCGAACTCCATCTGCGTCAGGGCTTCGAGATTTTGTAATTGCGTACTTGATGCAAACCTAAGCTCTTCCTCACTAAATAACAAGCACACATTATGTTTGTGCTGTTTTAGTAAATGACAGAGATGTGTAAAGTTATCGCTTTCGAGTACGACTGCGGCACAGCTAAATAAAAGTTCTTGATGATGTGTTTCACTCAATATTAGCGCTTTTTTCAACAAAGCAAACTCGAGATCGAGTAACTCATTTTTCTCAGCTGTGAATTTCTTTAACACATCAAAACTTGTGCTGCCTAAAATAGGATGATTGCCGAAGATCTCTAGTAACTGAAGTTGTACTTGATTACTTGCGAAGTCGATGACATCGGTCGACCTGAAGTGTGTTGTTAAGCTACTTAAATTATGTTGTTCGGCTTCAATTTTATTTGAGGTGGTGCCTGCGGTCAGCAGGGGGTGATAAAACTCATAACGGCCTTTGCCAGCATTTTTAGCATAATACATAGCAGCATCGGCATCGCGAATGATTTCGTCAATATTTTGATAGCGTTTATTTGAATAGGTAATACCAATACTGGCACCACTATAAACAGTTTGCCCTTTCATTACGAAAGGCTGCTGCATCACTTTTATAATGCGTTTAGCAACGTCCTCGGCTTGTTGTTTATCGCTGAGATGATCTAATAAAATGACAAACTCATCACCGGCAAGGCGAGCTAATAAATCATGATCTCTAATACACTCTGCAAAAGCTTTACTGACCCATATTAAGAATTGATCACCCGCTTGATGACCTAACTCATCGTTTATTTCTTTGAACTTATCTAAATCAATAAAGAGCACTGAAAAATTATAATCAGGGTGTCTTTGATATTTGAGAAGTGTCTTCTCTAACTGAGTTAAGAATAAGCTACGATTTGGCAAACCTGTTAGCGGGTCATGATGCGCGTCATGATAGAGCTGTTTTTCTATCTTTTTACGCTCTTCAATTTGCATTTGTAGGTGCAAATTACTTTGCTGTAATGCCTTAGTTTTATTTGCAACACGCTGTTCTAACTGCTGGTGACTTAATTTCAGTGCTTTATTGGCAAGGTGTGTTTGCAGTACTGATGCGATTTGATTTGAAACAAACGAAATAAGTTCAAGATCTTCATGCGTAAAAGAATACGCATCATCATAAGCTTGGCAAGCAATGAGACCGATAACACCATTGGCGGTTTTGAGCGGTGCGCCCATCCAACTACTGGCAGGTTTAGTTATATTATCATCACTGCGAATGACGATTTTTTTCTGGATCAGCTTGTTAGCACGCTCTCGATTAATTAGCTGGCTTCGTTCTGTGCTAATAACAAGCTCGCTATAGCCATTGGCAAAAGGCCGCGGGCAGTAATCACTGACCTCATCAATACAATAAGGAAAACTTAGCCAGTTAGACTCTTTGTCATATAAAGCAATGTAAAGATTATCAGCGAACGTAATTGAGCGAATAATACGATGAACTTGTTTGTATACATCGTCTATATCAGAAAATTGTGTTGCTAGCTCTGAAATTTTAAAAAGAATTTGTTGGCGCTCGAGTGCGCGTTTACGACTTTCTATTTCTTTATTTAATGCTTCGTTACTTTGCATTACCGCACGAGTACGAATTTTTACTTCAGATTCAAGTAACTCACGTTTTTTAACGCGCTCTATGGCTGTACCTAAATAAAGTGAGATAAATTCAAGTAGTTCAACTTGCTGTTCATTATAGTTGAGTTCAGCTTCATAACTTTGTGTCACCATTACACCAATAATATGTCTATTTTGGCGGATCGGCACACCTAGCCAGTGTTCCGCGGGCGAGCCAAGCAATTTAAACTGGCCTTCCTCACTAAGATGACTCATTTCTTGCTTATTGATATGAAGGGTTTCGCCTTTTCTGAAAGTAAAACCGGTAACGCCTTCAGAGAAATGATGTGACTCTTGAATTGGGACAGTGATACCGTCTTTTTCATCAACGAAATAAGACAACTCTAAAGACTGTGTATATTGGTTTTGCAACACAACGTAAAAGCTGTTGCTAGGTAAGTATTGCTTAAGAATATCGTGAATAGCAGGGTAAAGTAGAGTTAGCTCAGCCACAGTATTCGCCAACTCAGACAATTGTATGAGTGCATTCTGTAATTGATCTCGCTGTTTGTACTTTTGTAAGAGCTTGTTTAGCTTCTTGTTTTTATACTTTAGGCGAGTAGCTAAAAGTGCGGGATCTTCCAATGATTTTACCCAATTATTATCAATATTGCTTATTTATTAGGCTTATGATTTCACTTTTGTCATGGAGGGTCAAGGAGAAAATAGGGAGCAAAATGTGGAGTTGAGAAAAATTAAATTTAAATGAGAGGCGATAGCCACCTCTCATTAAAAAGTATTAACTTTTGGTCATGAAATCAATTGCCGCTGCAATCTCTTCATCAGAACAATCCATACAAGTACCGCGAGGAGGCATTGCATTAAAACCATTAATTGCATGCTCTAATAATAACTCACGACCTTTTGTCAAACGAGCAGCCCAATCATCAGCTGTCTTTGGCGCGCCCAGTGCACCTGTACCATGACAAGCAGCACATGACACCTGATAAACTTGCTCACCTGAACGAGGGCCTGTAGGCGCTGCTGGGGCGGCAGCTGCTGCACCAGCTAAGTATACTGAACCTACTGGTGTTAAGCGTTTTTTAATTGCCTCGTCAGTTAAAGCGTTATCAAAAGGTTGTGCGTAAACAGTTGTTGATAGCAATAATAAAGCTGCTGAAAGTTTTTTCATTTGTCTTGCTCACTTCGTTGGTGATGTGCTCAATCACGATAGATGACGGAATAATCACGCAATTATAACGCCACCTATTGATTTATAAAACGCTAACTTGGCAAATTAGACTAAAAACTGATTATTTTTTGCGTTCACGCAATTTTAGCTAACGAGTTAAGGCGGATTAAGCTAACTCTACAAGCTTGAGCATGGCTTTTTGAATACCTGTTGATGCCTCTGAAATAGACTGGGCAAGCATATAAGCTGGCGTACTAATCACCATTTGAGTTTCATCAATAACAATATCATCAACATGACAGTCGATATGTTCAGCACCTAATTCAGACATCGCAGCGGCAGTGTCTGCGTCATTGCCGATGGTTGCTTTGATGCCTTTAGCATGAATATGGCCAACTAGTGCAGGGGCGATACAGACATAAGCGATAGGTTTCTTTTGCAGATAAAATGTTTCACAAGTTGTTTTTAGTGCAGCAAGAATAGTTGAATCACCACCTTTAAATGCGAAGTCACTCAAGTTTTTTGCTACGCCAAAACCACCAGGGATCGCGAGTGCATCAAAGTCATTAGCACTGAGCGTATCAAGGTCTTGTATTTCACCGCGTGCAATACGTGCAGCTTCAACAAGTACGTTGCGTGTTTGGTCCATTTCTTCGCCATTAAGATGATTAACCACGTGGTGTTGGTCAATGTTAGGAGCGAAGCATTGGTAACTTGCTCCAGCCATTTCTAAATGCAACATTGTTAGAACAGACTCATGGATCTCGGCACCATCAAACACGCCACAGCCACTTAAAATTATCGCGACCTTCTTCATGGTTTTTCCTTCTTTACAGTTGATAAATCTATTTATAATGAAAGTAGTGTATGTTCAGATCAAAAAATTATAAAGGATCTTGTTTGATCTCTGATCAAATCTTGATAGTATGACCGCCCGCTTTGGAAGAGTGGTAAAAATAATAGTGGCAATGACTGCCAACAAAACAGCTTTTCCACATTTCGCTTTATATTTCTTTTTAAGCGCAAAATGTTAAATCCCCTTAAAATCAATGGTTCTAGGGTAGCATTTTTGATCTTAAAATTTACGACCTGAATATTTACATCTTTATCTACAAAGTTATCCACAGATTGTTCTACTTTGAATAGTCTTTATCTGGACATAATTACTCGAGTTATCAGCTTGCTTGTGGCATCCTTAATGAGTTTTTAAAAGTTCATTTAGGATCCACTAAAATATGTCTCAGATCCCCGAAAACCCTTTGATCTTGGTCGATGGTTCTTCTTATTTATTCCGTGCGTATCATGCTCCACCGCATTTAACCAATTCAAAAGGTGAAGCAACGGGTGCCATTTATGGTGTGATCAATATGTTGAAGAGCTTGGTTAGGCAATTTAATCCAAGCCATATGGTTGTAGTATTTGATGCCAAGGGTCCGACATTTAGAAATGAAATGTACAGTGAATATAAAGCGCATCGCCCACCTATGCCTGATGATCTGCGTACGCAAATTGAACCGATCCATGAGATCATCAAAGCGATGGGTTTACCTTTAGTAAGCATCACAGGTGTTGAAGCCGATGATGTGATTGGTACTTTTGCACGCATTGCGTCTGAGCAGCAGCGTCATGTGTTGATTAGCACGGGCGATAAAGATATGGCTCAGCTCGTGAATGAACACGTCACCTTGATTAATACCATGACTGATACCGTTCTTGATCCACAGGGTGTGGTAAATAAGTTTGGTATTGGTCCTGAGCTTATTATTGATTATCTAGCGCTGATGGGTGATAAAGTCGATAACATTCCGGGTGTACCTGGTGTGGGTGAAAAAACTGCACTTGCTATGCTACAAGGTATTGGCTCTATAAAGTCACTTTATGAAAGGTTAGATGATATTGCAGGGCTCGGTTTCCGTGGTTCTAAAACCATGGCTAAAAAACTCGAAGAACATAAAGCGCAGCTAGAGCTGTCTTATGAACTAGCGACCATTAAGCTAGATGTTGAAGTTGAACAAAATCTAGAGACTTTCTCGATTGCCGATATGAATAAAGATCGTTTGATCGAACTTTATGGGCAATGTGAATTTAAGCGTTGGCTCAGTGAATTACTCGACGGTAAAGAAGCGCCCAAAACAGCAGCAGAGCAAGCACAACCTGAAGCTAAAAAAATCGAAGCTCATTATGAAACCATTTTAACTGAAGCACAGTTAACTACATGGGTCGAAAAGCTTAAAAGTGCTGATCTTATGGCATTTGATACAGAAACGACTAGCTTAGACTATATGCAAGCTGACTTAGTCGGTATGAGCTTTGCGGTGACAGAAGGCGAAGCCGCTTATTTACCAATTGCGCATGATTATATGGGCGCACCGGAGCAACTTTCGAAAGAGCTAGTATTTGACGTGTTAGGTCCAATTCTGGAAGACGACAGTGTGAAAAAAGTGGGCCAGAACCTTAAGTACGATAAGAGTGTATTAGCCCGAGCCGGCTTAGAACTGAATGGTATCGCATTTGATACAATGCTTGAGTCTTATGTATTTAATAGTGTGGGCACACGCCATGATATGGACTCACTGGCACTAAAATATTTAGGCCATAAAAATATTAGCTTTGAAGAAATTGCCGGTAAAGGTAAAGCGCAACTTACTTTTAATCAAATTGAGCTAGAGAAATCTGCACCTTACGCCGCAGAAGACGCTGACATTACATTGCGTTTGCATAATCAACTTTGGCCTATGCTGAAAGAGCAATCAGAGCTAATCCCTGTATTTAACGACATTGAGCTACCGTTACTATCTGTGTTATCGGATATTGAACGTACCGGTGTGAAAATCGATAGCCAAATGTTAGCAAAGCAAAGTGTAGAAATCGCTGCGCGCCTGACTGAACTTGAAAAAGAAGCATACGAGATCGCAGGCGAAGAATTTAACTTAAGTTCGACCAAGCAACTACAAGCTATCCTATTCGACAAGCTTGGCTTACCAATATTGAAGAAAACCCCTAAAGGTGCCCCGTCAACGGCTGAAGAAGTACTGCAAGAATTAGCACATGATTATCCATTGCCGAAACTTATTATTGAGCACCGTGGTTTAGCTAAGCTTAAGTCTACTTATACCGAGAAGCTGCCTAAGCTAGTGAACCCTGAAACGAGTCGTGTACATACCTCTTATCATCAGGCTGTTACAGCAACAGGTCGTCTAAGCTCAAGCGATCCAAACTTACAAAATATTCCGATCCGAAATGAAGCGGGTCGTCGTATTCGTCAAGCGTTTATTGCCGATGAAGGGCATGTGATCTTAGCGGCGGACTACAGCCAGATTGAATTACGTATCATGGCGCACTTATCTCAAGATTCTGGTCTATTGAAAGCATTTGCTGAAGGTAAAGATGTGCACAGTGCAACGGCTTCAGAAGTATTCGGTGTTCCGCTTGAAGAAGTTTCCTCGGATATGCGTCGTAAAGCTAAAGCGGTTAACTTCGGTTTGATCTATGGTATGAGTGCGTTTGGTTTGGCGCGTCAACTCGACATCCCACGTAATGAAGCACAGCATTATATGGATAAGTATTTTGAGCGCTTCCCGGGTGTACTTGAATATATGGAACGAACGCGCGAAGAAGCAGCTGAAAAAGGCTATGTCGAAACGCTATTTGGTCGTCGTTTGCATTTGCCTGATATTAAGGCAAGAAATGGCGCGCGTCGTAAAGCAGCAGAACGTGCAGCGATCAACGCACCAATGCAAGGTACAGCTGCTGATATTATTAAAAAAGCCATGCTGAAAGTGGCGGATTGGCTCGCTACACAAACGACCAATGACATCAAACTGCTTATGCAAGTACACGATGAATTAGTATTTGAGATAGCGAAAGATAAAGTCGAGGCGTTCAGTGAACGTATATGTTCTTTAATGAGCGAAGCGGCCAGTTTAGATGTACCATTGTTAGTTGAAGCGGATTACGGCGACAACTGGGAACAAGCACACTAATTAGCTTACTAAAACTTTAAAAAGAGGCTTTTTGCCTCTTTTTTTATGTTTGCAGATAATAGAGTAATTAAGTTAGTAGTCAGATATAGCGGGGCTTAAAAGGGCTATAAAGTAAAAAAAGCGTAAACTTAGACAACAGAATGTTTAAAAAATATCAAATTGGCCTAAGTTTTGCTTTTTGGCATTTATTTTCTTTTATCCATTTGTTACAGTGCGCCCGTCCTCATCCTGTAGGACATCCTGTTGATGATGTATCTCTCGCAAGAAGATACAGAGTATTGATAGCTTCTCCCCAGAATTGCTATAGCGGCCCTCCTAGTTTTAGAGGGCCGTTTTTTTCTAAACAACTTTTATTTATTCTTTTTGATTCCCTCATAATTCTTCGACAGTTACACTGTACATTTATGACATTAAGTCAATTTTTCGAAATCGGTTTCCAAATTTATACCGTATTAGCAATTTTCTTAATTAAGCGATCTATTTTAGGCAAAGAAACTCGCTGCTAGGATCGCTCATGCGTCCTGCTATCGCTGAGGTATCTAAATCCGTATAGGCAAGGCGAAAATTTTTTTGTTTAGTTTTTCTAAATAATTAAATTCCAACGCAGACAGCATCAGTTTTAATCCCTGAAAATGGTTGAGTATTATTGAGGAACGGTATAATGGCTCTAACAAATAATTTTAGATAGGACTCGTCATGCTTAAACCTTTACTTCTTTCTCTGTCTTTATTGTCGACTCAAGCACTTGCCGCATGGCAGCTAGATAATGAGGCAAGCCAATTAAGCTTCACTTCAATTAAGAAAAACAGCATCGCTGAAAACCATCATTTTGAAAAACTTGCAGCGCAGATAAATGACAATCAACTAAACATGGTGATTGAGCTTGCTAGTATTGAATCTTTGATCCCTATTCGTAATGAGCGCATGCAAAAGCTGTTGTTCAATGTCGCGCATTTTCCCAAAGCCGTTATTGAAGCCGATTTAGCACCATATTTAGGCAACTTAAAACTAGGCCATCAAGTACTAAAATCAGTCCCGGTGACACTTAACCTGCATGGTCAAAAGCAACAGCTAATGCTAGACCTTGCGGTTGTGCAAACGGCAAGGCAATTAATCGTTAGCCCAACTAAATCAGTATTAGTGAATGCCGCTGAATATAAACTTGAACAGGGTATTGAAGCGCTGCGTAAAATTGCAGGGCTAGACAGCATTGCGCAATCTGTGCCTGTGTCTTTTAATTTAGTATTTAACCAGCAAGAGTTTTAGTTAGTCTGAGCTCAGGTTAAGAGGTTAGTTAGAGATGCAAAGTCTGAATGAATTACAAGCGGCGTTACTGACGCCGCACGCCCCAACTGAAAAGTGGCCACAACAAACCTGTAGCAGTGGCGATATTCGTATTGATAAAGATGGACGTTGGTACTACCAAGACTCCGAAATTAAAAGGCAGGCACTTTGTCGGTTATTTGCCAGTGTATTGCAGTGTAAGGATGGGGTTTATACCGTTACAACGCCTGCAGAACAATGCGAGGTCGGTGTAAAAGATGTGCCATTTATCATTGTTGGTTGGCGTGTAATGAATTCAGAGCAAGGTAATGTAATTGTTTGCCAAGATAATCTTGAACGAGAATGGCCAATATTGGGTGAATTTGAAATCGAAATTCGTTTATATCAAGAGCAAGAAGTGCCTTATTTAAAGCTCAACTATGGCTTGTCTGCGAGGGTAAACAGGCTGGTTTATTATCAGTGGGCAGAAATCGCTGAGCAAGATGAGAGAGGCCTCTATCTTAGCTCAGCGGGGCAGGCATATTATCTGACTTAAAGTGCCTATTCAGAGTCTGGCTTTACAGGTGCTGACTCTGACTCTACTTCATCTTCAGGCTTATAAGGGCCCAAATACCAGTCATCAAGTTTCCAAGCTAACTCTTTTAGGCCAATGCCTTTCAATGAAGAGAAAGCACACACGGTAATGTCTGCGTCGAGTTCAGCTAATTTCTTTTTAACCTGAAGCACTTCAGCTTTACGCTTACCTTGCTTTAATTTATCTGCTTTAGTTAATAGTGCCAATATTGGGATTTCTGAATCGACCGCCCAGTTAATTAAATCCATATCCAAATCTTTAAGTGGATGGCGAATATCCATTAGAACAACAATGCCTTTAAGGCTCTTACGCTTTTGTAAGTATTCACCTAGCGCGCGTTGCCACTTTTTCTTCATCTCAAGAGGGACTTTTGCAAAGCCATAACCAGGTAAATCGATTAAACGTTTATCTTCATCTAATTCAAAGGTATTGATTAGTTGTGTACGACCCGGTGTCTTACTGGTTCTTGCTAGCTTTTGATCGGTTAGTGCATTTAGTGCACTTGATTTACCCGCGTTTGAACGGCCAGCAAATGCGACCTCAATACCAGAATCAATTGGTAGACGACTGATATCTGGTGCACTGGTAATAAATGTGGCTGCTTGGTATTTCATGCGTGACTTGATCACGGGCTCTCCTGACAGAATGAAGATATTAATTTGACTATTTTATACCAGTTAGTTATTTGGCAAAAGAAAGCATTTACAGATGAATTCAGTATGAAATGATTTTTTTATTGATTTTTAAAATTAATCTAGGTCAAAACCCTATAATTTATAAGTCTAATATGAGTAGAAAACGTGCCAGAAAAATTTAAATCGTGTAGAATAGTCCACTAGCAAAGTAAAAATAGCATTAATTTTTCCCCAGCAATCCTGAAAATAGGTGTTTCAATTGCTAGGTATTAATTACCGGGTCGGAAACAGAGAATTTACCATGAAAAAAATAGCATTAACTTTAACGATGTTGCTTGGTAGCTTGTCAGCGAGCAACGCACTAGCATTTGATGGCGATGCCGAAGCAGGCAAAGCGAAGGCTGCTACTTGTGCCGCGTGTCATGGTCCAGATGGCAACGCACCTGTAAACATTTATCCAAAAATTGCAGGTCAGCACGCTGACTATATTTATAAGCAGTTAAAAGAGTTTAAGCTAGGTATGACGTCTGGTGGTAAAGAAGGTCGAATGGATCCTGTTATGAGTGGTATGGCTATGCCGCTTTCAGATCAGGACATGAAAGATCTATCTGCTTATTTCGCTTCTCTAACTATGAGTGCAGGTACAACGCCTGAAGACGTAGTTGAAGTGGGCAAAAAGTTATATATGGCTGGTGATGCTGAGCGCGGTATTCCTTCATGTGCAGCATGTCATGGTCCACGTGGTAACGGTACATCACTAGCTAAATTCCCGAAAATTTCTTTCCAACATCCTGGATATATCAAAGCGCAGCTTGAGAAATTCCGTGATGGTACACGTAACAATGACATGAATGGCATGATGCGTGACATCGCAAAGAAATTGACAGATAAAGATATTGAATTACTTTCTAAGTACTTAGGTGGCTTGCATTAATTGCTAAGCTACTAAAGTAGTATAGTTTATTTATCTTTATGATAATAATCTATATATTAGTCAAAAGGCAGCCTTGGCTGCCTTTTTTGATCCCCGAATATTTGTTAGATAATCCCCATTCTACTTGTAAGACATTTGCCATGGTTATGTGTAAGTTATAGCTTAAATTTATCTATTAAATAAGTGTAAGTTATTGTTTTTATTTTGATCACATAAAGCGAATTCAGATCATTTTAAAAAAAAGGTTATTAACCAGTTGTAACGAAATCATTAAAGAGTAGATTACTACGTGTTGCCAGGACAACAAAACAAAATGGAAACATCGCAACTGGAAGCGTAGGCAGCAATAGTTAGTACTGACTTGGTACTCTATGGATGAACAACAAAGCGTTAGGAAGACCGAAAATAAAAAATAGTTTCATGGAAGTATAAAATAAAAACAATATGGACTATGTATGGAAGCACTAATAAAAATATGGATAGTAAATAAAAATAATAATAAGGCTTAAAAAAGTCGAAGGGAGAAGTGTCCAAGTTTGTGACGCTCAGATTAGACAGGCGGTAGAGAGCAATCTCTGCCGCCTTTTTATTTGTACCGTGGTGCTTTGCTGGTACAATAGCCGACCAATTTCAAAGTCGGTATCTTATTTATCATGTCAGTATGTGGTTTATGTCGCTCAGAGGAGTTACAGCCTTATCACCAAGATAAACGTCGCCGTTATTTACAATGTATGCAGTGCGCACTTGTGATTGTTGATGAGCGAGATCGTATATCATCTGAAGATGAAAAAGCCATCTACGATACTCACGAAAATAGCTTACATGATGAAGGTTATCGCCGTTTTTTATCTCGAGCTTTTGAACCGACGATAAAAAGAGTACCTTCACACAGCAAGGGCTTAGACTTTGGTTGTGGGCCAGGACCTTTATTGGCAAAAATGTTCAAAGAAGTAGGCTTTGAAATGGCCTGTTTTGATCTGTTTTATGCAAACGAGCCTGAAGTGCTGACTAAAACGTATGACTTTATAACGTGCACAGAAGTGATTGAGCATCTATCTCAGCCCGGCGAAGTGTTAGCAAAATTGTTGTCACTACTCGACGCTGGTGGTCCTTTGATATTGATGACTAAACTGATAATTGATCAAAATCGGTTTGCTCAATGGCATTATAAAAATGATTTAACCCATATCGCATTCTTTAGCCGTGAAACATTTGACTATGTCGCGGCGCGCTTTGACTGTCAGGTTGAATTTATCGGCAATGACGTCATTGTATTAACTAAGTCGAAAAAGTAACGACAGAGAAGATTTATGACTAGAAAGAAAAAATCACGTAAGGTAGCTCAAACTGGCACCCCGCGTTTGAGTAAAGAAAAGCTATTAGAGCTACGCGCTCTAAAAGACCAACGCAAGAAAAAATCTAAGGGTGCCAAAGCTGGCTCGCGTAATGCGCCAGAAGCCCTTAAAGAGGACAAGCAGGTTACTGCTGCAACTGGTAATAAAGACAAGCGTTTAGGCAGTAAAAAACCAATTAGCTTGAAACCAGAATCGACTAAGCCTGAATCAACTGCGCCTAAGATGATGCGCCACTTAAAACCTCAGGTTGAGTTAAAAGAAGTGAAGCCATCTCTCACACCTGAGCAAGAGCTAGAGCAGCTAGAGAATGATCCACGCTTAATGAAGCTACTGGAGCAGCATGAGCGTGGTGAATTGATCACAGGTAAAGATGCGAAGTTCTTCAATCGTTCAGTAGCACGCCACCAGGAACTGTGTGAGCTACTCGGTATTGATGATGAGTTTGAAGAAGACGACATTATTGAAGATGATCCATTAGAGAACTTCATGTCAGACGATTTAGCTAATGAATGGTTTGATGACGAGGATGAAGAGGAAGAGTATAAATAATGGCAACTGAGTGGATCATTGCACTGGTTATTGGTGCACTTATTATTGCTGGTTTATCTTTTTATGCAGGTAAGCTGATTTGGCAAGTAAAAGCTCAGAATGAACTGATTGCAAAAAAGCGTGCAGAACATGAAGCTGAGCAAAAGAAAAAGCGTCAAGAGCGTAATGCCAAGCTTGCTGACAGTATTAATCTTATTGCTAAAGCCATGAATCAAAAGCAATGTGAGTATTCTGAAGGCTGTTTGCGTATTTGGGTTCTTATCTCTCAATATGGCTTTGAGAAAGAAGTTAACCTAGAAGAAACTTACCCAGGCATTCATCAAATGTACGAAGTGGTCAAAGATATGCCGACGCACGATGCACGTAAGAAGTACTCTAAAAAAGAAATCTTCAAAATGGACACTGAGCGCTGGCGTGCTGAAGAACGTTTTGAAAAAGATATTCTTAAAGATTGTGAGAAACTGATCAGCGAGTTCCAAGCCTTACCTGGCAGTGAGAACGTGGTATTCCAGTAATCACTTTTTAAAAGTAAAAGAAACGCGGCCAAGGTCGCGTTTTTTGTGTCTGTTCCATTAATGACATAAAGCAGCGATAACGTTAAAATCAAAGAAAAAATAAAAAGCATAAATATGGATCATTTAACTCGCGTTTATCATTTTCGCTATCTTCGACAGTTACTTGAAGTGAAGCGCTTTTTAAAAGTTAACCCCAGTCTTTTACCAGCTTTAATCTACTTAGTTTCAAGTGGTGCGGGTCTGTACTATCTGACGTGTTTGTTGTCTCATTTTGGTTTTGATGGTCTAAAACACATTGGACTCGGTGATTTTCTTACGATTATTTTTTCAAGCTTTTGGTTACTCGGAGCATTCGTTGCCTTTCTGCTGCTATTTGTCTTCTTTATTCCCATAGATCGTGCTTCTTCAAGTATTCAATTTTTATCTATTGGCAAATTTATGAGTGCCATGAACCGGCCATTTTTAAAGATACCCGTTTTATATGGCTTTAGCTCTTCAGTCATCGCGATTTTCTTTAGTGCAAATATTTTGGCTGAGAGTCGAGCAAGCGCTATCAAACATACAAAGTCAGATTTAGTTGAAGTCAGTTTTAACTACCCGGTAAATTGGCTGGGTAAAACGATTACAAAATTAAATAAAGTAAAAGTGGTCGCCAGTACAAGCCGGTATGTGTTTCTTTACCACCCTGATACGAAAAAATCGGTAGTAGTACCTCTTGGAAATATCGCCACTATTTTTAATGTAAAGCAGGGGGAAGAATGAATCGTATCACAACTGATGAAGCGTACTTTGCTTGGTTTAAATCTTCATTAGAAAAAAATAAAGCTTTTTTCTATGAGCACCCCAGTGTGTTGTTGTCCACAACTTATCTGGCGCTCAGTTTCTCAGGTTTAATTTATCTCTATGTACTTGGGCGTGGCGTTGGCGTGGACATTATTAAATATCTAGAGCTTGTGGACTTTATTATGGCTTTTCTAGCGACACCAGCCATCTTGTACTCAAGTGTTGTGGCATTAACCACCTCGCTCGTTACGGCATTGCTCATTCAGCGACATAACAAAAAACAAGTTAAGTCAAAAGTTCAGACCGAGGGTTGGAGAAGTTGGTTAGAAACGTACCGAATGTGCTACAAGATAAACCCTCTTTACTTAATCTTATGTATTATTTTAATTCTACCAAGTGCATACTCAATCGTAGTTGCTGATTTGGATGCAGAGCAAATTCTTTTGGGAAAAGGAAAAACATATCAGGTCGATTTGGTAAATCCAGTATCAATTTATGATCAACCCAAGTTTCGTTTTGACCATTTAAAGTTAGTCACAGAAACCGAGCGGTTTAGCTTCTTTTATTCTGAAGAGTTAAAGCAAGTTTTGCTGATTACTCGCGATAATATGGCCAGTGTGCAGCTTGCTAGTCAGGGTTATGATAACTAGTCATAGTTTAAAGTGGCCTTTTGAATGGGCTTTATTGCCAGCATGGAGTCTATCCAAGTAGGTAGTGTCATTTGTGTCGAGGGTTAAAAAGAAATACAAACCCGACATAAAGTCGGTGCTACCTAGGGTATAGAGCCTTTTTCTGGGGTAGGCTTAACTAAACGTTTAAGCTAGCTGTTAGAGCGACGTAATCAATACCCACTGGGCTATATCTATGAAGCTACAATGTTTATCTTGGTTGATATGGGCAGAGGCTCGTATTAGTCAGCGAGTGCTTATTAGACACTTCTTCAGCAAGGTGCTTTTCTTAACAGTATACTCAGCTGTTAATTTTAAGCTTACCCAAATTAAGCAGGTCAATATACTGTGTTGCAAGCATAAAAAAACGCCCAACGAGGGGCGCTTTTGATAAAGGAATTGGTTGTGCTAATTAGCCGCGAGGACCAGCTTGCTTAATCGCCTCTGATACATCGTACTTCTCAAAGTTAGCTTGGAAGTCAGTTGCTAATTTAGCAGCGTACTCAGCGTACTTCTCTTTGTCTTCCCAAGTATTGATTGGGTTAAGAAGTTCGGTTGCAACACCAGGTACTGCTACTGGTACGTCTAGGTTTAGTGACTCGATGTGTTGAGTTTCAACATCAGCAAGGTTACCAGATACGATTGCATCAACAACAGCACGTGTTGTAGGGATGTCAAAACGCTTACCAATGCCGTAAGGACCACCAGTCCAACCTGTGTTAACTAGGTATACTTTCGCGCCAAACTCACGTACACGCTTCATTAGAAGTTCTGCATAAACGCCAGCAGGACGTGGGAAGAATGGTGCACCGAAACAAGTTGAGAACGTTGACTCGATGTCAGACGTTGAACCGATTTCAGTTGAACCTACCTTCGCTGTGTAACCACTTAAGAAGTGGTAAGCCGCTGCTTCTTCAGAAAGTACAGATACAGGTGGTAATACACCACTTACGTCACATGTTAAGAACACAACTGCTTTTGGCTCACCTGCACGGTTTTCAACTTTACGCTTTTCAACGTGCTCTAGTGGGTAAGCTGCACGCGTGTTTTGCGTTAGGCTTGTGTCGTTGAAGTCTGGTACACGGTTTTCATCTAGTACCACGTTTTCTAGAATTGTACCGAACTTGATTGCATTCCAGATAACTGGCTCGTTCTTTTGCGAAAGGTCGATACATTTAGCGTAACAACCGCCTTCGATGTTAAATACGCTGCCAGGTGCCCAACCGTGCTCGTCATCACCGATAAGGAAGCGCGTTGGATCTGCTGATAAAGTAGTTTTACCAGTACCAGAAAGACCGAAGAATAATGCTGTGTCGCCAGCTTCACCAACGTTTGCACTACAGTGCATTGGTAAAACACCTTTTGCAGGAAGTAGGAAGTTCTGAACAGAGAACATCGACTTCTTCATTTCACCGGCGTAATGCATACCTGCCAGTAGTACTTTGCGCTGTGCAAAGTTGATGATAACTGTACCATCGCTGTTTGTGCCATCACGCTCTGGGTCACATACAAATGAAGGTACATTTAAGATCTGCCACTGAGGTAAATCTGATGCATTGTATGATTTAGGTTCAATAAACATGTTTTTAGCGAAGATGTGGTGCCACGCTGTTTCAGTTGTTACAACAACTGGAAGGTAGTGTTCAGGATCTGCGCCAACTTCTAGGTGAGAGACGAAGTGGTCATTTTCCTGTACGTGTGCTTCTACACGTGCCCATAGCGCATCAAACTTTTCAGCATCGAAAGGACGGTTAACATTGCCCCATTGGATTTCAGTTTCGGTGCTTGGCTCTTTAACGATAAAACGGTCACTTGGTGAACGACCTGTACGACGGCCAGTTTTAGCTACGAAAGCTCCATTTGCGGCTAAAGTCCCTTCGCCACGGCTAATTGCGTGTTCGACAAGTTCAGCTGCAGTTAAATCGACAAAACGAGTAGCGCTTGATGTCATGTTATTACCTAAATGTGAGAATTGAACGGGATAGCTCTGAGTTCTTAATGCTCTTGAGCTGAAATCATATTAACAGATGAAATTGAGATATTCGAGCTTTTGGAAGGGGTAAAAACGTATAAATTTGTTAAAAAACTTGAATAATTTCAATGATACCGGTGTCATAAAAAAGTCAGTTTCAATGACACCGGTATCATTTTTTAGCCATGAAAAAGCCGTCAAAATGACGGCTTTTCAAGATCTGACGAGTCAATACAACTTTTAGTTAAAAATCGCTTTGATTTCTTGTTCGTCAAATCGGTAATTTGTCAGGCAGTAATGGCAGCTAATGTTTACTTCACCTTCCTCTGCTACTTGAGCCAGTAATTCATCTTGGCCAACATTAACAAGCGCGTTAATCGTCTTGTCACGGCTGCAGCCACACACAAAATTGATTTCTTGTGGTTCGAATAACTGTGGATTGTCTTCGTGATAAAGTCGAGTCAGAACAGTTTGGGCATCTAAATCTAAAAGCTCTTCGTCTTTAATGGTGTTACTTAATGCCTCTAGGTGGGCAAAGTCTTGCTTTGACTTCTCTTTGTTTACAGGTAATACCTGAAGGAATAAGCCTGCAGCTTTTAGGCTCTCACCAGAAGTCTTAGTGGCAAACCAAAGGCGAGTTTTCAGTTGTTCAGATTGTTCAAAGTAATCTTCTAAGCATTCAGCTAGGTTATCAGAAGTAAGAGGTACTATGCCTTGATAGCGCTCGCCCTTAGTTGGCGTAATCGTGATCACCATATAACCTTTGCCCATAAGGTCTTGGATACTATTACCTATTATCTCACCCTGTATACGCGCAATACCACGCATATTTTGATTATGATCCCCATTAATAACAGCATACTTGACCGGACCATCACCTTGCAGTTGCACCGCAATATCACCTTCAAACTTAAGTGTAGCGGTGAGTAAACTGGTAGCAACAAGCAACTCTCCCAGTAATTGTTTCACCGGCTCTGGGTAATCATGTTTACCGATAATGTCATTAAACGTTTGCTCAATTTGTACCAGTTCACCACGAACGTCTAACTGGTCAAAAATGTAACGGTGTAATAAATCTGATTGCATTTATAAAATCCTAGCTTGATTTTAACTTTAGTAATTCGCGACGTTGTTTTTTATCCGGCTTGGTTTCCGGGCGCGGCGCAAAAAAGCTGTTATTCTTTCTAGCGATGGCATTTTGCTCTCGCTTTTCAATACTGTGCTCAGCTTCTTCGTATAATAGCTGAGCAAGTGATGCGGCCTGACGCTTGTCATAAACCTTTAAAATCGTCACTTCTTTTTCTTCATAACCTTGAGCCAAGTTGACAGTCGCACCAATTTCAACCGTTTTACTGGGTTTACAGCGCTGACCGTTATAGTGTACTTTACCACCTTGGATCATTTCTCGAGCGATGCTGCGAGTTTTGTAAAATCGTGCAGCCCATAGCCATTTATCTAAGCGAACAGCTTCGGTTTGGCTGTTTTGTTCGGGAGATTGTTTCTTCACAACGAGAATACCATCAAGGATTGAGGGATTTGTAAGGTGGAATTTATCATATATTAGAGTCCAACAAAAGCGGGCGCTATTCACCCTTCCTTCAACATAATGTGGGTAATCTCACATAATACAAGTGTCACAAAGTTTCACATTTGTACGCTTGTTGAATTAATTTCGTCGCGGTACACTTGGCCGTTCAACAGAATAAGAAAAAGTCTCATATGGAATTACAATTACAACAGTTATCGAGCATATTTCAGAAGTTGCCACATGCCAGACTTAGTCGTTTGGTGGTAGTATTGACTGTTGTTTATATTGCTTATTTATGTGCGCAGTTGGTCTGGCTTTTTTGGCCACAACCGCAAAGTGCGAACCTAGCTCCGCTTACAAGCTCCAAAAGCAGTAAAACTAATAACGTCAACACGCAAACTATCATTCAGCAGAACCTATTTGGTGTTGCTAACGAAAAACCAAAAGCCCCCCCAAAGCCTGTCGCACGTGTATCTGATGCGCCTAAAACAACGTTAAATGTGAAACTTACTGGTATTGTTGCTGTCAGTTTAAATGATACCGCTGGCTTGGCCATTATAGAATCACAGGGGCGACAAGAAACGTATGAAGTTAAAGATGCTATCACAGGTACGCGCGCGAAATTAGCACAAGTCTTGCCTGATCGTGTCTTACTAGATGTAAACGGCCGTTTCGAAACACTCATGCTGGATGGTCTTGCTTACACAAAGCAAGTTGCCATGCCTGTGTCGGGCCCACGCGAAGTTAGAGAAACACAGAGAAAGCCAAGCATTGATCGCTCTGAGTTGGCACAACGTCGCCAAGAGCTTCTAAGAGAACCTGGTAAGCTACTCGATTACATTAGAATCTCTCAGGCTCGAAGAAACGGTGAGTTGATAGGTTATCGTTTAAGCCCGGGTAAAGATCCTGAGCTATTTAAAAAAATGGGTTTAAAAAATAATGATTTAGCCATTGCAATCAATGGTTATCAATTAACGGATATGAGACAGGCAATGACTGCAATGCAAGAGCTCAGAGAAGCAACTGATGCCACGATTAGCATTGAACGTGACGGTCGTGTGATCGACGTACAATTCAGCCTGTAAGCACAATTTTTGGAGTTAATAATAATGAGAAATAAGCTAGACCTCAGAAAAATCAAAAAAGGGTTAGCTAAGTATGCGGCTCTGATGTTTGCAGCTGGGTTATCGTTATCTGTTTCTGCTGTTGAATACGCAGCAAACTTTAAAGGTACTGATATTAATGAATTTATTAATATCGTTGGTAAGAACCTAAACAAGACCATCATTATCGACCCTAATGTACGTGGCAACATTAACGTACGTAGTTATGAGTTGATGGACGAAGAACTTTACTATCAATTCTTTTTAAATGTATTAGAAGTATATGGTTATGCTGTCATTGAAATGGATAGCGGCATCTTAAAAATATTACGCAGTTCTGATGGTAAGAAAAGCAATGTTCCATTAGTTTCAGATAATACCGCAACGGACGGCGACACTTTAGTTACTCGTGTAATTCGTGTTAAAAATGTGTCTGTTCAAGAGCTCGGTCCGCTAATTCGTCAGTTCAGTGACCAAAAAGATGGTGGTCATGTTACTAACTTCAGTTCTGCCAATGTGATGATGCTGACAGGTCACGCAGCGTCGGTGAATCGCCTTGTTGATATTATTAAATCAGTTGACCAAGCTGGTGACACTTTAGTTGAAATTATTGAATTGAAGCACGCGACTGCAGATGATGTGGTAAAAGTTGTTGAGAGCATTTACAAATCATCTGGAAAAAACAGTATTCCTGACTTCTTAATACCAAAAGTCGTGGCTGATAACCGTACAAATAGTGTAATCGTCAGTGGTGAAGGGCAAGCCCGCTCTCGAGCGGTTGAACTCGTAAAACGCTTAGATGGAGAGCTAAAAAGTCAAGGAAATACCCAAGTATTCTACCTTGATTACGCTAAAGCTGAAGATCTTGTAAAAGTATTACAAGGGGTCAGCAAAACACTGCAAGAAGAAGCGCAAGGCGGTAACAATAAAAGCCGTAGTCGCAGCAATAACAACGAAACTAGCATTGAAGCGCACCCGGATTCAAACTCATTAGTGATCACCGCTCAACCAGACACTATGCGTTCATTGGCATCGGTGATCAAAAAACTAGACATTCGCCGTGCACAAGTCTTAGTAGAAGCGATTGTTGTTGAAGTGCTAGAGGGTGATGGTATCAACCTAGGCCTGCAGTGGATTTCAGAGCAAGGTGGTATGTTGCAATTTAATAATGGTAGCAATGTGCCAGTGGGTTCATTAGCGGTTGCAGCAGAGCAAGCACGCGATAAAACAATTACTAAAACGATAACTGGTGATAACACAGAGCTTAAAGAATATGATGAAACGCAAGAAGGTGATTTAGGCCCACTGGCTACACTACTTGGCGGTGTTAATGGTTTAGCTATGGGTATTGTCAAAAATGATTGGGGCGCAATTATTCAGGCGATTTCGACAGATACGAAATCAAATATCCTAGCGACCCCTTCTGTAACCACAATGGATAACGAAGAAGCGTCGATGATTGTGGGTCAAGAAGTGCCGATCATTACTGGTTCGACAACCAGTGGTAATAACTCTAATCCATTCCAAACGGTTGACCGACAAGAAGTGGGTATCAAGTTAAAAGTTACACCTCAAATCAATGATGGCACAGCTGTACAGTTAACCATTGAGCAAGAAGTCTCGAGTGTCAGTGGTGCAACCGCGGTTGATATATCGGTAAACAAGCGTGCGATTAACACGACAGTTATTGCTGACGACGGTGGCATGGTGATCCTCGGTGGTTTAATTGATGAGGACGTACAAGAAAGTGTGTCTAAGGTGCCACTGCTCGGTGACATTCCGATAATAGGTCATTTATTTAAGTCGACAAATACAACTAGACGCAAGCGTAACCTATTGGTATTTATTCGTCCTACGATCTTGCGAGATAGTCGAAGCATGAATGAGCTAAGCCACTCAAAATATAACTTTATTCGTGGTGAGCAAAACAAGCAGCGCGATGACGGTATTGATTTAATGCCATACGAAGAGACGCCAGTTTTACCTGAGTGGAATGATGCGTTGACGCTACCACCAACGTATGAACAATATCTAAAAGAGCAAACTAAGAAAGAGCGTCAAGATGATTGATACAAACAATCAACTAGAAAGTGAGCATACAGAGTTGCTCACTGACGCGCCATTAGAAGAGGTAGCACGCGAGCTGTCTCTTAAACTGCCTTTTTCTTATGCGCGTCGTGTAAATATGCTGCTAGCCGAAAAAGAAGATGGACTTAAGGTTTTCTATACTGGCGATTTAAATGTTGTTCATTTGCTAGAAATTCGCCGAGTAGCAGGAGCTGAGTTTAAGCTAGAACAGTTAGAAGCTGAGAAATTTGAGTTCATGCTCGAGGAAGCGTATCAGCGTGATAGCTCTGAAACCCAGCAGATGATGGAAGACATTGGCAATGAAGTTGACCTATTTTCGTTGGCTGAAGAGTTACCTCAAACAGAAGACTTATTAGCGGCTGACGATGATGCACCGATCATCAAGCTGATCAATGCCATGCTTAGTGAAGCTATTAAAGATGGCGCCTCAGATATCCATATTGAAACTTTTGAACAAGATTTAGTTATTCGCTTTAGGGTCGACGGCGTTTTAAAAGAAGTTTTGAAGCCAAATCGAAAACTCGCATCCCTGCTTGTTTCGCGTATTAAAGTTATGGCTAAACTCGATATCGCTGAAAAGCGTATTCCGCAAGATGGTCGTATTTCATTGCGTATAGCAGGTCGTGCTGTTGATGTGCGTGTATCGACTATGCCGTCAAGCTTTGGTGAGCGCGTGGTACTGCGTTTACTTGATAAGAATAATGCACGCCTAAACCTAGAAGATTTGGGTATGACAGAACGTAACCGCGAGTTATTCAGCGAGTTAATTGCTAAACCCCATGGTATTATTTTAGTGACAGGCCCAACTGGCTCAGGTAAAAGTACGACGCTTTACGCCGGTATGAGCCAAATTAATTCAAAAGACCGTAACATTCTTACGGTTGAAGACCCAATCGAATATGAAATTCCAGGTATTGGCCAAACTCAGGTAAATCCTAAAGTTGATATGACTTTCGCAAGAGGTTTACGTGCAATTCTGCGTCAAGATCCTGATGTGGTAATGGTTGGTGAGATACGAGATTTAGAAACTGGTCAAATTGCGGTTCAGGCATCACTGACGGGTCACTTAGTAATGTCGACTCTTCATACCAATACAGCTTCTGGTGCCATCACGCGTATGGAAGATATGGGCGTAGAGCCATTCTTATTATCTTCTTCTCTGTTAGGTGTGTTATCACAACGACTAGTCCGTACTTTGTGTAATGATTGTAAAGAGCCACATCAAGCCGATGAACGTGAATGTGAGCTATTAGGTGTTGAAAAAGACAGTAATACAATTATTTATCGCCCAGTGGGTTGCGAATCTTGTAACTATAACGGCTATAAAGGTCGTACCGGTATTCATGAGCTATTAGTGGTTGATGAAGCGGTGCGTGAACTAATCCATAATGGTAAAGGTGAGCAGGCTGTAGAAAAGTATATTCGTACTTTTAGCCCGAGTATTCGTCAAGATGGCTGTTCACGCGTTTTACATGGTCAAACTTCTTTAGAAGAAGTATTACGTGTAACCCGTGAGGAAGGCTAATCATGGCAGCGTTTGAATATCGAGCGCTCGATGGTAAGGGCAAAGAAAAGAAAGGCATCTTAGAGGGCGATACCGCGAAGCAGATCCGCCAACAGTTACGTGAAAAAGGTATGATGCCTTTAGAAGTAACCCCTGCAGCTGAAAAAGAAAAGCAGCAATCTTCTGGTGGTGGTATTCAGTTGTTTAGTGGCTATAAGCCTTCAGTGTCAGATATTGCACTGATCACTCGCCAACTTGCGACATTAATTCAATCATCTTTGCCAGTTGAAGCCGCAGTAATGGCCGTAGCTGAGCAGTGTGAAAAGCCGCGTTTGAAGCGTATGTTAATGTCGGTGCGCTCTAAAGTTGTTGAAGGTTATACCTTGGCAGATGGAATGTCTGAGTTTCCACATGTGTTCGACAACTTGTATCGAGCAATGGTGGCCGCGGGCGAAAAATCTGGTCATCTCGATGCGGTTTTAAACCGCCTGGCAGATTACACGGAGCAACGTCAGCACATGCGTAGCCAAATCACTCAGGCGATGGTGTATCCAAGTATTCTTGTCGTGTTTGCGATTGGTATTGTTGCCGTTTTACTTGGTACAGTTGTGCCTGAAATCCTAAAAACCTTTGAAAAGTCGAAGCAAGCTTTGCCTTGGACCACTGAATGGGTTATGGCAGCCAGTAACTTTGTTCAAGCTTATTGGATGCCAAGTTTGATCGCTGTGGTTGGTTTAACCATAGGTATTAAGCAAGCGCTGCTGAAGCCCAAAATTCGTTTTTGGTATGACACGAAATTACTGCGTATGCCTGGTATAGGTAAAATTAGTAAGAGTATTAACACGGCTCGTTTTGCTCGCACCTTAAGTATTTTATCATCGAGTGCAGTACCGCTACTTGAAGGTATGAAAATTGCCGGTCAGGTACTTGAAAACGAAAAAATTAAATCTGCGGTAACTGAAGCTGCGGTACGTGTTAGTGAAGGGGCAAGTTTACGTGCCTCTTTGCAGCAAACCAAGCTATTCCCGCCTATGATGCTGCATATGATCGCCAGTGGTGAAAAGTCAGGTGAGCTTGAGCAAATGCTAGAACGTGCTGCAAATAACCAAGATCAAGAATTTGAAACCATGGTCAGTGTGTCATTAAAGCTATTAGAGCCAGCGATGATCGCTACCATGGCCATTATTGTGTTGTTTATTGTTATGGCAATTCTGCAACCGATTATGGAAATGAACAAAGCCATCGGTTTATAGTCAAATAAAGAGTTTAAAAAATAACAGCTACTATATAGCTTAAGAGGTATTCATTGTGAAAAAGCAATCAGGTTTCTCCCTACTAGAAGTAATGGTGGTACTGGTTATCATCGGTATGATCCTATCAATTGTTGCGCCTAATATCATGGGACAACAAGAAGAGGCGGCATTAGATAAAGCGAGCTTAGATATTCAACAGCTTGAAGATGCGATGAATATGTATAAGCTGAAAAACAAAAAATATCCGACGACGGAACAAGGCTTAGAAGCACTAGTGACCAAGACGACAATCGATCCTATTCCACGTCGTTTCCCTGAGGGTGGTTTTATTTCTAAATTACCAGAAGATCCATGGGGAAACCCTTATCAAATGGTAAGCCCAGGCGAAATGGGTAAAATCGATATTTTCTCAATGGGCCCTGACGGTGAAGTGGGTACTGATGACGATATCGGTAACTGGACTGACGAAGACGAAGCACGCTAATACGTATGCGTTTAGGCTTAGGGCAAAATACCAACAAGGCAAAGGGATTCAGTTTACTTGAAGTACTCGTCGTGCTTGTGATTATTGCTATGTCAGTGAAAATGGTGAGCTACACTTTTGATGATGCCGAAGCCGAAGAGTTAGAAAAACAAGCGCTCAGAGTATATAGGGTAATTAACCTAGCCTCTGAGTTTGCAGTATTAAATCAAATTGAACTTGGCTTTCACCTTGATAAAAATGTCTTAGAGTTTTTAGTCTTTGACGGTGAGAAGTGGGCGGTATTTGACGCTGAAGAATTATATGAACCAATTACCTTCGGCAAAGAATACAAAGTCAATCTGAATATTGAAGATTTATCTTGGTCGCAGGACAATTTGCTAGAGCAAGCCAACTGGCGTGAATTAATGGGCACCGATGATGATGAGAGTTTGCTTGAGTTAAAAAAGCTCAAAGTGCCGCAAGTATTAATTTTATCTTCGGGCGAAGTGAGCGCGTTTCAGTTTAGTGTTGAGCTATCAGAGCGAGATGCAGAACAAGCGCGTTATTTTATCGAAGGTGAGTTTATCGCCCCTGTTAATTTACGAGTGGAGCCTGCATCATGATGAAAAAATCAACCGGTTTCACATTGCTTGAGGTTATGGTGGCTATGGGTATTTGTGCTATGGCAGGCATTGCAGCCATGCAAGTGACGGGCGAGCATGTTTCACATATCGCCGCCATTGAAGAGCAAACTTATGCCTCATGGGTTGCAGAGAATCGTTTGGTGATGATCCGCGCGCAAGGTGGTAAATGGAGTGGAAAAAACAATAATAAAGGCGAAGAAGAACTTGCTGGTATTACTTGGTACTGGCAAGAAAAAGTCACTAAAACCACAGATGATCCTAATTTTGTTAAAGTCCAAGTCGAAATATTCAGTGATGCTGAATATCAAAATTCGTTATATGACTTAAGTACCTTTATTTTGAAGGGTAAGTAATGGTGCACTCCTTATCTACTCAAAAGCGTTCAAGTATGCGTTTCCAACAAGGCTTTACCCTGTTGGAAGTGATGGTTGCCTTGGGTATTTTAGGTTTTGTTGTATTAGCCACACACCAAATTCTAAATTCGACCATTCAAGCAAAAACAGGCTCTGAAGAAGTGATTGCAGAATTAGACGCGCTCAATACGACTTTTCGCTTGATGGACCAAGATTTTAATCAAATGACCAAGCGTGAAACGCGAAACGAGGCGGGCGACTTTACACCGAGTTATATTCTTCATGGCCGTTACAATTTAGACAGCCAGTATGACGGCATTGCCTTTGTGCGTGATGGCTGGACCAACCCCATTAGTTTATTATCTCGCTCTGAATTGCAAGCTGTCGGTTATCGTGTGGTTGATGATAAGTTAGAGCGCCTTTATCGTGTCTACGTTGATCAGCTAGATGGTACAGAACCTCGCAGTCAAGTCATATTAGAAAACATCGAAGATTTAAAATTTGAATTCTTAGACGCTAAACAAAAATGGCAAGAAAATTGGGAAAAGAAAGCGCTGCCCTTAGCGGTTTCTGTAACCATTAAAGTGCAAGAAATGGAGCCTATCACGCGTTTTTTCCTCACGCCGGGCGATGGTAAAGTAGCTAGTAGCGCATCAAATACAAATAATGGCAATAACACTGGTGGTAGGAGAACTGATCCATGAATCAGTTAGTCTGTAAGCATGGCCAACAACAAGGCGCAGCACTGCTCATTGTTTTGTTCATTGTTGCGCTTGCAGCCGTTATCGCCGCTGAAATGGCGACGAATTTAATGATCCAAGTTCAGCGAGCACAAAATATTCAAACCCATCAGCAAGCAAAATGGTATAGCTATGGTGCCGAAGAGCTGGTAAAGAAAGTCCTTATAGAAAGCAAGAAAAAAGACCCTGAGAAGGTACATTTAGGTCAACCTTGGGCGCTAGAAGAAACCCCGTTTCCTGTAGATCATGGAACCTTGAGTGGACAAGTGACCGATCTTCAAGCGTGTCTAAACTTAAACGCGCTGCGTGCGCCAAAGGCACAAAATGCCAGTATTAACGATACCAACCCTGCACATAAAGCCTTCTTAGAGCTGCTGAAGAACATAGAAGACCTGCCGTCAGAGGAGAGTGAAGAGACTTTGGCTGACAGTGTATATGATTGGCTTGACGCCGATAGCATCACGTTTCGTTCGGGTGCAGAAGAAGATGAATATATGTCATTGCGTACACCTTATTTAACCGCAAATAATGCATTTGCGTCAGTGTCTGAATTACGCGTGATCAGAGGCTTTAACCCATTAGTCATGGAAAAGTTGCTCCCTTATGTATGTGTTATTCCTGGCAGTGAAGAATTAAAAATTAACGTGAATACCATTTTGCCAGAACAAGCATTATTACTCAGTGCATTAATCAATGGATTAAGTGAATCAGATGCACAAAGTATCATCTCTGCACGTCCAGAGCAGGGATATGACAAAGTGGAAGATTTTCTTTCTGAAGCCACCGCTCAAGGGGCTCAGAATATCAAGCAAGTAACCGATCTATTTACCGTAAATAGTGACTATTTCAAGTTGCGCGCAAAAGCCATGTTCGATGAACGGCTTTTCACAATGACCTCAATTATTCAAATAAAAGAAGGTCAAGCGAGCATACTGGCGCGAAAATTTGGAGGCGTACAGTGACAGAAAAATTATTGATCCGTATTGATCAATCTGCCAAACAGGCAATTCATTGGTTAGTATATTCAACCGACCAGCAAATTATAGCCAGTGGTGAGTACAAACAACTATCAGATTTGGCCGAGTTAACTGAGAAAGCTCAGAGTCGAGAAACCAGTATATTGCTTTCTGCATCTATGGTTCAGTTAAAAACTATTGAACTACCAACAAAGTGGAATAGAAAACTAGAACAAGCACTGCCATTTATGTTGGAAGAGCAACTGGCCAGTGATGTTGATGATGTATTCATTGCAATAGGTGAGCCGGGCATTAAAGATGATAAACCGACAATTAATATTGCACTTTGTGATCGAGTTTTACTTGCTGAGTTATTTGCAGCTTTAGATGAGCATCAGATTTTTGCTAAGCAAGTAGTACCTGATTCACTATTGCTGCCAGAGCAGGCAGAAAATGAACTTGCAGTTGTTGAGCTCGATGGTCAATGGCTGTGTCGCTTAGGGCAATGGCATGCGTGTGTAATTGAGCCAAGCTGGGGAGCTGACTATTTGCATGCGTTAGCGGTCGAAAAAATTGCTCATTATAGTCCAGCTGATGCCTTGCCTGATGTGGCACCTAAGGTTGCAAAAGAGTCAGAGTACGAGCTGCCGCTTGCATTGTTAGCTAAAAATTTAACTAGCACAGCATTCAATTTACGCCAAGGCATCTTTGCCGCGAAGAAGAGTACGCCTCAATGGTGGAAAGATTGGCAGTCAGGCTTAATTGCAGCATCAGTGGCTTTGCTAGGCTTTGTGGTTGTGCAAGGTATTCAAGTTGTACAACTGAAAGATCAGGCAGAAAAAGTGAGAGCTGATGCAGTTGCGACGTATCAACAAGCATTTCCAAATAAGCGAGTACGTGAAGCACTGCTTAGACGTCAAATTGAAGGTGAATTAAAAGCCATTTCAGCGACAAAACAAGGTGGTTTCTTAGATTTGGCGGACAAGTTTGTGTCAGTTTATAGTCAAGTCAAAGATTTTCAGCCTGAAACTTTACGCTACGACCAAAAACGCAATGAATTGCGTATTCGAGTTAAAGCCAAAGATTTCCAAGTGTTTGGACAAGTTAAAACGATTCTTGAGCAAAAAGGTTTAACAGTGCAGCAAGGTTCATTAAATAACGATGGTGATGCCGTAATTGGTGAAATTAGATTGCGAGGTGATGTATGAAACAACAAGCAATCAACTACTGGGGATCGCTAAAAGAGCAAGAACAGCGTTTACTTATCATTGCGGGTGTTGTCTTCATTGTTTTCATTTTAGTGATGGGAATATTAAAGCCACTTAATAAGGCAGTTGCCGATGCTGAGCAAAAACTGAAGCGTGAGCAAAACTTTCAAGTATTTGTTGAGCAAAGTATTGGTAAGTTAAAAGCGGCTGGTAACTCAGCCCGAATTTCTTCAGGTAATTTATCGCAATTAGTGAATCGCAGTCGAGGTCGCTATGGCATTGTTATTAGTCAGATGCAGCCAAACAATGACAGTCTTCGTGTGAATATCGAAAATGTTGAGTTTAATAAGTTAGTCAGTTGGCTTGATGAGCTTGTACATCAACATGGTGTCACTGTGGCAAATCTAGATATCTCACAAGGTGAAGACACAGGTTTTGTGCGTGTAAGTCGATTGGTATTAGAGAAGTAGTATGAAGCAAAAAGTTTATTTAGTTCTATTATTTATTTTCTCGTTTTTAGCTTTTTCTCTATCCCGGCTGCCAGCATCGATTGCGGTACAAGCCGCACATGGTTATTTGCCTAAAAATGTGGCTTTTGGCAATTTAACCGGCTCAATTTGGCAGGGGCAAGTCAGTGAAGTACGCGTCAACAAGGTTCAGATTTTCAATGTTCGTTGGCAGTTAGAGCCCATCGCTCTACTAACTGGCAACCTTGCTGGTGATTTAACTTGGGGTAACCCGAGAGCGAGCGAAGAGATGTCAGGAAAAAGTCATTTTAGCCTTTCACTGTTAGACCAGCATGCGAGTTTGAAAGATGCGGTATTACGTTTTGAAGTTGAGCAGCTAATTGGGCAGTTGAATCTTCCGTTACCCGTAAATGCAACGGGTCGCGTGATCTTTAACATTGATGAATATCAAAGTGGCAAACCTTACTGCCAGCAAATTAAAGGCGATGTATTTAGCCCAAATATTCGTGTTGAAGGGTTAACTGGTTGGTTTTCAATTGGTGAGTTGGGCGCCGATTTAAACTGTAAGTCTGGTGATTTAGCTGCGGTGGTGCAGCCAGATAATCTATTGGGTTTACAAGCAGATGTAAATTTAGGAAAAAACTTACAATTTAAAGTTGCTGGTAACGTAAAGCCAGATGCCTCATTACCAAAAGAAGTACATGATGCGGTTAAATTTTTAGGCCGCCCTGATGCGCAGGGTCGTTATCCGGTTAACTTATAAGGCTTACTATGTTGGAGTTTTCGTTTACAGAGCAACATAAAGCGTTGCTTATCGATTATTTATCTAGCACAGAGCAGGCTTTACCTTATGCTGTTTGTGAAGGCTACCTGTTTGCAATCATTTGCAGTCCAGCAGGTATTGAAATGGAGCAATGGCTAACGATTACCAGTGGTGGTGATGAGCAAATTGCAGAAGAGCAGGTATTTGCATTAATGGCACTGCATCACGATATTAGTGAGCGCGTCTTTTCAGGTCAGTTCCAGTTGCCATATACGTCAACAGCTTTAGTTGAGTTGCAGCTATGGAGTCAGGGCTTTTTAGCGGGGATTGAGCACTTTTATGCTGAGCTAGTTAATAGTGCAGTTTTAAATGATGAGCTTAAGCAAGCAGTAATCAGTAGCACAGAGCAGCTAGGGTTTTTCGCCCTAGAGCAGTCTCAAATTGAAGCTTACTGTGATGCAAATAACGTTGAACTAAATAGTTTTTATAATCAGCAACATTCAATTGCGAACGAATTTGCAATGGCTTATGTGCAATTAGTAGAAAACGCTGCTGTTGAAAGTGGCTTATATAATGAAGAGGGTTAAAACCTGAAAGTCTATTGTTGGGTAAGCGATCGCTTACCCAAGCTCTAATTCAATGCTCGTACAGCCTTTTGCGCAACTTACCTTACCTCTACTTTTATCTTGTCCATTTAGGTCTAATTGCAGAGGCGTGTTGCATTGCTCGCATAACAAGGTTTGCCCTTTGCTCAGTTGTTTAAGTATATTTTTGTGCTGGTTAAATGCTGCGGCACGCTTTTTATTAAAAGCATCAATATCTAGCTTCATTACAACGATTTTCCTTCAAAAATAGCTTCGCTAGCAATTCTACATATCTCATTTAACTTGTCGCCGTAAAAATAAAGGTTTAAATCCTTCTCTTTACAGTAACGTAGGTGAAATGATTTCAGTTTGTCATCTGTACCCAGGGCTTCATTCAGGTACTCTAACTCAGTGTCGTCTAATTCAAAATTTTGCATGATTTTCGTTCTGGCGATTTTGGCAGAAGTGCTTCTCGCTACTTTGCTTTGTTCGCTAAGCAAGCTCACGCCTTCGCCTAATAGCGCTTCTCTTGGCTCTTTGATAACTGGGTGATCGACAGTAAAAAGTGCCAGAATCACAATAACGAGCAATAAAAACTTTTTCATTGAATACCGTATTATTGATCTAAACAGGAAGAAACAACTGGGAGTGTAATAAAATGGTGCTTTCAAAAGCAAGTGATTAAGCTATAAACATAGTTCAATTTAGTTCCTGGTTAAGGAAAATTCAATAATTTCTGAACCAATTGTACCCAGCTTGAGTTTGCTTGCATATAATATCCTTATAGATAAAAAGGTCACTGTAGCAAGTACCTGTCGATCACAGCCATAAGGAGCCGAGATGGACAAACAGATAAAAGTAAAAAACATTCCGAGCGATGTACAAATACAAAAGCCGGAGCTTCAGCCAGATAGATTTAATCCTCGCAATCGCATTTATGTTCGAGCTGTCAAGGGGTTACATCAGCAACTTCGCAAGCGTTTAGGTTTTATTGGGATGTTGGCATTTATGCTCATGCCATGGATTAATTTTGAGGGTCATCAAGCCGTTTACTTTGATCTCTATGAGCAAAAATTTAATATTTTCGGATTAACGCTGATGCCACAAGATTTAACTGTGCTGGCGTTTTTCCTTATGATTGCTGCATTTGCACTGTTTGTGGTGACCACGTTTTATGGTCGTGTTTGGTGTGGCTATACTTGTCCACAAACCGTTTGGACTTTCATCTTTTTGTGGTTTGAAGAAAAGTTTGAAGGCAGCGCCAATCAGCGTAAAAAACTTGATAGCCGAAAAATGGACTTTGATAAGCTTTGGCGAAAAACGGCAAAGCATAGCAGCTGGATTTTATTCTCTTTGTGGACCGCCATTAGCTTTGTTGGATTTTTCACCCCCATACGTGAACTAGTACCAGATTTACTGACTTGGAGCGCAGGAAGTTATGCGGTTATCAGCATTTTTGTATTTACTGCTTGTACTTATGGTAATGCAGGTTGGATGAGAGAAATTATGTGCTTACACATGTGTCCTTATTCACGTTTTCAATCTGCTATGTTTGATAAAGACACCTTTACAGTTAGCTATGACACGAAACGCGGTGAGTCACGGGGTCCGCGTTCTCGCAAACAAGATCCGAAAGAAATAGGTTTGGGTGATTGTATTGACTGTAATCTGTGTGTTCAGGTATGCCCAACAGGTATCGATATTCGCAACGGTTTGCAATACGAGTGCATCAACTGTGGTGCATGTATAGATGCGTGTGATGGGGTGATGGATAAGATGAATTATCCTCGTGGTTTAATTTCTTACACCACAGAGCGCAACCTTGAAACGCCAAATAATAAAACCAAGGCTTTCCGTGGTAAGCTGGCAGGCTACTTATTAATCATGACAGTCTTAATCGCTGCTCTGGCAGTGAATATTGCGATGCGTAAGCCGATGGAGCTAGACATTATTCGTGATAGGAATCAGCTTTACCGGGTCAACTTCGATGGTTTAGTTGAAAACACTTACACCCTAAAAGTCATCAATAAGACCCAGCAAAGACAACAATACGACATCGCGGTTGAGGGGCTAAAAAACTTTAATGTACTGGGCAAATTAGAGATTGAAGTTCAGGCGGGCGAATCGATGAATGTGCCGCTTTCTGTGATCATTGACCCCTATGACCTTAAAAAACCAGTGACGGAATTCTATTTCAGGGTTCAAGTCAAAGGCGACCCAACAGTGTCATTATCACAGCCTACTAACTTCTTTAAAGGTAAATAATTAGATACACTAATTAAACCAAGCAAAAGCGGGTATTCCCCGCTTTTTTTATACCAATTGAGGAATACATGAGCGAGTTTAGTTTTGCGAATTTAAATCCAGATCGTATCTTGGATGCCATAGAAAGCATTGGGGTTTACCCTGAAACAGGCTTGCTACCTTTGAACAGTTATGAAAATCGCGTTTATCAGTTCAAGGCGGAAGATGGTAAACGTTATGTAACTAAGTTCTATCGCCCAGAACGCTGGAGTGAGGCACAAATAAAAGAAGAGCATGCTTTTGCATTTGAGCTCGCCAGTGAAGAAGTGCCTATTGTTGCGCCAGTTCAAATAGAAGATGAAAGTTTATTTGAACATGCCGGTTATAAATTGGCACTTTTTCCGAGTGTGGGTGGGCGCCAGTTTGAAATTGACAATTTAGACCAGCTTGAAATGCTTGGCCGTTATATCGGACGACTGCATCTAGTTGGTAAGAGTAAACCATTTCAACATAGACCGAGTATTAATACGCAGAGTTATTTATTTGACGCCAAATACGCTATTCAAAATAGCAAGCTTGTTCCTGTACACCTAGAAACCGCGTTTTACACTATTTTAGATCAGGTTATTTCACAAACAGCGCAAATGTATCATGTCGATAAGCCGATTCGTTTGCATGGTGATGCACATGCTGGCAATATTCTCTGCACTGGCGATTCATTGACCTTAGTAGATTTAGATGATTGCCGATCAGGCCCAGTAATCCAAGATTTATGGATGATGCTTAATGGCGATAAAAACGAGCAATTAATTCAGCTCGATACGTTATTGATGGGGTATGAAGAATTTAATTCTTTTGATGCAAAAGAGCTGCAACTGATTGAGCCACTGCGTGCAATGAGAATGGTGCATTACATGGGGTGGCTAGCTGCTAGATGGGAAGATCCTGCTTTCACACGGAACTTTTCATGGTTTGCTACAGACAAATACTGGGAGCAGCAGATTTTGGCATTAAAAGAGCAACTTGCAGCGTTACAAGAACCTGCGTTACAACTATTTCCATAAAAATTGAGATATAACTATGTTGAAAGCGTTAAAACTATCTATCTTATTCCTCTGCTTGCCGTTACTAGCTATGGCTGCAGAATTTGATTTTAAAGAAGGTGAACACTACCAAACTTTAACTACTCAAAAAAGCGCGCAAGCAAAAGTGACTGAGTTTTTCTCTTTTTACTGCCCGCATTGCTTCCGCTTTGAACCTGTTGCTAAGGCATTAGAGCAAAGTTTGCCTGAAGGGGCTGTGTTTGAAAAAAGCCATGTAAATTTCTTAGGCGGCTTACCTGCACAAGTTCAGAGCAATTTAAGCTATGCCTATATCGTTGCCAAGCAAATGGGAAAAGGTGATGAAATTGCAGCTAAAATTTTCGACAGTATCCATGTAAAAAAAGCGCCATTAAATGACATTAAAGATGTTAAAAAACTTCTAGATATTAATGGTATTAGCGAAAAGCAGTTTGATGCTGCATTGGCAAGTATGCCAGTGATTGCGGCTGAAAAATTGATGCAAGACGATCAAAGTCGCTTTTCAAAGGCGGGCGCACTATCTGGCGTGCCTACATTTATTGTGAGTGAGAAATACAAAGTAAATACCAATAGTTTAAAAAGCCAAGAGCAATTTAACGCATTGGTCAAACATTTATTAGCAAAATAATACGGAGAATAAAATGTTAAAGCTAATTAAAGCCGCTGCGCTTGCTCTCATGCTTCCAGTGGTTGCGAACGCGGCTCAGTTTGAAGAAGGTGTTCATTACGAAGTTGTTGCCGAGCGTGGTACTAAGAAACCTGAGGTGACAGAGTACTTCTCATTTTTCTGCCCTGCGTGTAATGCGTTTGAGCCATTGATCGCTCAGGTAAAACCTAAACTGAATGAAGGCGTTAAGTTTAAAAAGAGCCACGTAGACTTTACAGGACCTCGTGATCCAGAAGTACAAAAAATTATGGCTCAAGGTTTAGCGCTTGCTGAGGTACTACCACAAAAAGATAAAATTATTGCTGCAATTTTTACGCATATTCATGGTAAGCGTAATAAGGTTAATGAACTTGCAGACATGAAAGATATCTTCGTTGCACAAGGTGTAGACGCTGCTAAGTTTGACAAAATGTACAAGAGCTTCGCTGTACGTACTAAGACTTCAAAAATGGCGCGTATGCAACAAAAGTGGTCAGAAAAGCGTGCGCTTACAGGCGTACCTACGTTTATCGTAAATGGCAAATATAAACTGCGTCTTCGTGAGTCAAAAACAACGACTCCGGAGCAGATCAGTGCATTAATTAATTATTTAGCAGCTAAATAATTAATTATGAATTAGAACAGAGCCTCGCACTTGCGAGGCTTTTTTATTGGAAAAGACATGCATAAAGTTTTTGTTTCAAGTTGCTTACTCGGACAACCTGTTCGTTATGATGGGCAATCTAAAGGATTGACAAATGATATCTTGACTCAATGGTTGCAAGAAAAGCGAGTAGTTGCATTTTGTCCCGAGGTTTCGGGCGGTTTACCAACCCCAAGACTGCCTGCAGAAATCAATGCTGAAAAGGTGATAACTGTAAAAGGTGAAGACGTCACGAGTGAATTTCAGTTAGGAGCCCAAAAAGCCCTCGCATTGTGTAAAGCACAGCAAATCAAATTTGCTTTATTAAAAGAATCAAGTCCTTCGTGTGGTCGTAATAATGTTTACGATGGGTCGCATAGTGGAGTTAAAGTGTCTGGAATGGGCTTAACAGCTGAAAAACTTGTTAAAGCAGGCATACAGGTTTTTAGTGAAGACCAATTACCAGAGCTAGTAAGTGCTCTGGCAATTGCTGAAAAGAATTAGCGGGATTATTTACGCTGTAAAAATACACCAGACTCCACATGATGTGTATATGGGAACTGGTCGAAGATCGCAATGCGAGATACAGAGTGTGTTTCGCATAGCATGTCTAAATCACGCTCTAGTGTGTCTGGATTACATGAGATATATATAATGTTGTCGTAATTAGACACTAAACGACAAGTCAGTTCATCCATACCTGCACGAGGTGGGTCAACTAAAATAGTTTGGCAGTTGTAGTCTTGAAGGTTAATGCCATTTAATCTTGAAAATTGGCGTTCACCTTTCATTGCCTGCGTAAACTCTTCACTCGACATACGAATAATATCTAAGTTCTCAACTTTATTCGCTGCGATATTAATTTGCGCCGAGTTTACCGAAGACTTAGAGATTTCAGTTGCTAATACTTTATTAAAACTGCCTGCTAAGGCAATCGAGAAATTACCATTGCCACAATAAAGCTCAAGTAAATCATTCTCAAGTGGTGCACAAAGGTCTTGTGCCCACTCAAGCATTTTCTCATTCACTTTCGCATTTGGTTGCGTAAAACTATTTTCAACTTGCTGGTACTGATAAGTTTGACCATTTACAGTCAGTTGCTCAGTTACAAAGTCATTGCCTAGCACAATCTTTTGTTTGCGAGCTCGACCAATAAAATCAATCTTATAGGTTTTCTGAAGCTCAGAACGTAATGCATTAATAGCCGTTAACCATTCATCATCAAGCTGTTTGTGATAAAGCAGGCTTACCAGAATCTCACCACTTAGCGTCGATAAGTAATCGATTTGGAAAAGCTTACGACGAAGTATTTCGTTATGACGTAACTTTTCCATCATAACTTGCATGATGTCACTGATAAGCGGCGCGGCAGGGTCAAATGTTTCCACGCGAATTTTTTGTTTGCTCTCTTGGTCAAACATAATGTGGTAGAGATCGTCACCATCGTGCCATACTCTAAACTCAGCACGTTGACGGTATTGCGTTTTTGCTGAGTCAAAGACTTCAAGCTCTGGTGCGTTAAAGCGAGCAAATTGAGCACTAATACGCGTTTGCTTTTCAGCAAGCTGCTGTTCATAAGTGGCGGTATCAATAGTGATGACTGGCATAGTTAAACTGACCTTACAAATTCGAGAGCGGCTATTGTAGGGGGCATAGGTGATTTGTCCAGTTTCTCGCTAAAATTTGTTGTTTTTTTATACTAAACACTCAAGGGTCATTAATTTTTGCCGATAAGTAGAAAATAACCGAGCATCTGCTTGGCTACCATTATTTCTGAGAGACAGATCATGAAAATTGGACAACTTAACCAGCTTTTTAATCCTGCTATGGCAAATAAGGCGAACAATAAAGCTGCCTTTAAGCCGACCATGCATTTAAACCCAGATAGTTATCATGGTGATAAGAGTAAAATAGCGGCTAAATTATTAGATGATAAATTGGCAGAAGCTTTAGGCATCGAAAAGACAGAGAAAGAGAAAAAGCCATTATTTGATTTCGAAGCCATCGTTAAAAATGTGCTCGACTTTGTCAAAGGTGCGGTGAACAAAGCAAAAGCAGATGGTAAAGATGACGACACTTTAAAAGATATGTTGGGTGCTGCACGAAAAGGTGTCCAAATGGGCATCGATGAAGCCACTTCGGAGTTAAAAGAAAGTGCGCTTTTTAATGATGATATTGAAGAGGGTATAGAAAAATCCCGAGAAGGCATTTTCAAAGGACTCGATGATTTTGAAGAAGAGTTATTTAACCCTAAACCTGCTTATATGCAGGTCAGTGCAGCACAGTATGCAAGTTTGTCGAATCAAGCAGAATATAGTTTTACAACAGCAGAAGGCGATGAAGTAACTATTTCACTGAGTGATGCTCGTTCAAAAGGTCAAGCAGCCAGCTATGCTCAAAACGGTGATAATTATGGTTTGGCTGTTTCAGAGCAATCGAGTGAGGAAGTCAGTTTTTCAATTAGTGTGAATGGCGAGCTTAATAAAGAAGAGCAAAAAGCCATAAATGAAATGATGAAAGACATTCGCAATGTCAGTGATTCATTTTTCTCTGGTGAATATGACGATGCATTTGAAAAAGCATCGGCATTAAATATAGAGAACGATCAAATTACCAACTTCACGATGGATTTGCGTCAGACAAAAACAACCGCTGCAATTGCACAATATCAACAAGCCAACCCCATAAAAGAGTTAGAACAAGCGTTTCAACCTCTAGATAAACAATTAGAGAGTATTCATTCAGAAGGTAAAGCATTAGGCATTGAGCAGCAATTGCCAGATATCATGGCTTGGATGAACGATGGACAAGCAAGAATGGCTCAGCTTTTAGATTATGCGCAAGGTTTCTTCAATCAACTTGATAATAAGTCAGAGAAATCAGCTTAAGTGACTTGGCAACTTATATAGGCTCGGGCAAACTTGCACCTCTATACAGAGGAGTTTTAGTTTGCCGCACATTTTAGTTTTTGATTCAGGTATTGGTGGGACCAGTGTCCTAACACATATCCAAAATACACTACCAGGGGCAGACTATACCTACATAATGGATAATGCTTTACTGCCCTACGGTCTTCAGACTGAAGAAACAATTCAAAATAGACTGGCAAGTCTCGTTAATAAAATATCTTCAAATTTTTTTGGGGAAGTTGACTTAATAGTGATCGCTTGCAATACAGCTTCAACTTACGCACTGGCACATATTCGCCAGTTTACTCAAATTCCGATTGTTGGCGTGGTACCAGCAATTAAACCTGCGGCACAGATCAGTCATGCAAAGCATATCGCCTTACTAGCAACGCCTGCTACTTCAAATAATCAGTATACGCAATCTTTAGTGAGTGAGTTTGCTAGTGATTGCCAAGTAAGTTTCTACCATTCAACAGAGTTAGTAAGGCTAGCAGAGCGTAAGTTTTGGTTTAATGAAGATGTACGAGAGGGTGTTAATAAGGAGCTATCAGCTATTAAGGTCGATAATCAAGCTGATGTTCTGATTTTAGGGTGCACACATTTTCCAATATTGAAGTATGAAATAGCAGAGTTTTATCAGACGCAGTGTGTATTAATCGACTCCGGAACTGCAATAGCAAAAAGAGTTCAGCACTTATTATCTGGCAGTATAGGTGAAATAGAAATAAAAAAGCCGCTACAGTTTTATGCAACGGCTTTAAATGAGGTCCCTGTTAATACAGGGTACGATGTGAAAAGTTTATATCTTTAACTTGCAACAGCTTCTTCAGGTGTCTCTGGTTTTTGTTTTGCAGCTCTAACCTTCAACGTACGTTGTTGGAACTCTTTTTCATTCAATGTTGCAATGGCTTTATCTGCATCAGCTTCTGCCATTTCCACAAAACCAAAACCACGACGCTTACCTGTATTTTTATCTTTTAATAAACGAACGTTGAATACACGGCCTTGTTCAGAGAAAAGCTCTCGAACGACACTTTCATTTGCTTTATAAGGTAAGTTACCTACATAAAGCGTCTTTGTTTTTACTTCAGCATTATCTGATTGTGGGGTTACATTACTTGCTGATAAAACAGTAGCAATGAAACCACCGATGAGTGTGCCAATAGAAAAAGTAGCACCAAGATTAAGAGAAGAGTCTGCAAGAAGAGCATTAGAAGCAAAATAGCCGATTATCGCAATTGCTAAAACAATAAAAAGAGACTTTTGTTGAGTTGGGTTCATAAGGATCTACCAATATACAATGGGTATACAATAATTTAACAAACGAGCTGCTATCTTAGCGTCTTAAAATGTTTAAGCAATAATTAAAAAGAGAAATTAGCTATTAGAAGAAGGAAACTGGGGTGTTTTTTACTCGAATATAGTATTTTTGTTGCCTTTTTGAGCGGGTAAATACATTTATTAAAATTAATTGCAAAAAGGGGTTGCGCACTTTTAATTTCTCCCTATAATGCGC
>CAYZOE010000017.1:30549-52677 GCA_964479805.1 uncultured Pseudoalteromonas sp. | reverse complement strand
GCTAAGGCGTCTTTCAGCGCCTTAGCAACTTTAAATTGTACCTTATTTGCCCCTTCAATCATGATCTCTTCACCCGTTTGCGGATTTCTGCCCATTTTTGCTGGATGATAACTCAATGCAAACGTACCAAAACCAGAGATAGGCACCTGATCGCCCTCAGATAAGCGTTTCTTTATAGCCGCCAAAATACTATTCAAAGCTGCCTGAGAATCCTTTTTCGTTAACTCGCTGTGTGCCGCCATGGCCGATACTAATTCTGACTTGTTCATATATACTATTTTATTACTGCTAGAGGGTGGCAGAGCCTAAAAATATTTTTTGTGAATGTCAACTTGCAGTCTTACCAGAATATTGTTAATACTTTGTTGTAGGACGTAATTTAAGAGAGGTATATATGACTGCATTATTTGAATACTTACCCCTTATCCTATTTTTCTTAGTCTACAAAATGGTCGATATATTCTGGGCGACTGCGGTATTGGTTGGTATATCATTACTGCAAATTGCATATCAACATTTCACTAAGGGTAAAATCTCTACCAAAACTTGGGTCTTCTGTGTTATTGCCTTACTTCTAGGCGGGATGACAATCATATTCCAAGATGAACAGTACATTATGTGGAAGACCACAGCCATTTATGGGTTACTTGCGACTGCTTTGATCATTTCTCGATTTATATTTAATAAGAACCTCGTAAAAGCGGCTCTACTCAGTATGCTAAAAACCGCAGCTGAGAAACAAGGTGAGAAAGAATTAAAGGTGGATGTACCAAAATCTGTGTATGAAAAGCTCAATACGATTTGGTTTGTATTCTTAATCAGTATTGCAGTCTTGAACCTCTATGTCGCCTATAACTTCTCTCTCGACTTTTGGGTTAATTTCAAAGTATTTGGTCTCGCAATTGCCACATTTATTGCTGTATTACTCACTATTTTCCGAGTTTTTGAATACTTACCGGATGGGTTTCAAGAACAAGAAAATAAAAAATAACCCAGCAGATTTAATAAAAATGTCGCTGTTTTAGTCTACAGGCAAACTATACTTTCTTAGTTCTATTTAAGTATGGGGTTTGCCTTTGACTGCTTCTCAATATCGTTGGTTTGAGCTCTGTGGCGTATTTTTTTGCTTGCCTCTGTTTACTTATTTATTTAAAGACTATCTATCTAGTTGGTTGTTCCCTGCTTTACTGATCTTAATGATTGTTTGCACTTTTCTGTTGCTTACGGACCCGCATTTTAAACGCTTTCGTTTAACTTCTTTAGGTCAATTCTCACAGGTCAAACATCGACTTTTTACAGGCTTCTTCATTGGAGCCTTATTTAGTGCCATGTTATTTGGCTTAGCAAATCAAACACTTTGGTTTGCAATGCCAAAAAATGAAACCTCTCAATGGTTAATTTTATTAATTGCATATCCACTGCTCTCTGTTTTGCCTCAGGAACTCATTTTTAGAAGCTATTTCTTCCATCGTTATAAGCATATTCTACCAAGCAAAAATGTGCGTATCTTTTTAAGTGCGCTCAGCTTTGCTTTAGCCCATTGCGTTTATGATAACTGGGTTGCTGTTGCCCTTTCATTCGCTGGCGGGCTTTTATTTTCTTACACTTATGCGCACAGTCGCTCATTGATGGTGTGTGTACTAGAGCATAGCTTATGGGGCTTATGGATGTTCACCATAGGAGTTGGCAGCTATTTAGACTCTGGGATAAGAATCACTACAGGTTAGAAACTAATACCCAATGATACACAATCATTTTCAAGGACTAAAACTGATACTAGCTTCACTAAAAATTTCTTATTTACGACATCATGGATGCAGCAGTTAAAGCAATGCAGGGGCAATTATCGAGAATAACGAAATACAAATTTCAGCCTCGTTATCGATAAGTTTTCCTTACCTTAAAATAGATAACTTAACTAAGAGAATGGGTATAGAAAAGGCCGAAAAATCGGCCTTTATTTGTGTTATTTTTTATGTAAGTCAGAAGCCAAATAGGCTTACCGCAAAAAACTTAGTAGCGACAGTATTTACAAAGATGAGTAAGAGTATGACAGGTATAAAAGTAGATAGTGAAAAATTCACATATTTCTCCATAAAACTTCCAGTATAACTGGCACAACCTTGAGACAGTTCTTCAGAAAGCTTTGCTTTCTTCCAACGATAAATTACAAATAAACACACCATTAAACCGTTAAGCGGTAAAATTGTGTCGTAGAAAACATCGTAAACGATATCGAACATACTCTTGTCAGCGCCACCGTAACTGACAAACTGAGTTAGCCAGTCAACCATACCAAATGACATCGTACACAGCACAGTTAATAAACCTGTGGCACAGGCTAAAATTAATAGTGCAACTTTTCGGCTTACCCCTTTTGCTTCAATCAATGCTGCCGTCGGCACTTCAACAATCGATACAAGAGATGTAATTGCTGCAAAGAATACCAGTAAGAAGAAAACAAAAGCCACAATTGACGCACCGGTATACCCAATGTCAGCTTGCAGTGCTAAAAGAATTTTAGGTAAATACACGAAAATCATTGAAACTGATGAATCTGACAATTCTTCTGGATTAGTTGCTGGGTTAAAGCTAAAAATAGCCGGTAACACCATAAGACCTGCAATAAACGCAACTAACGAATCGGTGATAGCAACCATTTTCGCACCTCCTACAATGTCATCTTTCTTTGAGATATATGATGCATAGGTCATTAAGATACCCATACCCAAAGATAACGAGAAAAAGGCTTGAGACAATGCACCGTTTAAAACACTGGCGTCCATCTTAGTAAAGTCAGGAACAATGTAATACTCAACACCGGCCATGGCATTATCTAAAGTTAAAACATACACAACTAGGCCTACCAGTAGCACAAACAACGCAGGCATTAAAAACTTAGCCGCTTTTTCAATACCCTTTTTTACACCACCAGCCAAAATTAAGTTCACAATGATTGCAACCACAACCATGTAACCAAAAACTGTATTTTGGTTGATAAACTGACCAAAATGGTCTGGGTTAGCGAGCATATCCAAGTTACCGAGTGCTGTTTGTGCAAGATAACCAAAAATCCAAACCGTAATCACCATATAGAAAACAGCAATCATAAAAGGGGTAAGCACTGCTAGGCCACCAGCAAAAGACCAACTTTTGTCATTACCAGATAGAGATTTATACGCACCATATGGGTCTTTCTGTGCTTTTCGACCCATGGCCATTTCAGCCATCATGACAGGCAAGCAGATAAAAGCCACAAATAATGCATAAACTAAAAGGAAGGCCCCACCACCATTTTTTGTTGCAGAAACGGGAAAACCAACTAAGTTGCCTATACCTACTGCGGAACCTGCAGCAGCTAAAATAAAACCTAGTTTTGAACTAAAATGCTCTCTGTTCGCACTCATTAAAACGTCATCCTGTTGTTATTATTTTTTCTACCGCCCGACTCTACCGTCATAGGTTACTGTTATCAAGTTTTTAACGTGAAACATCGCGTCTCGCAGCATTGCCATTTACAAAGGGTGTATGGAAAGATTACCATTGCATACAATTTTATGCAGACCTGAATAAAGTGAATTTTATGTTGTATATGATCTACTCTACTGATGTGGAGAATTCTTTAGAAAAGCGTTTGGCGACTCGTCCTGCGCATTTGGAAAGACTCATCGCTTTAAAAGAGCAAGACCGTTTATTTTCAGCAGGCCCACTTCCAGCTATTGATAGTGAAGACCCAGGTTCAGCAGGCTTTACGGGCTCACTTGTTATTGCAGAGTTTGATTCTCTTGAAGCTGCTCAGCAGTGGGCTGATGCAGATCCATATATCGCTGCTGGCGTATATGCTCACAGTGTTGTTAAACCGTATAAAAAGGTTTTGCCTTAACGACAAGTTCAGCTTTGGTTAATTCGTTAACTTATATTCTGAACACAATTGTTAAGCAGCCCTGTATCTGGAGCTCAAAATGCGTCTAACATTAGTTAGTTTTATTATTAGTTTAAGTTTGTCACTGGTATCAGCGACAATCAATGCTAGCAATAAAACCAACATCGACAAAAAACAAGCTATTACGCTGGCCCTAGCAAAATATGCGGGAAAAACGTTAAAAGTATCAGAAGAAAACACCTATTTTGTCGTAAGGATCTTGCAAAAAGACGGACGCATTGTTGACCTTAAAGTAGATAAAAATACAGGTAAAGTGAAGAAGGATTAGTATGCGAATTTTAGTGATCGAAGATGATATTCAACTAGCTGAAAATTTACGTTCAGCGCTTGAAAAAGAAAAATACAGTATCGATTTATGCCATGATGGTGAATCTGGTTTGTTCCATTTACAAGAATATCCGCTCGATTTGGCAGTGGTTGACTTAGGTCTGCCTAAACTTGACGGTATCGAACTGATTAAACGTGCCAGAAAAGCGGGTGTGACAATTCCTATTTTAATTCTAACTGCCCGTGAACGTTGGCAGGATAAAGTAGAAGGCCTTGATGCCGGTGCTGATGACTACTTAACAAAGCCATTTCATGTTGAAGAGCTTGTAGCTCGCTGTAACGCACTTATTCGTCGAAGTGCAGGACAGGCAAATCCTGAAATTAATATCGGTCCCGTAAAAATCCATACTCGCTCTCAACAAGTCTGGGTCAATGAAAAAGAATTAACACTCACCGCCTACGAATACAAAGTGCTTGAGTACTTAATGGTAAACCCGCAAAAGGTAATTTCCAAATCTGAACTCACTGAACATATTTATGATCAAGACTTCGATTTAGATTCGAATGTTATAGAAGTTTTTGTTCTTAGACTGCGTAAAAAACTCGACCCTGAAGGCTTACTGAACCCTGTCGAAACACTCAGAGGCAGAGGCTACAGGTTTAAAAATCAGTGGTAAATTCAACCCAGGTACCATTGAAAATAAGACAAGGCTTCGTCCTTGTTTTTGTACTTATAATCGCCCTTCCAGTGTTGTTTTACTCAGTGAGCAGTGCCTATTATGCATCACTCGTGGATGCTACCGAAAAAAACTTAGAAGCGCACTTATATTCTCTCATTTCAGAAGTCGAGTTTATTGATGAATCAGTGAAAATGCCCAACACTATATTGGCGCCCGAATTAAATCGCATAGATTCCCATACTTTTGCACTTATTTACCAAAATAGTGACTTAGTTTGGTATTCAGAGTCTGCTGTCTCACTCGAATTTAACCCTGATTCAATAGACTCTGAAACAGGTGCATCCGAATTCAAACAAGTTCACTATCAAGGCAATGCATATTGGCAGCTCAGCCTAACTGTGATCCTTGGTAATGCCGAACAATCTCAGCAAGCTGTATTTATTCTTTTACGAGACGATAACGCTTTAGAAGATATATTGTCTGAGTTTACTGGCACATTAATGACTTGGATGTTAATTATCGGTGCCATCATGACACTTTTAATGAGTTTGGGTTTTATCTGGAATATGCGTCCTCTGCAGCGTTTAGACAAAGAGATTAAAGCGATTGAGTCAGGTAAAAAAGAGCGCTTGTCACATACTTACCCTGTTGAGCTCCAAGCTATTACAGAAGATCTAAATTTACTCCTTGAGTCTCAACGTAGACAAAAAGAACGTTACAGAGCGTCATTAAGCGACTTAGCACATGCGCTAAAAACACCTTTGGCCATATTAAAATCTAGCCCCATGGCCAATGATAATGACGCACAAGAGCAACTCGATAGAATCAACAGCATGATCGAACATCAGTTAAAGCGTGCTGCAACTGGTGGTACTGACGCTTGGAAGAAAACCACTTCTGTTGCGCCTGTACTTGAATCGATTTTAAATGCGATGAAAAAAGTATATCATGAGAAAGTAATTGATTTTAAATCGAATTGCTCTGACAAAACTAAGTTTCTAGGCGATAAAACAGACTTAATGGAAATACTTGGCAACCTTATCGACAATGCCTGTAAAGCCTGTGTAACCACTGTCCATGTTAATGTCACGAGTGATGAAAAGACCCTGAAGATTGAAATTTGCGATGATGGGCCGGGTGTTGAAGCCAGTGAACGCAAAAAACTATTACAACGCGGCACTCGTTTAGATACTTATGAATCAGGACATGGCGTTGGTCTAGCAATTGTGTCCGACTTGGTGAATGATTATCAAGGTAACATAGAAGTGGGCTCTGCTTCATTAGGCGGTGCATCGTTTATTATTGAGTTTAAATATGACTAAATTTTTTAGATTACTTTTTTGTGCAGGATTATCACTATTATCACTTTCAACTCTTGCCAATGAGCTCAAAGAGTGTAGGCCAATGAAAAGTAATTCTCCTGATGAAGCAAAAGTATTTATAAAGTGCCTTGATAACAAGATTGAAACATTAGAAAGGGAAAGAACTATCTGGACTAAAAAGCTTGTGATGGATATGGAAGAGCTTGAAAAAAACACCGGAAATACTCAATTGTTACCGATAATAATAAGAAGCTTAAAACACCAAGATAACTACATTGAAGACAGCTGTAGATGGCGCTACCTCCATAAAATGCCTAACTCAACCAAAGCAGCTATTGCATATAAAGCATGCAAGATACGTCTTTATATCCGCCATATTGAAGATTTGAAATTAAATTACTAATCAGAATTAAATGGCGCTCACTAAGCGCCATTGTTAATTTTTAACATATCTTTGATTCAGTCTCTTCATCACTGCCTAGCATCGTAGCCAGCCACTGCCCTTCTTCGCTATTTTCCAATGCAATTTTCACCACCATAGTTAAAGGTACTGATAACAACATTCCAACGGTACCAAATAGCCAGCCCCAGAAGATTAAAGACAAGAATACCACAAGTGTCGATAACCCAAGTCCCTTCCCCATGTACTTAGGTTCGATAACGTTCCCCATTATTGTGTTTATCGCCACATAACCTATTGCAACAAAACCGCTCACTAAAGGGCCTTGGGTAATAAGTGCAATTAAAACCGCAGGCACTGCAGCAATGATAGATCCGATATTAGGAATATAGTTTAGCAAAAACGCAACAACACCCCATAAGACAAAGTAGTCGACATCTAAAATCCAAAGTAATAATGAAGCACAAAGCCCTGTTGCTAAAGAAACCAGAGTTTTAATACCCAAATAAGAATTAATAGACTCTAAAAATTTATCAATTTGTTTTTGTCGCATTTCAGGGTCATCCAGTGCCAAATGTACTTTCTTATTGATCATCGGTGCTTCGAATAACATAAACACCACTGTTAAGATGATTAAGAAAATATTCGCCATGGCTGCACCAAAGCCTGTCAGCATATTGGTTGCCACATCTATCATCTTGCCGGGATCAAATAAAGAGATCAGCTGTTGTTTGTCGATTAAAATATTATAACGCGCAGCAGTATCCACCAACCAAACAAATCGACCTTGGAGATCTTCCCTATATTGTGGCAATTGTTGCGAGAAGTCATTCAGAGATTGACCTACGAGGCCAGCAAGACTGGAGCCAACGGCAACTATCATTAACATGATAAGTAAAATAGCAATACCTTTGGGTACCTTATAACGGGCAAAGAATCGTAGTAACGGACTACAAATAATCGCTATAAACGCAGCTAGTATAAAGGGCACAATTATATCTGTGGCAAGTTTTAGGCCTGCTAACACGATAAACAGTGATGCAATGATCACTAAGCTTTTACTTAAACCTTGAAGAGACGACACAGAAATTCCTTTGAAAACAAGTTTACATTTATTCTACTTCAACAATACTTAGTTGATCCATCAATGATTTTTCAACGTAACAAAACCAGTTAAAAGCGCTAAGGTTGTAGGATGAACATATTGATAACAGGTGCAACGGGATTAATCGGTTCTGCACTGTGTAAACTGCTCGCTGACAAGCACACATTAATAGCTTTAACCAGAAGCATAAGAAAAGCTAAAACTTCTTTACCCAATCCAATAAATTTTATAGATGACCTTGAAGATATCAATTTCGATAATCTTGACGCGGTCATCAATCTTGCTGGAGAGCCCATCGCAGATAAACGTTGGAGCGCTCAACAAAAGCAACACATATTTCAAAGCCGTTTAAGCATTACTGAGAAAATAGTCTCAAAAATAAACGCCAGTGATACACCGCCTAAAGTGCTTATATCTGGGAGTGCGATTGGCTTTTATGGTCGCCAAGCTTCAGAAAAAGTTATCGACGAATCATTCTCATCAACCTACCCTGAATTTAGTCATCAACTTTGCAAACAATGGGAAGAACTTGCATTGCAAGCACAGTCTCCTGATGTGAGAGTTTGCCTGCTACGAACTGGTATTGTTCTTAGTAAACAAGGAGGGGCATTGGACAAAATGCTGCCTCCTTTTAAGTTAGGACTAGGCGGCAGAATGGCGTCAGGAAAGCAAATGATGTCTTGGATTCATATTGATGACATGGTCAATGCCATTATATTTTTACTTGAAGATGAAAGAGCACATGGCGCATTCAATTTGACGGCGCCTAAACCTGTTAGTAACACTAATTTTACGCATTTACTTGCAAAAACCTTAAATCGCCCTGCTTTGTTCCCTATGCCTGAATTTGTTTTGAAGCTGCTATTTGGAGAGATGTCGGACTTATTAATTTATGGACAAAATGTCATCCCAAAAAAGCTGGAACAGCAAGGTTTTAATTTCAAGTTTAAAACACTTGATACTGCACTCAATGAAATTTTACATTAACCACGGCCCAAACTTTTTCTTTCAGGAAAAATTTTGAAGTTGCCCCAAGAACACAAAACCACGCTATTGCGTGGTTTTGTGTTTTAAGACCAGTTATATCTAAAGGAGTCTTAGCAACCTATCAGACTGTAACTCAGTATTGGCCGTATTTGATAAATATGCAGATAAATAATAATCAAAATCTACATTTTGACCTTGCAATTTATCATCTAACATAGCAATTTGTTCTGCCATACGCTCTGGGTTAGTATGCTCATTGTTCAATTTGTCTGATAAGATTTCAAGTCGTAATATAAGCTGTTCACTAGACAAATTAACATCGATTTTACTAATAAACTCAGTTGGGATCTTACTACCATTTTCAAGCGCCACTTTTAACGCGTCAAATCTTGCGGTATTGGCAACCTGCTCAAGTTCTTCTAACTTTTGCTCTAATTCAGTAATCAACTTTCGAGCTTGTTTCTTGACTGATGGTAGAAAATCAATTTCAGATAACTGAGAAATCAGCTTTGTAATATCAGCTGCACTATCTTGTTCAGTCAGTTGCGACTTAATTTCATCAAATTGTCGCTGCTGATCTAAGTTCAATGCATCTTTCGCTGCTTTTTGAGATTCAAACTCCGCACTACGTTTCGTAAAAACAGCATCGTTATGCTCTCTGAAAGCTTGCCATAACTGGTTTTCTTTCTTGTTGCCAGCAAAACCAATTTTTTGCCACTGCTTTTGTAACGATTTCAAAACGTCGCATGCCTGTGCTAAGTCTTCATCTGCCATTTGCTCCGCTGCAGTATTTACGAGTCCTTGCTTTAAATTTGCGTTGTGTTCATGCTGTGAACGAATCGCATCGCCAATGAGTTTAGCCTTCGTTTTATATTCATTATTCAATAATTTGTATACGTCACTATCAACACTGCCGGCTGCTCGCCACTGTTTAGTTAGCTTGTTGAAATGGCTTTCAAATTCACGCCAGTTAAACCCTTCTACTGATGTGTCCGTTGCGGCAAGCTCTAACATTTTTGCAATCAAAGCTTCACGCGCAAGTTTTGCTTGCTCACGCTGTTGCTCCTGCTCAGCAAAAAACGTGCGACAAGGTGCAAATAGCAACTCTAGCTTTTCATCGAACTGTTTCGCTTGAAGCTTCTCTTCGTATGTATCAACTCTACCTAATTCATGCCATTGTGCACGCAACTTTTTAACTAAATCAGCGCGTTGTTTAGGCGCTAAATCACAACTCTCAATATGACTGTCTAAAACGGTTAAAAGCTCAACACGTTTTGGCGCTGACGCATACTTTTGCCAATCACGAATATCATCTAACTGCGAAGAGATTTGCTGTCGAAGTTGTTCAAGTTGAGCTTGGTTTGCTGCGGTTAAACACTCGAAGTGCTCAGTGAAGCCCTTAAACACACCAAAAGCAACTTTGCTTCGGCCTTGCTCAAGTAGTCGCTGAACGTCTTTAGCTTTACGTCTAGCTTGTTTAAGCTCATTTTGTTGTGCATTAAGCTGTTCAGCCATGACTGATTTAAATTGTTTGCTTAACGAACTGAGCTTTGCTTTAGCTGGTTTTTTTAATGTGCTAGGTAGTTGTTCAATGATGCCTTTCGCATTATTGTATGCTGACTTTTGTGCATTTAATGTGTCATCAAGCTCACTCAACTCTGTTGATGGTGTCACACCAGCAAGTGCGTCAAGTGCAGTTTGTGCAGCTTGATTTGCTTCAACCAATTCAGGTAATTGCTTCAATTGACTTTCAAAATCTGCAAGCCTGTCTAAATGCTTAACGAGTTCAGCAGTGTAAGCACTGGATATTACTCTACTACGTACCTGACTGATCTGAGTATCTAGTTCATTCTGTTTTGACACATCTAACTGCTCCAGTGCATTTACTAATGCTTGTTCGGCTAGATTCAATTGTGATTCAACTTCTACTATAAAAGCATCTTTTTCTCGCTGCGCTTGCTCAGCTTTTTCTACTGCTTCAAACTCCGCTTTTAAAGCAGTTAAATGTGAAGAGATACGCGCTTCTATTGCGTTGTACTTTTGCTGATTTTCTTTAACAGCTTCTTCATCTAACCAAGACAATTCTAGACCTTGCCACTGCTCAGTTAAAATTCCGAGTTGGTTGTTTACTTCTTGATAATTGTGCTTCTCTTTGAGCGCATTCAGCTTAGCTAAAATCATTTTTACTTGCATGAGTACTTCAGCCGGCTTTTCTTTTGCCAGCTTTTGCTGCTCAACGGCATGCTCAAGTGCGGCTTGCGCTTGGCCTTTCGCTGATTTTAACAATTGCTTTTGTAACCCATATTGCTCAACTAAAGGTAAAAGTAATAGCTGTAGTTGTTCATCGTTTTGTTTAAAGCTTTGCTCTATCAGTTTAGGCTGAGCAAGACGCTTTAATAACTTCACTCGAATTTCTAAGTCTGATTCAGAGAAAGCTAACTTCTCTAGCACACGCTTCGATGCATATCGTTCCACATACTCTTGGCGAATAGAACAATCAAGTTCACTCTTACCTTTTAGTACTGCACTACTAATATGTTGTTCTGCGATATCTTTTAGGGCTTGGTCTTGTTTATAGGCTTGCCACCAAAGACTCAAATTATTTAATTTATTTAATGCTTTTTGTCTTATTTCAGTCGAATTATCTTCTAATGCCATCGTCTTTAAAACATCGGCATCCTTGTCTTGCTCTAACTTGTTAAGCGCCTGAAGTCTTACTTCAGTTTTTGGGTGTTTCCATTTTGGTGTAAATAGGTGTTTAAAGATCATTTTCACTGAACCTAGCTATTTCATTTTCTTTTTTAAATTCTTGTTGTAGTTCTCTTTTTGACTTCTGGACCATTTCACCTTCTGCATTGATAGTGAATTGCTCATTAGTCTTAGCCACTTTGGCTTGATAAAGCATAACAAGTTGTACTGTTTGCTCTTTTTGAGCTTCTGTCAGAGCAGTGCCATCAGGCCACTTACCTGTTGAGGCCCCATACTGCAAACGCTCAAATAATTCGGAAGTTAAATTATTTACTAAGCTGTCTATGTTCATGTCACTTTTTCTTTTTTAAATACACTAAAATAATTCTGTTTACTAAATACCAAATACAACCAATCGCGATGGCACCTCTTGTTAACAACATTTCAACTGAATCAGGAGCTGGTTGGCGTGAATAAAGGTATAAGAAACCACCGAGGAAAAGGATCAAAGCAAGAAAAGAGTGATTCATAAACATCTGCTGTTTCTTAACTCTTTTACGTGCAGCAATACGAGCTAATTGCTCTTCACTGACTTCTCCGAGCTGAAAATCACAGTGTGGACAAGCCTTATTTTTACTTGAAATAGACTCGTTACAACTTGGACAAGAAACTATTGCCATATATGACTCCTGTTGATACAAAAAAGGCGTCTCAGAAGACGCCATTTTACTCGTTTTTATACGAAAAGTCTTATAATTAGAAACTACATAATGATTATTTTTCTTCTACTTGTTGCTTAAAGTTTTGGTTTTGATCATTCTGCATATTCTTATTAGTTTCTTCTGGGTGCTCTTTATTAAATTTATCCCAATAATCAGCAACGGATTCCTTCATTTCTTTTCTTAGTAAGAAAATTCCGAATAAGTTTGGCAATGTCATCACCACAATTGCGACTGCTGCTAGCTTCCATACTAAAGTGGTGTCTGCAAACGATGCCCAAAAGAAACCAGCTACATAAAACACACGGTAAGGCATGACTGATTTACTGCCTAGTAAATAAATCATTGCACGGTCACCATAATACGACCAAGCAATTGCTGTTGAGAAAGCAAATAATAGTAGGCCAATCGATACGATATATTTACCATTCTCACCAAAGAAGCCTCGACTAAACGCTTTAGTTGTCAGCTCAGCAGAATGGACCAATGATTTACCTGTAACCATAATATCTTTATCGACAGGCATACCATCTTTAATCTCAATAGTGCCCGTGTAAACGTGTTTTTCAGTTAAACCGAAGCGCACATCTTCAGCAATTGAACGAGAGTGAATAATAGTAAAATCTTTCTCTACCGCTTTACCTTGAATAGAGTGTAACTCACCATTAAAAAGCTCAACACCATGATCTTTTTCATCATTTAGATATTTGTATAGCGCTAGACGATCTTGTTCTTTATCTTCAGAATAATGACCTTGTACAATGACCATTGAAGAACGCTCAAACTGCGTTTCAAACTTTTCAGTCCACACACCTGAAGAAAGGATCACTAAACCGGTTAAAGTACAGATGATGATAGTATCGATGAAAGGTTCAAGAATTGACACCATACCTTCAGATACTGGCTCGTCCGCTTTAGCTGATGCGTGTGCAATTGGTGCAGAACCTTGACCTGCTTCGTTAGAGAATAAACCACGGTTTACACCACGGTTGAAAGCGTATGCAAATGATGCTCCTAAGAAACCACCCGCTGCAGCAGAGCCCGAGAAAGCGTTAGTAAATACAGCAGCAAAAGATGGTGCAATATTTTCAATGTTGTAGAAGATAACGGCTAATGCACCAATGATATAAACTGCTGCCATTAGTGGCACAACGCGAGAAGTAATTGCAGCAATACGTTTAATACCGCCAAGAATAACAAGTGCAAGCAAGATAGATAACACACCGCCCGTATGCCAAGGCTCGAAGCCAAAGGTTGATTCCATACCCTGAGCAATATTATTGATTTGCGGCAAGCTACCTGTGCCAAAAGAGCTAATTACAGTGGCTACGGCAAACAATACTGCCAACCATTTCATGTTTAGACGACGATCCATATAGTACATTGGACCACCAGCCATGGTGCCATCATCTGTTTTAACACGATATTTGTGAGATAGGGTTACCTCTACGAATTTAGTAGTCATACCGAAGAATGCGGTCATCCACATCCAAAATAGTGCCGCGGGACCACCAATTGAAATTGCCAATGCCACACCGCCGATGTTACCCGTACCAACGGTGCCTGAAAGCGCAGTAGCAAGCGCTTGAAAGTGCGTTGTGTCACCTTCGTGGCTTTTTTTATCAAATTTACCGGTTACCACCTTACAGGCATGTTTGAAATATCTGATCTGTGGGAATTTAAGATAAATGGTGAAGAATAAACCGACACCAAGTAATACGTATGGGAACCAAGCTGCTCCCCCCAACATGCCATCTAAGTTATCTAGAAACTGTCCAAATGTGTCCACAACTCATCCTCATTGTTTTTATACATAAAAGGCAGCACTAAGTGCTACCTTTTGATTTTACTGTTGATTATTATCTTAATTTATCTACAACTGAAACGATTGCAGCTAGTGTATCTTGACCAAATTGATATGAACGTCTATCAGACCAGCCATAATATGGGTCTGGAAGGTTCGCGTTATCTTTAAACGGCATTTCAATCGTGTAAGCCAACGCTTTAAACGCCTCACCTACCGCACAAGATGCAACCGTTAAGTTAGCTTCACCTGGCGCATCTTTTGGATACCCAAACTCGTCTTGAAACTCTGGCGTGATAGTGAGCAGTGCTGCTTTAAAGTCATTTTCTAATGATTCTAAACGCGCATCATAACTTGGGATACCTTCACTACCAGCTACGAAGTTATAAGGTAGGGCTTCATCACCATGAATATCTAAATACAAATCTAAACCAGTTTCGTGCATTTTATTTAACACGTAGAAAACTTCTGGTGATTTTTCAAGACTTGGCTCAGCCCACTCACGATTCAAGTTTACACCCACTGCATTCGTACGAAGGTGACCACGCACACTGCCATCTGGGTTCATATTTGGCACTACATAGAAAACAGCTTTAGAAAGTAACGCAGCCGCATGCGGGTCTTCGTCATCTAAAAGTTTATGGAGTAGGCCCTCGACAAACCACTCTGCCATTGTCTCCCCAGGGTGCTGGCGAGCGGTGATCCAAATTTTCTTTTTGCCTTCTTCGGGTTCACCAATTGTTAGCAAACTGATATCACGACCGTCTAGTGTTTCACCTAGTGTCTCTATTTCGCATGCATCATTGCTTTGTGCCCAATAAAGTAGGTCTAAATGACGTTCATAACTGTAAGGTGCAAAATAAGCAAAATAGGTATGACTCTGTTCAGGTTCGAAATCAATAGTGAGAGTGCCTTTTTCATATGATGTAGGAACACGGAACCAAGTTTGACGGTCATATGATGCTACCGCTTGATAGTCATCCCACCCTTCTGGGTATGCTGATTTTTCTAACCCACCAATTTGCATTTTATGCTGTAAAAAAGGTGTGCTTTCTAAACGAAAATGAAACCACTGAAAAAACTCAGATTCATTATCATTGTTAATAGCAAGTTGAATATCGAGTGGGTCGTTGTTCGCAAGTACCTTGATATTACCACTGTCAAAATTACTGCTGATTTTCATCCGTAACCTTCTTTTAAAAATTAACGACATAATAGTCGCAGACAAACATTAACTTTTTGTCTTTATCGTTTAGGAAGTGTAATTCACTTGTAAAAATAATTTTTAAAGAGTATCACACCGATTTAAGTTCAAAAACTAAAAAAGCCAGCAAAAGCTGGCTTTTTATTACATTTCGCTATTAGCGAGGTAAGCTTGGGTATTCAACTTCAGCCATATCGTGCATAACACGAATAACCTGACAGCTGTAGCCAAACTCATTGTCGTACCATACGTATAATACAACACGATTACCATCAACAATTGTTGCTTGAGAATCAACAACACCTGCGTAACGGCTACCTACTAGGTCTGTAGAAACGATTTCAGTTGACGCTGTGTAATCAATCTGGTCACGAAGATCAGAGTGAAGTGATGTCTCACGTAAGTACTCGTTTAGCTCTTCAACCGTTGTCTCTTTTTCAAGGTTTAGGTTAAGGATCGCCATTGAAACATTTGGTGTTGGTACGCGAATAGCATTACCAGTTAGCTTACCTTCAAGTTCAGGTAGCGCCTTGGAAACTGCTTTAGCTGCACCTGTTGAAGTGATTACCATATTCAGTGCTGCTGCACGACCACGACGCTCTGCTTTGTGGTAGTTATCGATTAAGTTCTGGTCATTAGTGTATGAGTGAACTGTTTCAACGTGACCATTCTGAATGCCGTACTTGTCATTAAGAGCTTTAAGTGTTGGTGTGATCGCATTCGTTGTACAACTCGCAGCTGAAACGATTGAATCTTCAGAAAGAATGTCTTTATTGTTAACACCATAGACTACGTTTTTAATGTCGCCTTTTGCAGGAGCAGTAAGAAGAACTTTTGCTGCACCATTTGACTTAAGGTGAAGACCTAAACCATCTCTGTCTTTCCAGATACCAGTGTTATCAACGATAAGTGCATTGTTGATACCGTATTCGTTATAATCAATTTCATCTGGAGAGTTAGCATAGATAACTTGAATATAGTTGCCGTTAGCTTTAATTGCATTACGCTCGTTATCAACTGTAATAGAACCATTAAAAGGACCATGGATTGAATCACGGCGTAAAAGGCTTGCACGTTTTTCAAGGTCACCGTCACGTCCACCACGAACAACGATTGCACGTAAGCGTAGGTCAGTGTGAGAGCCACCACGCTCGATAAGTAGACGTGCTAATAAACGACCGATACGGCCAAAACCGTAAAGAACAACATCGCGGGGCTCTTGATTGTCGCCTTTGTTTACAATGTCAACTAATTCAGCGTTTAGGTATTCTTCAATTGAACGACCTTCGCCTGCATTTTTATGAACATAACCATAGGCTAATTTGCCTAAGTCAATACGCGCAGGTGCTAAATCCATTTTGCTAATAGCTTCTAAGAATGGGAAGCTTTCACGCAAGCGTAATTTACTTTCTTCGAAACGTGCCACAGTCTTGTGAGCTTTGATCACGTCGATTGTGCTTGTATTTACAAGTGGACGACCGTAAACAGCGATTTCAACACCCTTGTTACGGTACAAACGACCAATGATTGGTTGCATGTTTTCTGCATAATCTTGGCGTTCTTGCCAGCTATTTTGATATTCTTGCTCGTGAGATAAGGTCATTTTTTCTGCCTAATTAAACAATTTTTTTGAACGGATAACCCCTTAGGGCAATGACATTCTAATTTAAACTGCTTCGATTCTCCACTGTTACTGTCTAATTCATTAGGCTAAACTAACAAGAGTTCTAATTTATGCTGTTTTTTAGTGTAAAAATGTTGAAAACTCATAAAGCATGCATATCAGGCTTATAAATAACAAAGTAAACATGGCCTAACACCATTAAATAATGAAGAGGAAGCAAGATGGCACTGCGGACGCTGCTCGCACTTAGTATTTTTACCCTTGCAGGTTGTGAAAAACCCCTTACCTTGAGTAAAGTGTGCGAAGAAACACCTGGGTTTTGTGAAGATTTAAATAAGGATAGTCACTGTAAAGAACTGCGCTCTGATCTTATATTTGCCAGATATCACGAATACAAATCACCTAATGATGATAATAAATATGACTTGCTAAAAAAATTAGAGTCATATAAATCTTGTGTATCTCTTGCTGCAAAAATAGAACACATAAAATTAAAAGAAAAGACCACATCTCGTGTTGAAGGTCATTTAACTAGCCTCAAAGAGATGAACCGTATTTTTCAAGATACAAAGCACACTGATCATCCAGGATTACTTTATTACCATTGGTCTAGAAATAATAGTAATTTTGCTATGAATAAGCTTTTGAAAATGCAAGACCAAGACGAAGTTAAGAATGATGCTGAAATACAGTTATTTTTAGCAACTTATTTCGCTAAATTTGATGATGAAAAAACAGTAGACTTACTCTATCGAGTATTGGAATTAAACGAAGCTGGTCAACAGCCTAAATTAGAGGTGTACAGTAGTCTGGTGAGTATTTTTTTCAAACAAAAGAAATACAAACATGCTTATACTTTTGCAAAAATAGCTCAAATGTCTGGATTTGAAGACATTGACATCTTACCTGTTACGCATGAAATCACGAGTAGGGGTCGCTCGCTTGATCCATTAGATGAACTCGCTATGCAAACCTTTGAAGAAATTCAGGCAGGTACATTTGTATCTCCTAGAGACTTTTAATTAAAAAACCATAGCCAATAAAAAACCCTAACAAATGTTAGGGTTTTTTATATCTTAATTATTTCAGTACGACCTTATACCTTTCCGCTTAACAAAATAGACTAATTTTAAGGCAATAAAATCTTGTTAGTAGCAAGATAAAGATTTCATTATTTAGTTTTTTAAATGAGAAATCTTTAACGCAGTTATCATCAGGCCTAACTCCTAAAAATAATTATATGATATTGCGAGTTAGTATTACTTTACTCCAAGCTCTTCGAGGCGCTCTTGTAAATAACTATCTGCAGTGTAACGATCTGATAACACAACTTCAGGTTTAGGATGCAAGAATAATGGTAAAGAAATACGTGAATTCTTAGACGCTTTACCTGATGGATTGATAACACGGTGAATAGTCGATGGAAAATAACCACCTGATGCTTCTTGAAGCATGTCACCAATATTAATAATCAAGTTACCAAAATCGCAAGGTACATCTAGCCAGCCACCATCTTGTTTTTGTACTTGCAAACCTGGCTCATTTGAAGCCGGAAGAACAGTGAGTAGATTAATATCACCATGCGCTGCGGCACGGATAGCACCTGGTTCTTCATCACCTGTCATTGGCGGGTAGTGAAGCACACGTAGTAAAGTTTGCTCAGAATCTTTGATCATATCTTTAAGATCAATTGTAAACTTAGCCTTTACATCGTCAGGTGCTTGCCCTTGAACCCAGCTTAATAGCTCAGCGGCAAACTCATTCGCTATACGATAGTACTCACGGATCTCAGCATCTAATTGCGCTGGAACACGGCCCTTTGGATATACGTGGAAATATTCTTTGATGTCTTTAATAGTAAAGCCTTTGGCAACTTCCGATACTTCTGGCGGGAAGTAACCATCTTGATTCTCTTTATCGAATAGGAAGTTATGTTTCTCTTCTGTGTAGAAGAACTCTTGCCAATTTTTATAAATTGATTCAACTAATTCTTGTGGGATTGGGTGGTTCTTTAAAACGCCGAATCCTGTATTACGAAGAGATTCAACGAATTGCGCAGCTGCATCATCTGCGCGGTAATCTACCGTAGGTAATTGTTGCATAATGGTCCACTCAGTTGTGTTTAGTTAAAACAGCTTTTTGATAAGTGTAGCCAAATATTCATGAGCCTTATCAAATAGTGTTGACCCTTGACATAAGAGTGCGGCGAGCATAAGAAAATAGACCGAGCTAGATAAGGACTTATGTCCGCCTTTTGCATAAGTGTTAAACTGAATTGAAATAGTTCAATCAATTAAAACATTCAAAAAGGGCCACATAAATGCGACCTTTTTTCTCTATTTGCACTCAGGTTTTAACCCTTTTTGCCATGCTGAACGCTTCAATATCTCGGCTTCTGGCATTTTACTATTCAAAGTTTGCATACGTGTGTCTGGTGCTGGGTGAGTTGATAAAAACTCTGCTGGCCGATCACCACTGAGCTTATTCATATTTTCCCAAAGCTTCACCGAACCAGTTGGTTCGAAACCCGCTTTTGCCATTAGATCTAAGCCAATTACATCGGCCTCACTTTCATGCGAACGACTAAAAGGTAAAGCTACTCCAACTTGAGCCCCCACCCCTAAACCTTGCATTATCGCTTGGCGATATTCAACATTGCCCATTTGCAGCGCCACATCACTTGCCTGCAAACCAAACCGCAACAGGCTATTTTGAGAAACTCGCTCATTGGCGTGCTCCGCGATAACGTGGCCCACTTCATGGCCCATAACTGCAGCAAGTTGATGTTGGTCCTTAGCTACCTTCAATAGCCCTGTGTGCACACCAATTTTTCCGCCTGGTAAGGCAAAAGCGTTAGCGCTGTCTTCTTTAAAAACGACAACCTCCCAGTCTTGATTGGCATATTTCGTAGGTAACTGTGCTATCAGCTTATCTGCAATACAGCGCACATAGGCATTGGCATTTTTATCTGTTTCTATGGCTTGCTGCGCTTTCATTTGGACAAAACTTTCAGCTCCCATCTCATTCATCTTTTGTGGTGAGTAAAGTGCAATTTGTGTTCGACCTGTCGGAGAGGTTTTACAACCTGCAGCTAATAAAGATAAAGCAACAATACCGATCAGTTTTTTCATAGCAATTCCTTTAAAGGAAGTTTTAAGTATATATGATTATTTTAAAACAAAAATTTGCTTAAACAATATAATTCAGACAATAAAAAACGGGCTGAATGAGCCCGTTTTAAATAAAAAAACAGAAACTGATTATTCGGCTGCTTTAGAAACCATTACCATCGCAGGTCGAAGTAAACGGCCATTTAAAGTATAGCCTTTTTGCATGACGGCTAGAACCGTATTAGGTGCAACATCATTGCTAGGTTGAATCGACATCGCTTGATGGAAATCAGGGTTGAAGACTTCACCTTGTGGAGATACTGTTTCAACACCAAACTTAGCAACAGCATCTTCAAAGCTCTTAAGTGTCATTTCAACACCTTCAAGTACTGGCTTAAGTGTTTCATTATCTTTGTCTGAAAACTCAATTGCACGGTGAAGGTTATCGATAACAGGCAACAACTCATTGGCGAACTTTTCGAGTGCAAATTTATGCGCTTTTTCTACATCTTGCGCAGCACGGCGTCGAATGTTCTCTACATCTGCTGCGGCACGCACAACACTGTCCTTCTGATCTGTAATAGTCTGTTTAGCTGCTTCAAGTTCAGCATATAAACCAGCAATTTCCTCTTCTGGGCTTAGTTCAGTTTGCACTTCTTCTTGAGCTTGCTCTTGTTCTACTTGCTCAACAGGTTCTACCACTTCTTGCTCAGGGGCATTATTTTGCTCAGACATATTTTTCTCCAAAATCTTACAACTGCGGACATTATGGGGATGGAAAAATCAGTTTCAAGTACTCGCCAACGAAAATTCTTCAATTATTGCCTCAATTGGCGCAGAAGTTGAGCAAATCACACAAAATCGGCTCTGATATTCACCATTTTCAAAATAAGGCAAACTTAAAATCACAGTTTCGTCCAATTGGTAACTCAATAACTCATTACCCATTATGAGTGATAAACCATTTTTAAATGCCAATTTATCTTCAATATCGTGAAGAAACCCAACTCCAAGGTTGAGTTCTTTGTCAGACTCTATAGCGTTATATAAATGTCTTTCTCCGAGTAAAATGCAGTTATCTGAACCGAGTTGCTGATGCAGCTGCGCAGTCCATTGGGTTAATTGTGCTGTACAAGTTTTAGGTGCGCTTTTTGCCATCGCAAACATGCGTTGCAAGCCTTCTTTTAAGGGCTGCTGACTAAAAACGGTATTCATCCAGGAGGCAAACTGATAACGCTGCGCATCGGTTTCAAAGTCAGGTTTATCTATTAAGATATTCTGAGACTGCCCCGCTCTATCAATTAACAGTACTAACCAAGAACTACTGTCAAAGCCAAGTACTTCTACCCTAAAAATTATTTGCGAACTTGCCTGTGGTAAACCAACACAACAGCACACTTGGTATCTTTGGCTGAGAGAATGCGCTAATTCAACTAGTTTAGACTGCTCTGGTTGCCAATAATGTCCAATGTCAGATAAATTTAAATACTCACTCAACCAGAATTTAAAGCCTTCATCAGTGGGCATTCTTCCCGCTGAGGTGTATGGAGAGCAAAGCAAGCCAATCTTCTCTAGACGAGCCATAGCATTTCTCACTGTAGCAGAGCACACAGCCATGCCTTTTTGTTTTGCTATCTTACTAGAGGGCACAGGTTGGCCTTCGCCATTGCAATACAAACTCATCACAGCAGTAAATATTTGCTGATCTCTGGGACTTAATTTCATACTTTATCCACAGGCCATCAAAAAAATTTTTCTCTCAAATGTTTTTCGGTTAGTCTTGCGCTAACTTAATCAAGGAAAATAATCATGACAAGCCCTTTTAAAACCATAGGTTTAATAGGTAAACCCAATCACAAAGGTGCTGCTTTGACATTACACCGCCTTTATACCTTTTTGCAAGCATTAGGATACGAGGTACTTGTAGAAGAACGTGTAGGCGCTCAAGTTCAAGAAATTGCCCCTGAGGGACTCATTGAATTAGTTGAACTGGGAAAGTGCTGTGATCTGGCCATTGTTATTGGCGGTGATGGTAATATGCTTGGAGCTGCCAGGGTACTAGCACGGTTTGACGTTGCCGTGATTGGTGTTAATCGGGGTAACCTTGGCTTTTTAACCGATCTAAACCCTGATGGCTTCGAACCTGCGCTCGAAGAAGTACTAAGAGGAGAATTCATTGCTGAGTCACGTTTTTTATTAGAAGTCGAAGTCTATCGCCATGATGAATTAAAAAGTGCAAACTCCGCCATGAACGAAGCGGTATTACATGCCGACA
>CAYZOE010000017.1:0-30539 GCA_964479805.1 uncultured Pseudoalteromonas sp. | reverse complement strand
CAAAGTCGCACACATGATTGAATTTGAAGCATTTATCGATAATCAGTTTGTATTTTCGCAACGCTCAGATGGTTTAATTGTCTCAACACCAACAGGCTCGACAGCCTACTCTCTTTCGGGTGGAGGCCCGATCCTTACTCCAGAATTGAATGCCATGGCACTAGTGCCTATGTTTCCTCACACTTTATCAAGTAGGCCGTTAGTTGTTGATGGCGATAAAGAAGTTAGATTAAAACTCAGCTTGGAGAATACAGATAGCTTACAAGTCAGTTGTGACAGCCATGTGGTCCTGGCTGTTTTACCGGGTGATGAAGTGGTTATTAAAAAAGCAGAAAAATCTTTACGATTGATTCATCCGAAAAGCTATTCATACTATGATGTCCTAAGACAAAAGTTAAATTGGGGCAGTAGACTTTACTAAACCCGTTAAAACATTCAAAATCGGTACATAGCTCACTGGAAGTACAAACGTTATGAATTACATTATTATCGCCACAATCGTGTTATTAATCACACTTTTAGGCGTTTATCTTGTTATCGAAAATAATAGAAGAAGAGCAAAAAATGCTGAAAAGCAAGTTTTTAACCAAAGGCACAATGAGGTAATACTGCACTTCAAGACGAAAACCTCTGAATTTGTTGCTGCTGGCGCTATAGCCTCAAAATACAGTGGCACGATTAATACTATTGTTAATAATTTCTTTGTTGTTCAGGCTCATACTGAGGACAATCTAAATCAACTTGAGCGCATCGTCGAGTTGTTTATTTTGACTGTAGGTGAAGAAGTACATAAGCATCGTGAAGAAGATACTATGGATACTTTAAAAGACACCATGGCTGCTTTTGCAAAAGAGTTACCAACAAATGGTGTTGCTTATAATAAAGACTTCTATTATGAGTCATTGCCTGCAATGATCATTTTGTTGAAAACCGCTGATGTGAATGATGTTGAAGACCAAGACAGCGATGATACAGATACAAATTCAGATATTGATGCAGATGAAGGCTCAGATCAGAACAATCAAAATGAATTAAATAAACTCGCATCAGTACAAATTTAATATCACGCTTGATTTATTGTTAACTACTGTATAAATTGACAGTACATATACTGTTTGGATATACAGACATGTTGATAAGTCTTGAAATTAGTAACTTCGCAATTGTAAACGATTTAAATATTGAATGGCGTGATGGCATGACAGCCATCACGGGCGAAACTGGCGCGGGTAAATCCATTGCCATAGACGCTTTATCACTTTGCTTAGGTGAGAGAGCGGATGCAGGTGCAATTAGACCAACCGCTGATCGTGCTCAGATAGTGGCCCAATTCAACATTCAACAACTACCCAAAGCCTTGAAGTTTCTTAAAGAGCATATGCTAAATAACGATGAACAAGATTGTATTTTACGTCGTGTTATTAGCAGGAGCGGTCGCAGTAAAAGTTACATTAATGGCGTTTCAGTCACTGCCAGTCAACTTAAAGAACTGGGCGAATATTTAATCGCAATTCATGGACAACACGCTCACCAATTGCTTTTAAAAACGGAACATCAACTTCATCTCGTTGATGCTTACGCTGGTCATACTCACTTACAAACTGCCGTAAAAAATCAATTTCAACATTATCAGCAATTACAAGGCGAGTACTCTTCACTGTTAAAAGAGCAACAAGCAAAAGCAGCACAACAACAGCTACTAGAATATCAAGTAGCTGAATTAGATGAGTTTGCGCTTGAAGCTGATGAATTTAAGCAAATTGAAGAAGAGCAATATCGCCTAAGTCATAGCCAGACAATTATTAATACATGTCAACAGGAATTAATGGCATTATATGAACAAGACGGCGCGACAGTGTTAAGTCAGCTACAGCATAGTGCTCAGCAATTCAGTAATTTAACCAGCGTTGACAGTAGCCTCTGTAACATCGCTCAGTTGCTAGAAGAAGCAGTTGTGCAAGTCGAAGAAGCAAGTCGCGAAATTCGTGACTACGCAGACCAAATTGATCAAGACCCTCTCAGATTGCAAGAAGTCGAAGAGCGTCTATCTAAAATTATGGATCTATCACGTAAACATCATGTTAGACCTGAAGAACTTTATGCACATCATCAATCATTAAAGGGGCAGTTAAATAATATAAGCTCTGATAACGCACGTATTGATATTCTAGAGCAAGAAATAGCGCAAACATTATCAGCATACCATCAAGCTGCGATGGCGCTGAGCGACAGCCGCAGCCAGTCGGCAAAAAAACTACAAAAACTTATCAGTGCTAGTATGGATGATTTAGCCATGAAACATTGTAAGTTTGCAATCGAATTACAACCAAAACCTGAACTCAGACCAAACAACGAAGGTTTTGATGCCATAGAGTTTTTAGTCTCAACAAATCCTGGACAGCCTCTGCAAGCGTTAGCAAAAGTTGCCTCTGGTGGTGAGCTATCTCGTATCAGTTTGGCTATTCAAGTGATTATCGCTGACAAAGTGACCACTCCAACACTTATTTTCGACGAAGTCGATGTAGGTATTTCTGGACCAACTGCCTCTCAAGTTGGTAAATTACTTCGCAAGCTTGGTAAGTCTACACAAGTCATTTGTGTAACCCATTTACCGCAAGTAGCGTGTAGTGGTCATCAACAATTTTTTGTTAGTAAAAAAGTCATCAAAGGTGAAACTTTCACTTCAATGAAATCATTAGAAGATGCGCATCGAGTAGATGAGATTGCTCGCCTTATTGGTGGTGAATCGATAAGTGAAACAACTCGCGCCAGTGCAAAAGAATTGTTAGCTATCCAAGCTGCCTAAGTTAGAAATTAGAAGTTAAAAGAAATAAAAAACCCAGTTTGTGAACTGGGTTTTTTATAGATATTGGTAATGATATTTGGCTTTGTACAAGTCCGCTTAACTACGAGCTCAATTTTAGGCAAGTAAAACTTATTGGTAAAATCGCTCACGTACCTACATCCATGTAGGCAATACAAAGTTTCGCTAATTAGTTGCTTAGGATGATAAGTCTTTAACGCAGCCATCATCAGGTTTAATCACTTTCAATGATTAAGAGCTATAGCGAATTGGTATCAAACTTCTAGATAATCTAAAATGCCTTCGGCAGCATTACGGCCCTCAAAAATAGCAGTTACAACTAAATCAGATCCTCGAACAGCATCACCGCCAGCAAAGATCTTAGGGTTACTTGTTTGGTGTGTATAGGCACCCTGCTCTGGCGCAACAATACCACCCCAACTGTTTATTTCAACATCGTATTGTGCAAGCCAATCAAGCTTATGTGGTTTGAAACCAAATGCCATTATCACCGCATCTGCATCTAGCACATGCTCAGTACCAGGTACTTCTTCTGCACGTTGACGTCCTGCAGCATCAGGCTCCCCTAAGCGGGTTTCGACCATCTTCACACCCACAACTTTACCTTCAGCGTTCAATTCAATACCTTTTGGTTGAACATTAAACTTAAAGTTTACACCTTCTTCTCTGGCATTTTTTACTTCGCGAACTGAGCCAGGCATGTTTGATTCGTCACGACGATACGCACAGGTTACATGCGCTGCGTTTTGACGAATAGACGTACGTACACAGTCCATCGCAGTATCACCTCCACCTAACACAACGACCTTTTGATTCGCCATGCTGATATAAGGTTGCTGAGCTTCATCGTAACCCATAACTCGGTTTGTATTACCAATCAAGAAAGGTAAAGCGTCATATACGCCCTCAGAATCTTCATTCTCAAGGTTACCGCGCATACTTTGATATGTGCCTACACCAATGAATACCGCATCATATTCTGAAATGATTTCATCAAGACTTATATCTTTGCCAACTTCTGTATTTAACTTAAACTCGACACCCATCTCAGTGAAAACTTCACGTCGATTTTCCATTACTGATTTTTCAAGTTTGAAGGATGGAATACCAAATGTCAGTAGACCGCCAATTTCTGGGTTACGGTCGAAAACCACAGGTTTTACCCCGTTACGTACTAGAATATCCGCACAACCTAAACCAGCAGGACCCGCACCAATAATAGCGACTTTTTTGTCAGTCCAAACTACATACGACATATCCGGCTTCCAGCCTTGAGCAAAGGCTGTATCAGTGATGTATTTTTCGATATTACCTATAGTTACCGCACCAAACTCTTCATTGAGCGTACAAGCCCCCTCACACAAACGGTCTTGGGGACACACTCGTCCACACACCTCAGGCAAGCTATTAGTACGATGTGAAAGCTCTGCAGCCTCTAAAATACGACCATTACGAATTAACTTTAACCACTGTGGAATATAGTTATGAACCGGGCACTTCCATTCACAATAAGGATTACCACAGTCTAAACAACGGTCAGACTGTGAATTCACTTGGTTTTGTGAAAATGGCTCATAAATCTCTACAAATGATTGCTTACGTGACGAGATTGGTTTTTTCCTAGGATCAACACGTTGCACATCGATAAATTGATAAACATTTTCGCTCATACTCTTCCCCTTACTGCGCCTGTACTCTTAATTCAGCGCTACTGCGAGCACGGTGACCTAATAGGCTCTTTACATCACTTGAAATTGGTTTAACTAGTTTGAATTTAGGTAGATACAACTCAAATTCAGCTAGGATTTGTTCTGCTCGAGCAGAGCCTGTAAGCTCTAAGTGCTCAGCAATTAAACCTCTTAGGTGCTCTTGATGTGTATTGAGTTTTGACAGCTCAACAATTTCAACCAACTCTGGATTTATACGCTTCTCGAAGTCTGTTTTTTCATCTAGCACATAGGCAAATCCACCTGTCATGCCCGCACCGAAATTAATACCTACCTTACCAAGTACGCAAACAACGCCACCCGTCATATATTCACAGCCGTTGTCACCTAAGCCCTCAACTACTGCCGTTACACCTGAGTTTCGAACTCCAAATCGCTCACCGGCTTTACCTGCAGCAAACAGCTTGCCGCCTGTTGCACCATATAAGCAGGTATTACCTACAATACTTGCTTGATGTGACTCAAAGCTTGACCCAACAGGCGGACGAATTACTAGCTTACCGCCAGCCATGCCCTTGCCAACATAATCGTTCGCATCACCGACTAAGGTCATTTCAAGTCCACCGGCATTCCAAACACCGAACGACTGACCTGCCGTTCCGTGTAGCTCAATAGCCACTGGATCAGCCGCCATGCCTTGGTTGCCGTGTATACAAGCAATATAGCCAGATAGCATCGCGCCTACTGAACGGTCCGTATTACTGATGCGGTTTACTAATGAAATACCTGACTTGCTCTCAATCGCAGCTTGTGCTTTTGAGAGCAGTAGTTCATTTAGCTCCCCCTTGTAATGAGAGGTATTCGCTGCTGAGCAATATAAAGTGTCATTAGTTGGATTATTTGGCTTGGCTAACAATCCAGACAAGTCTAGCTTGCTTTGCTTACTCGTCTTGCCTTCAATCATTTCTAACAAATCTGTGCGGCCGATTAAATCAACCAAACGAGTTACCCCAAGTTGCGCCATAATTTCACGGGCTTCTTGGGCAATAAACTTGAAGTAGTTCATCGCCATATCAGGTAAGCCATGATAGTGCTTATGGCGAAGTGTGTCGTCTTGAGTTGCAACACCTGTTGCACAGTTATTTAAGTGACAAATACGTAGATATTTACAACCAAGCGCCACCATAGGACCAGTACCAAAACCGAAGCTTTCTGCACCTAAAATAGCTGCCTTAATAATATCCAACCCTGTTTTAAGGCCGCCATCTGTTTGCAGGCGAATGCGGTGACGGAGACCATTTTCAACTAAAGCTTGTTGAGTTTCTGCAAGACCTAATTCCCATGGACTTCCTGCATATTTAACCGACGTTAATGGGCTTGCCCCTGTACCTCCGTCATAACCCGCAATCGTGATCAAGTCTGCATATGCTTTAGCAACACCTGTAGCGATTGTGCCGACACCTGGCTCAGATACCAATTTGACTGAGATCATGGCTTCAGGATTAACCTGCTTTAAGTCAAAAATAAGCTGAGCTAAATCTTCAATTGAATAAATATCATGATGTGGTGGTGGTGAAATTAGCGTTACACCTGGTACCGAGTAACGTAATTTAGCAATATATGGCGTCACCTTTTCTCCTGGCAGTTGACCCCCCTCACCAGGTTTTGCGCCCTGCGCAACCTTGATCTGAATAACGTCGGCATTTCTTAAATAATGTGGAGTGACACCGAAACGCCCCGATGCAACTTGCTTAATACGCGAGTTTTTCTCTGTTCCAAAGCGTAGTTTATCTTCGCCGCCCTCACCTGAATTCGAGCAACCACCTAAGCGGTTCATAGCAATTGCAAGCGCTTCATGAGCTTCTGGTGATAACGCTCCAATACTCATGGCCGCTGAGTCAAAGCGTTTATAAAGCTCTGTTGCAGGCTCCACATCATCAATATTCACTGAAGCAGTGTCAGCTTTAAGCGACAATAAATCTCGTATTTTTGTTACTGGGCGATTATTAACAAGATCCGCATACTTTAAATAGTCTTTGTATTCACCAGATTTGACTGCAATTTGTAGTGTTTGTACCACGTCAGGATTGTAGGCGTGATATTCGCCATCGTGAACAAATTTTAACAAGCCACCATGTGACAATAGTTTACGTTTACTAAAAGCGAGCTTATGAAGTTGCGTTTGTTCAAAAGCGAAATCTTCAAAATCAGCACCCTTAATGCGGTTAGCAACGCCTGTAAAACACATTTCAACTATATTATCTGATAAACCGACTGTTTCAAATAGCATTGAGCAACGATATGAGGCGACCGTACTGATCCCCATCTTTGACATGATCTTAAAGAGACCTTTATTGATAGCATTTCGATAAGCCAGCGTCACCTCGCTGTAAGTTTTATCAATTACTTTACTGTCACACATAGCGACAAGTGTTTCGTAAGTTAGATACGGGTAAATCGCTGTCGCACCAAAGCCTAATAACACAGCAAACTGATGCGGATCTCTGGCACTGCCTGTTTCAACTATGATGTTGGCATCACAACGCAGGTTAGTATTAACAAGCCTTTGCTGTACCGCACCAACTGCCATAGCAGCAGGAATTGGCAGCATGTCTTTACTAATATTTCTATCACTCAAAACCAGCATGACACAACCAGAGCGAGCCTTTCGTTCAGCTTCGTCGCAGACTCGCTCTATCGCTGATTTTAAAGACTCAGTTTTGTCATAGTTCAACTGAATTTTGCAAGCGCAATAATGTTCGTCATCGGCATTCACTAACTGCTGCATATCAGAGAATGTAAGCACTGGTGAGGCAAACTGAAGGCGCTTCGCATGGCCTTTGGTTTCATTAAATACGTTTTGCTCACGACCAATACAGGTCGCTAATGACATTACGTGATTTTCACGAAGTGGGTCTATCGGTGGATTTGTTACCTGCGCGAATTTTTGACGGAAGTAATCATATAAAGAACGATAACCTTCAGACAATACAGCAAATGGGGTGTCGTCACCCATTGAGCCAGTTGCCTCTTGACCATTTTGTCCCATTACTCGAATGACGTTATCTAATTCTTCATTGCTATAACCGAATAGCTTTTGATAAGTAAGTAATTCTTCATCGTCAAAGTCACGTACACCCGCATCTTCTTCTGACAAGTCCTCGAATGGCGTGAGACGCTTTACATTTTGTTCAAGCCACGTTTTGTAAGGGTGGCGTGACTTCAGGTCTTGATCGATCTCGTCAGACTGCCAAATTTTTCCATGAAGGGTGTCGATTACAAGCAATTCGCCAGGACCAACACGGCCTTTTTCAACCACTTCATCGGCTGTGTAATCCCAAATACCCACTTCAGATGCGAGCGTGATAAACCCATCTTGGGTGATCACATAACGCGCTGGACGTAAACCATTTCTATCTAGGTTACATGCCGCAAATCGACCATCTGACATCACGATACCCGCTGGGCCATCCCAGGGTTCCATATGCATAGAGTTAAAATCGTAGAAGGCACGTAAGTCATCATCCATAGCTCGGTTTTTTTGCCATGCAGGCGGAACTAACATCCGCATAGCACGGAAAATATCCATGCCACCGGCAAGGAATAATTCAAGGATGTTATCTAAACTTGATGAATCTGAGCCTTCTTCATTTACAAATGGTGCGGCTGTTTGTAAATCAGGTAACAATGGTGAGGAAAACTTATAAGCTCTTGCCCTCGCCCACTGACGGTTGCCTGCAATGGTATTAATTTCTCCATTATGCGCCAAATATCTAAATGGCTGAGCTAAAGGCCAACGCGGCTGAGTATTCGTTGAAAAGCGTTGGTGGAAAACACAGATAGCACTTTTCATACGCATATCTGCTAAATCTAAATAAAAATTGGGTAGGTCTACAGGCATCATTAGGCCTTTGTAAACCGTTACTAGGCCTGAAAGACTCGAAATATAAAACTGATCGTCTTCAACTAAACGCTTCTCAATTCGACGTCTTGCGATGTATAAACGACGCTCTAAGTCTTTTGGACGCCAACCTTCAGGTGCAGATACAAACACCTGCTCAAATTTAGGTAGCTGCTTTAACGCGATAGGTCCCAACATACCTGGATCAGTTGGCACTTCTCGCCATCCAACGAGCGTTAACGTTTCTTTTTCTAATTCGTCATTAATCACTTTACGGGCTTGAGATGCAAGCGTGTCGTCAGCATTCAAGAACATCATACCAACGGCATAATTTTTACCTAAATGCCAACCGTTTTCTGTGGCAATGGCTTTAAAGAAGCTGTCTGGCTTTTGCAGTAATAAACCACAGCCATCACCTGTTTTACCGTCTGATGCAATACCACCCCGGTGTTGCATTCGATCTAGCCCTGTAATTGCATTACGGATCAGTTTATGACTTGCTTGACCGTTTATCTGAGCAATTAAACCAAAACCACAATTATCTTTTTCTAACTTAGAGTCATATAGCATGCACCCCTCCCCTGCTACATCTATGGTCGGAAATGAACAAGACGATTGTTCCGACAGATATTCAAAACTAGCTTTGTTTTAAAATGGAGTCAACCAAATTATGAATAGATATTCAATAACATGAATATTTCTCATTGGTCTGACAAATTCACCAAAAGAAGTAAAAAACAACAAAGATGTTAAATTATGACACTAAAAAAACAAATGACACCGGTGACACTTTAAGAAAAATTTAACAAACATGATTTTTAACTTTTAAAACAGCTCACCTTACGTTTACGTAAACTGAAGATTTACAGAATAAATATTCACAATAAGCAGCATTAATAGATGTTTACATTGAGGTAGATACGTTACTGGTGAAACTAAATCAAATTAGCCCTTTAATCGCTAATTAATTAAAGCATTTCAGCATGAGCAGTATAAATAACTAAGAGAAGTTCTAGACTTTTAGATTATGAATAATGGTGACTTCAGATGTTCAAGGGCGAACCAGCAAACGACAAAACATAGCTGGCAATATGCTCAGAGATAAATAATATGAAACAATTGGGTCGACTTTTATGGTAAATCTACATATTCCTTCGTTGACTAGATTAAAGGAATTGGGAACTCCCTGTTCCTGAACAAACTTGAGATATCTTTCAAAACGATAGCAAAATACAACGTTAGCTCGCTTTGGCAGTTTGAGTTTTAATCTTGCTTAGGTGCCAAATCAAAATGTAAATAAGCTGTATTAGAAGCAATCCGCCCTCTTGGCGTTCGCTGTATAAAACCTTGTTGAATTAGGAATGGCTCAATTACGTCTTCTATGGTTTCCCGCTCTTCGCCAATGGCCGCAGCAATATTATCTAAACCTACTGGGCCACCAGCAAATTTTTCTATCAGTGCAAGCAGGTATTTTCTATCCATGTAGTCAAAGCCACATTTATCGACATCGACCATATCAAGGGCCTGTTTGGCAATATCTTGGCTGACTTTACCGTCGCCTTTTACTTGGGCAAAGTCTCTAACTCGGCGCAGTAAGCGGTTAGCAATACGTGGTGTGCCGCGTGAACGACGTGCCACTTCATCGGCACCTTCCGGGCTAATTGCTAGATCTAAATAATATGCCGAACGAGAAATAATGGTCGCTAAATCGGCAGCTGAGTAAAACTCTAAGCGCTGCACAATACCAAAACGGTCACGCAGCGGTGAAGTTAAAGAACCAGCGCGCGTGGTGGCACCAATCAGTGTAAATGGCGGCAGGTCTAGTTTAATCGAACGTGCTGCAGGCCCCTCGCCTATCATAATATCAAGCTGATAGTCTTCCATTGCAGGGTAAAGAATTTCTTCAACCTGTGGGCTCAAACGGTGAATTTCGTCAATAAACAGCACATCACCTTCTTCTAAATTGGTAAGCAATGCTGCTAAGTCACCGGCTTTTTCGAGTACAGGACCCGAAGTGGTCTTAATATTCACTTCAAGCTCGTTAGCAACAATATTGGCAAGCGTTGTTTTACCAAGACCTGGTGGGCCAAAAATCAGAAGATGATCGAGTGCTTCTTGACGAGATCGTGCAGCCTCGATGAAAATTTCCATCTGTTTTTTTACATGGGGCTGGCCAGTGTAGTCATCTAATAACTTTGGACGAATGGCTCTGTCTATTACTTCTTCGTTGCCTTGAACACTTGGCTCAATCAGTCTATCAGCTTCAATCATAAAGGTTATTACATCATAGATTTAAGCGCTTCTTTGATCAGCGCTTCGGTATTCATATCTGGTTGGCTTACTGCCTTAACCGCTTTTTGTGCTTGCGCTAGTTTATAGCCTAATGCGAGTAATGCAGCAACTGCATCATCGGCTGGATTATTGGCAACCGTTGGATCTTCTTGTGGCGCAATAACCGCATTGTCGCTAAATGGCGTTAGCAAATCATTGCCGAAGTCTTTTAAACGATCTTTCATTTCTAGCACTAAACGTTCTGCGGTTTTCTTACCTACGCCTGGAATTTTCACCAAAGTGGTCGCATCTTCGTTATTAACACAGTGGATGAACTGCTCAGCTGACATACCCGATAAAATCGCTAAACCTAGTTTTGGCCCAACACCATTGGCTTTTATCAATTCTCGAAATAAAGCGCGCTCTTTTTTATAATTAAAACCAAATAATAACTGGGCGTCTTCACGTACCACAAAATGCGTGTAAACCGCTGCTTGCTCGCCAACATTAGGTAACTCATAGAAACAGGTCATTGGCATTTGAACTTCGTAACCTACCCCATTTACATCAAGTAAAATCTCCGGTGGTTGTTTTTCTAATAGTGTGCCGTTTAGTCTTCCAATCATGTCTATTACCTTAATCTTCGACGAACTGTTTTACTGGCGCTACCAGCTAAACGAATTAAATTTTGCTGAGAATGTGCATGACAAATGGCAATGGCTAATGCATCTGCTGCATCTGCTTGCGGTGTTCCTGGTAGCTTCAGGATACGTTTGACCATTTCTTGGACCTGCTCTTTTTTAGCGCCACCTTTACCTACTACCGCCTGTTTTACTTGCCTAGCTGAATACTCATAGACGGGTATATCTTGTATAGTAGCGGCTACAATCGCAGCACCTCGGGCTTGTCCTAGTTTCAACGCTGAATCTGGGTTATGTGCCATAAACACTTGCTCAATACCAAAGCTTTGTGGGCTGAACTGCTCCACCAACTGAGTGACACCTTGGAAGATCATTTTTAATCGGGTAGGAAAATCATGCTCCCCCACTTTAATACAGCCACTACCTAAGTAGGTAAACTTACTTCCTTGATGATCGATCACACCGTAACCGGTAAATCTTGAACCTGGATCAATGCCTAAAATTACTGCCAAAGCACATTCTCATTTATTTTTTTGGCATAATGCCAAAATACTGTATGAATTACCAGTTATTCATCATCACTTTGCATCAGAGGTAAAGTAACAGTTGCAATCACCCCTTGCACAAAATGATTTTCCAACTGTAATTGCCCATCATGGTGAAGCATTATTTGTCGACTTAATGCCAAGCCTAAGCCAGTGCCTTGGTGTTTAGTGGTATAAAAAGGCACAAATAAGTTATCAAAATTGGCGATCCCCTGCCCAAAGTCTCGGATAGTAATTTTCAAAATGTCATCACTTTCTTCAAGGTCTAGCTCAATGCTTCGCCTGTTTTTTGCTGCATTGGCTTCTATGGCATTTTTTATCAAGTTGATGAGCACTTGCTGAAGCTGTTTTTTATCAACATTCAATACTAACTGTAAGGCAACTTTTGGCCAATTTTCGCTATAAGTAAATTCACAATCAAACAAAGGCAGGACCGGATCAAACAAACTTTGTACAGTGACAGCTGATTTACTCGGCTTTGGCAATTGAGCCAATTCACGGTAACTGGTGATAAAGGCTTGCAAAGAACTTGCCCGCTCGGAAATTATCTCAAGCCCTTGCTGAAACTGAGGTTGTAGAAGAAATTCACACTGTTGAATTTTCTTGTTAAGACTACGACTGATTGTTGCAATTGGCGTGAGTGAATTATTGAGTTCGTGACTTAACACGCGTAATAGGTCTTGCCATGCTTGTTGCTTGCGCTCATCTAGTATTTGTTCGGCTTTTATTAGTAATAGCAGCGTATGTGAGTTGCCAGCGCTTAAATACTTATCTTTAAAAGCAAAATACTCGCCTTGTAACTGCGTAGTCTTTAACGTCACAACTGCTGAATTTTTCTCAGTGATTGATTTCATCCAATGGAAATCTTGAAGTGAACAAACTTCTAACTCTTGGCCTAAAAATAACTGGGTAAGTGCGGCATGATTTGCCATCACGATATTTTGCTCATTGTCGTAAGCAAAGCACATAGCTTGAACCTGATCTAAAATTTTATCGATCAGGATCTGCTTTTCAGATACTTGGCGACTCTTTGTTTGTAAGTTATCTGCGAGCGTATTGATTAGTTTCAACTGTGGCGCGATAGCGGCATCTTGCTGCAAGTTTCCACGCATTGTGTAATCTTCTTCAATCAAAGACGCCAATAAATTACTAATTAGCTGTTGTTGTTTTTCGATGTTATTTCGTATGGCATACACCACATAAAATAATCCTAACAAGGCGATGATGCTGAAAAACGCCAGCAAATAGGTGTTGATCCCTGCGTAAAATAAACTAAAGAACGCCACTAAAATGGCAGGGAGTGACATACTTAATAATAACCGAGTCTGTTGCTGTTTATGATCAACTGTTTTCATTTTTAAGCGCTTATAGAATTGCATGCTATTGCGCTTCATATTTCGCTAAACGGCGATAATAGCCGCTTCGACTAAGACCCAAAGATTTAGCTGTTTCAGTGACATTCCCAGCAAAGTGTTTAAGCCTTTGCTCCATTGCCTGAAACTCTATTTCATCTAAGGTTAAATTGGCTTGGGTGCTTATTCTATTGTCTGGCAACGTTGTCGGTATGTTTTGCTGGGCGTCACTACCCATTACACTTAGATTTAAGCTCTCGGCTGTGATACTTGTGTCACTTAAAAACAGTGCACGCTCTATACAATGACTTAACTCTCTTAAATTGCCCGGCCAGTGATATGTGAGCAATGCAGATTTAGCACACTCAGATAAAAAAACATCGTTTTTGCTATAATTTTTACTGTGTTTGGCAACAAAGTAATTTGCCAATGGCACAATATCGTCTTTGCGCGCTTTTAACGCAGGCATGTGCAAGGTAACCGTGTTTAAGCGATAGAATAAATCTTGTCGAAATGACCCAGCTTGAATAGCAGATTCAAGATCGGTATTGGTCGCAGACACTAATCTTACATCGGCACATTGGGTTTTGCTTGAGCCCACAGGTTCAAATTGTTTTTCTTCTAATACACGAAGCAATTTAGCCTGCTGAGCAAGTGGGATGTTACCTATTTCATCTAGAAACAATGTGCCCTGCTGCGCCATTTGAAAGCGCCCTGCGCGGTTTTTTTTTGCATCTGTAAACGCACCTTTTACATGACCAAATAGCTCGCTTTCAAATAAACTATCTACAATTGCGCCCATATTTGCACTAACAAAGGGCCCAGAAGCACGCTGAGAAAACTGATGAATTTTGCTTGCGAGTAAACTTTTACCTGTGCCATTTTCACCTGTGATCAAAATGTTCATGTCACTTTTTGCTAAACTTTGTGCCTGCTTAAGCAATTGCTGCATCACTACTGATTCTGCAATTAGATCATCGTGTTGAAAATATAGGTCTTGTTTGAGTTGACTATTTTCGTCTTTGGCAAGTTCGAGCTGGTGCTCTCGCTCTGCAAGTCTTATTTGAGTTTGAATGGAGTTGATGAGTGCGTCATCTTGCCAGGGCTTTTGCACAAAGTCTTTTGCACCGGCTTTCAATGCAGCAACCGCGATATCTATGGTCGCCCAGCCTGTCATGGCAATAATCGGTGGTAGCTTATCGGTCAACAATTTATTCATTTGCTGAATAAACTCAATACCTTCACTGCCTGATGTGGTATCACGATGGAAGTTCATATCCAGCATAACGAGATCAAAGTTATGTTGCGTTAATTGGGTTTTAGCCGCTTCAAGACACGTTACCCCTTTTACATCAAAACCATAGTCATCTAATAAAAACTGCAGGCTGGCGATGATATTAATATCATCGTCAGCCACTAAAATGTTTGCCATTATTATTGTTACTCCTTATTCATAGCGAAGTACCTGGCTTGGCTCCAATACTAGCGCATTTCTAGTTGGAAAATAAATGGCAAGTAACACTGCACTTGCTACCAAGACTGTAACGACACATGCAAGTATCAGATAAATGTAAGCGGGTACTAGCTGCTCCGTAAAATTATGAAACAAATAAGCAATCAAGACAAAAAATAGTAAGGCTAAGCCACTCCCCAATACCAACAATTTACTACCTTGTTTTACGAATAAGCTGGCTATCGCACTATCGGTCGCACCAACAGCGCGGCGAACACCAATTTCGTTGTAGCGTTGAAAAACTGTACCCGCACTCAAGCCATAAATACCTGTTAATGCTAAAAACAACGCGAAGAAAGCGCACCCAAAAGTAATATAGAACGCTGTTTTGGCCATTTTATGCAACATGCCAAAGTCATCTTCTTTTGATCTGAAATAGCCAGGATCAGATGCTGGATCTAAGCGATAAAATACATGATAAAAATCAGTCTGTGCTTGTTGGCTATCTCCAAAGTGTTTCAATGTAACTCTTAAGGGCCTAACTTCACCTTGTAACGCCGATGTATAAATTTCATCTTCTTTATCTAGTGCAGCGAATAAAGACGATGCGTTCATTCTATTTGTTACAACTCCCACAATTGTGTGCGTCTCTATTGCTGATTTAAGCTCAACGTCTATTTGCTCCCCAAGTGGGCTGGAATTCGGCCAGTATCGTTTTGCCATAGAATCTGAGATCACTGCTGTTCGCATGGCATTGCGATGATCTTGTCCGTCAAGATGACGGCCTTCTAGCAAATACGGACCGTAGCTTTGTGTATTTCCAATCAGCTCAATCACATCTACTTGTGGTTTATCCTGATCTCTTTCAATGATTTGACCCGCTGGGTACACTGACTTTTTACCCAAATAAGCACTCAGAGACACATCACTAATACTATCTTGCTGTTCAAGTTCAGCTTTTAGTAATTGATAGTAAGTAAGTTTTTGTTCTACAGAGGTATAACGCTTTTCTTCTAAGGTTAAATTCACATCTAAACTATTCTTAAAGTCGACGCCCATTTCCATATTGATAATAGTTTGGGATAAAAACGCAGATAACCCGCCAATCAGCATTAGGGTAGAAATTAAAAATATTTGTGCAGTCAATAATACCTTAGAAAGTCGACCCGCTTTTTTACCCTGAGCCCCACGCGTACCGTCTCGTAAAGTGGCATTCACATCTTGTGTTGCTGCTTTGTACGCAGGCAAGAAACATGCAAAGAAAAGGGTCACTAAGGCAAACACCAAGGCCGCGATTAGGGTGTCAATATCCATACCCCAATGCCACCAGAATGCAAGGTTATCAGACATATGACTTTGTAATACGATTTCAGTATAACTTAGGGCAGCTCCTGCTAATAAAACCGCTAACACAGAACCAAGAATAGTTAAAATACTCCCCTCCCACATTAGCTGAGAAATTAACCGTTTTGTAGGAGCACCCAGCGCTGCCCGAATTGCCGTTTCTTTATTTTTTTCTAATGCCCTAGCAAGTAATAAATTACCAACATTAATACAAGCGAGTAATAATATGCATAGTGCTACACCATTGATAAAGGTAAAAACAATACCACCCGCACCATTTACTTGCGCACTTGGAAACGATGTGATCGCAACGGTTCTTAGCTCATAGTCATGTCCCAGTGCTTGCTGTTTCTGAGCATAAAACCCTTTTAACAGGCTAGATAGTTCAGTTTCGGCTTGTTTAATAGATGTGCCTTTATTTAAACGACCGTAGGCACTAAGCCACTCATCGCTGCTCATTAGTGGTTGCCTATATTGTAAAGATAATGGTTGCCAAGCTCTTCCTGCGACTGGAAAAGCAAAACCTTCAGGCATGACCCCTACAACAGTCGTTAATTGATTATTGAGATTAATAATTTGACCAACTATGTCTTGCTGACCATTAAAAGTGCTCTGCCAAATAACATAACTTAACACCACCACAGGCTCTGAACCGACTTGGTAGTCTTCAGTTTGTAGTGTACGTCCCATTAATGGTTGAACTTTTGCAAACTCAAAGAAGTTATTATCAACTTTTTCTAAACTAAGACGTTTCGATGTTTGTTCAAACAATATATGTCCAAATGTTGATACATAACGACCTATCTGCGCGAAACTGGTTTGTGCTTTGATTAAGTTCGCAGTTTCCCAAGCAGGCATAGGGTCTAAATCAGTATCTTCTTGTGATTGAGAAGATATATGTAAAATGGTATCACCTTCAGGTAAAGGTAAGTCTTTGTATAGCACTGAATTCAAGAATGAAAAACTATACAAGCTAACAAATAGTCCGCCAATCAGAACCAGCAGCGTCAAGGCTGAGAATTTAGGCGACTGAAGTAATTGTCTTAGTGCATACTTAATATCAAGCCACATAGTGTGCTCCTTACGCTGATACTTTTTCGACAGAATGAAGCATTACATCATTGACTAATGTGCCATCAAGAATACTTACCTGTCGCTGCGCCATTTGAGCACTGCGAGGATCGTGCGTCACCATGCAAATCGTGCTGCCATCTCGGTGTAACTGGTCAAATAACGTCATCACTTTTTCTGCATTTTGACTGTCTAAGTTACCTGTTGGCTCATCGGCAAAGATAATTTTTGGATCGTTCACCAAGGCTCTTGCAACGGCCACTCGCTGCTGCTGACCACCAGACAACTGTGAAGGAAAGTGATTGGCGCGATGTTGCATACCAACACGTTCCAAGACTTCATCGACTTTACTTTGCATCACGCTCTTAGAGACACTATTTTGGTAAGTCAGCGGTAACATGATGTTTTCACTGATTGTTAAACTAGAAATTAAATTAAAAGACTGAAAAACAAAGCCGATGTCATAACAACGGATCCGAGCTCGTTTATCACGGCTAAAACCCGTGACATCCTGACCATTAAACAGATATTGCCCGCTGGTTGCGGTGTCGAGTAAACCTAAAATAGACAGCAAGGTAGACTTACCGCAGCCAGAAGGGCCTGACAAGGAAACATACTCACCTTGTGCTATTTCAAGATTAATATTATTTAACGCATGGGTTTCGATATCTTCAGTTAAAAATGATTTATTGATGTTACTTAAACTTAATAATGACATGAGAGTTCCTTTTAAACCTATTGATATTATTGTATTTTGACACTGCTATGAGGTGCCCATGCGCTGGTGTCAGAGATAATAATTTGATCGCCTGGGTTAAGACCAGACAGAATTTGAATATATTTTGCAGTACTAGCGCCAAGTTTGACTTCATATTTTTGAGCAAACGCGCCGTCACTGCTCGTTTTGAACAGGTCTACCGTACGATTTTTTGGTGCAAATGCAGGGCGTTTTATATAAAGCGTGTTTTTGATATTGGCCACTTCAATGTAACCATCAATATTGAGATCTGAACGCGCTTCCTTAGGTAGTTCAGAGATAATCCCCACCTCCACTGCTACTAGGCCATTTTCAGATAGCGGTGATATACGCTGCACTTCACCAGAGAGCTTATTGAAGCGGGTATCAATAGTGACAGATTGACCCATCACAACGTCTTTAACTTGTATTTCTTGTACGTTTATCTCGGCAAATAGCGAACCTGGATCGATCACTAACGCTGCATTTTCACCGTTATTAAGTTGCTGACCAAGTTCAATCGGCAGCTTTTGTACTATGCCAGAGATACCCGCTGTGATCGTTAAACCACTTACCTGCCGCTGTGTTTTTCTGAGATTATTTTCGACCTGCTCAAGTCGTGCTTGTCTGGCTAATTCACTGGCTTGATAGTTTTGCAGCATTTTATCAGCACGTTTTACTTGTGCCTGCCAGCGAGCATATTGTTGGGTAACAGCAAGCTGAGTGCGTTTAAAATCTAACGCAGACAATGAGCCTTTGCCTTGATCCAGTAACGATTGCTCTGCATCAAGTTTTAGTTTTGAGCTTTTGTAATTAAACTCAGCTTCCATAACAGCATTCTCAAGATCAAGTTGTTGAGCTTGTTGAGCAACTGCAGCAGCATTATTTTCAGCCTTAATGGCTTTTAGTTCCCATTGAATTTTCTCTAGTTCGCTTAGCAATTCGGTATTTTCTAACACCGCTATTTGCTGTCCTTGAACAACACTGTCTCCGGGTTTTGCAAACAACTGCTGAACTCTGCCCCTTGATTGCGCTGCACTCCATTGCAGATATTTTGGCTTTAAAACCCCAGAGCCCCTTACATCAATTTTGAAGTCTCCCTGCTTCACGTTAGCCATTAGTAATTTATCTCGTGCAACGAAGTAAGAAGCATCGCCTAAGAACTGCTTTGATAAGTAAATCGTCAAAAAGATCAAAAATATAACTGGTAAGTACCAATATCGCTTAATTGCAGTTGTTGGTTGTGGGGTTCTTTTCGTATCCATGGCTGACTCCAATAGTTGAACTGAGTAATTTGAATCAACTATCGAGCCAAAATTTATCTCATTGTTATTTAATGATTTTTACATTTTTTGTACTGTAGGTAATGTTTTCTTGTATCGAAACTGAGACAGCTTAAAAAGTATCAGTGTCTCAATTATGAGACACTGATTTACCCTTATACTTGTTTTAGGCTATGACTTCTTGGTGATCATGGATAATTTCGAAAATCTCTTTAAAAGAATGGGCTGTTTGAAGAATATTAACAGGAATATGTAATACTCTGGCAATATCACTGGCTGATATAATTCCTCTTAAATTACCTGTTTCATCAACCAATAAGATGTGTTGATGGCCTAAACCTTTTAGCGTTTCAAGCACATCACCTATTTTTGAATTTTCTACCATTGAATAAGGCATTGCACGAAGATCTGATTTTTTTGTCATTAAATCTTCAACTGTCAGATCATTACGTGACTGATTACGCTTTTGCGCCACGGTTAGTACTTTTCTTCCCGTTAAATCACGAGAGTTAATAACTCCCAGAAATGTATCGTCATGGTCTATCACTAACTTAGACCTAACATGACCATTTACCATCATAAATAAGGCATGATCGACATCTACGTCTTTTAAAATAACTTGCGGCGTTCGTCGGGTAAAATCTGTGACTATCTTGAGAGCACTACTCTTAAGAGTTAATTTTTCAGAGTCGAAATGATTGCAGAGTTGATGTACTCCTTTTAGCTCAACTGTGTCTATTTTTCTAAATTCACCCATCTGTTACCTCGCAAATTACCATTCACTTTATTGCAATAATAGAAATATGGTTCAGTACGCTCGAATATGCAAGCTAGTGTAAGTGGCTGTAATCGCATATTACATAAAAAAGGCTTAGACTTGATTTGGGTTGATACAATTTGAACTTTTTAATAAGTTTAATATTTCTCATTGTGTGCTTTAACAAGTTAAATCATATTGTGCTGTTCAACAGGACAGTTTAGTATCAGCCAATTGTTTCAACGGAAATTTTGGTTTTAATTAAGAAAAGGAAGCATATATGGCTTATCTCATTGATGAACAAAAGCTTGAAAAGGTCTATCTAAAAAGCTACCACTCCATTGGGCGGTTTAAATACAACGTTGATACACTTATCAATTCGCCTGAAATCTCTCGTCATCATGCAATTATTGAACATACCCAAGGAAATTGGTTAATTCGAGATGTGAGCACCAATGGTATTTGGATCAATGATAAAAAAATAAGCAAAAACCTTCCTTATCAATTATGTCTAAACGATAAAATTGATTTTGCGGCTCCTGGTCGCAGCTCTTTTGTTGTGGGTGACCTAAGCACTGATTGTCAATTCTTAGTGTCTCAGTCTGACAGCAATAAAGTGATCGAAATAAAAGACCAGTTATTATTACCAAACGAGCAGGAAGCTACACATATTGCCTATTTTGATAGCATGCTCAATTATTGGTTTTTAGAAGACTTATTCACAAATGACAGGCAAGTTTTGATTGATGGAGGACTGATCAGTATTTTTAATGATCAGTGGCAATTTTACTGCTCAAGCCCATCGACTATTACCAAGCAACTTAAAAGTGAAATAGCACAAAATATTGAATATGCATTATCTTTTAACGTGAGCTTAGATGAAGAAAATACGCAACTAACTTTAAATGTTGCAAACAAAACATTCGATTTAGGAACGCGTTCACATCATTATTTGTTATTACTTTTAGCACGCACTCGTATTTTAGATAAACAAGCAGGATTAGAGCCTGAATTACAAGGCTGGATGTATAGAGAAGAGCTTGCAAAAGCTTTAGGTATTCAAATGAATCATATGAATATAATGGTTCACCGAGCAAAAAAACAGTTAGCAGATGCTTGTATGGAAGTATTTCCTGAATTTGCATATATGCTCGAGTCAGAAAATGGAAAATTAAGACTTAATTGTCATGACATCACCATTGTCAAAGGTAGTAAACTTGAGACCCGCATCTCTATCTAGCAAAAGTCTCAAAGTTTCATCAAAGCGCTAATTTCTGTAGGGGCCCGCATGTTCAATTATTCGGGCTTCTAAGTTTTTAAGTAAGCCAACTTTAAATAGCATTTCGACCACGACGAACAATGGGCCAACCAATAAACCCATTAAGTCATCAACAAATGCTGGCTTCTTGCCTTCATAATAATGCCCAATAAATTGAATTATCCAACCTATGACGAAAAGCCCCGCAAATAAGCCATAAAAGCTCGCTGTTTGAGCGTTCATACTTTCAAAAATACTGTCTACCCCCCAAATTCCTAATAGATATAAACCACTCATGAGCAGACCTAATTTAATATCTAAGGCTATGTAAAACAGCATTGCGAGTATCGCAATGATCAATGCTGGAGTTATCGGAAGGTTATTGACTAACATTAAAGGAAAATACAGTAGGCCAATTACCGCAAATACGATCAGCGGCACGCCCACAAAGTGCGTTAAAATATTGCGCTCATCACGATGGTAGAGCGCATATTTAATTAAGTGTTGGTCTAATTTTTTCATTTTAGTTCTACTTATAAATAGAGTCTTAACACTAAATTAGAACCACACTTCTTACATCATTGTCAATTTAAAGGGCTAACTTGTCTGCAATCTCTGCCTTAAACCAGAACAGCGTTGCAACTGTCTAGACATTGAAAGAGTTAAAACCGACATTTGTGCCACCAGCTCAAATTTTTGTTTTGCTCGCGTGATCCCAGTATAAACTAGCTGTCGGTTGATCCCTGAATGTGCTCTTTGCATTGGTGGTAACAACATTGCGGTATGTGCAAACTCAGACCCCTGAGATTTGTGTATGGTCATGGCGTACACTTTCTCGTGCCTAGGTAGTCTATTCGGGTAAAAATCTCGAACATTTCCCTGCTCATCAACAAACACAGCTTTTAAACTCGCCGAACCTGAATTATTCGACTGATAATTGACTAAAATCCCAATATCACCATTAAATAAATTCAGCTGATAGTCGTTTTGGGTGATCATAATTGGCAAGCCCGCATATTGGCGCTGCGTTAAATCAATTAAACCACTTTGATGCAGTCTCTGCTCAATACGTTGATTTAGTGCGTTTACCCCGTAAGGGCCTTCTTTCACCGCTGCAATTAACTGGTACTGGCTAAAAGCATGATGCACTGCTTGCACACTTTCGGCATTCAAGATGGGTTTACCTTGAATAAGGCGTAAGTAGTTTTGGTAATGCCCTGCTGCTCTGTCGATTAACGCGTGATAGGCATCATTACTGAAGTCATACAATTCTAAATCTTCAAAGCCATGTTGAATTGTCTGCTGTAAATGCTTCTGATCGTTATTGTTCACCGCTTGTGCCAACTGACCAATACCACTTTGAGCATTAAATCTATGGCTCTGTTGTAAAAATGCAATGTTATCAGAGAGTAAAAAGTGACTCGGCTTTTCGTGCAATTTTGTCGCATTATTAAAACAAATTTGATTAAGTGCGTTTACACAGTTTTGTGAGTAATGGGGCTGCTCGCCCAACTTTAGATGCTCACATAAATCCCCTAGCACATTACCGGTATCGACTGAGGCCAATTGATCTTTGTCACCAAGTAAGACTAGGCGAGCATGAGATGGCAACGCTTTAACTAATTTGCTTAACAAGGGTAAATCTATCATCGACGCTTCATCGACAATAAGTAGGTCTAAGTGCAGCGGATTGTGCTCGTTATGCCTAAAGTGATGAGTATGAGGCAAAACCCCAAGTAAGCGATGAATGGTTTGCGCTTGCTCTGGCAACAAATCAAACAGCTCGTCATCTATCATGCCGCTTTCGATTAACTTTTTCTTCGCGCCTATCATAGATTCAGTTAGGCGAGCAGCAGCTTTACCGGTTGGCGCAACCAGCTTAATACTCAGTGGTGCACTGCGATACAGTGACTGTAAAATTGCCAACAACTTAGTGACTGTAGTGGTTTTACCTGTACCTGGGCCGCCAGTGATCACACAAAAACGATTTAATGCAGCCATCGCACACGCCACTTTTTGCCAATCAATATCATCTTGGCCATCAAAGAAGTGATTGAGTAACTCAGTCAGTGTGTCTAGATTCAAGGTCACTTGATTGTTGTTCAATGCTTGAAATGCCTCAGCAAGGGTCGCTTCATAACCAAAGTAACGGGCAAGATATAAGTTATTGTTCAATAACCTCATTGGTTTATCATCACCCACAGCTGCGTGTAACGCTAACGCTTTTATCGCGCCTTGTTTGTCTTCTGACCAAGGCGATGTTAACACATTTTCGCCTTGCAATTTGGCTGGCAACGAAAATGGATTTTGCCAGTCAATCTGCTCTAACTCCAAACAGCTATGTTGCTGCCTTTGCGCTCTCAGTAACAATAAGATTAAATAATATGCGTCATCAATTTTGGATTCATTGAGTAATTTCGCCAGTGCCATATCGCTGTGCAGCAATTTTTCTTGCTCGATTAAAAGTGCAATAAAGCTTTGATGATCAAAAGGAGCAATGAATGCGGGTTGAGCAAATAAATCGGTTTGTTCCATCATGCTACTCCTTGTAAAAATAAGGCATCTAATTGTTCAAGTTCACTGAGTGATAGTTGTTTAAAGAATACTCCTTCTCCATCACCCATAGCTCGTAAGAAAACATAATAGACGCCACCTAAATGAAGCTTTGGCTGATAGTTAGGTAAGCGCGCTTTAAGTAAGCGATGAAGTGCCACTGTATAAATCATGTATTGAAGATGATATTGGTGTGCATTCATGGCTTGTAATAGGTTATCGCTGGCATAGTCGCTCGGCGCATCGCCCAAATAGTTCGATTTATAATCGAGAATGTAATATTTTCCTTGGTGCTCGAAAATTAAATCTATAAAGCCTTTCAGTAGCCCTTTGACATTATCAAATTTAAGGTTACTTGGATGCTGTATTATGTTTGAGACAATGTTATTCAGCGTCACTTGATCTAATGGTGCGAGAGGTAAATTAAACTCCATTTCTACTAAACGCTGCGCAGGCTTTATGTCTTGCAGTGCTAAGTTGCTATCAAGTTTGCATGCTAAACATGATGACACCCAGTGCTTGACCGGAGCTTGCCATTTGTCTTCAAAACCAAATTTATCCAGCGTTTGCTTTACAGCTTCTTCTAACGTCAGGTTAGGCTCTTGCGGCGTTTGTAGCTCACTAAAGTCAATAAGTTCAAAAATTTCGTGCAAACAACTACCCGCTTTTGCACCTTTCGGAAAGGTATAAGCATCAAGGGTTTCTTGACTTTCTGCTAATGGCAGGTCAAGCAAGTGGTTTTCATCAATTGCACCCAACGGTCTATCATCGTGATCTTGATGATAAGTTAGTTGACTAAAACTGGTTGCTCGCCAGTCTCGTTCAATGTTCGCTGACACCGCTTTTACAGCGCACTCAACCGCCTGCGGTTGTTGAGATGGTGTGAAACTTTCGCTTGGCAAACCATTAATATCAAAATAGGCAACCTGTAAATTTGCATCATTCATACAAAGCACATCGAGTCGCGCATGCCATTGCTCTGCAGAAGTCATCAAATCTGGAGCAAAGAGTACGTAACCAAGTGCTGTTCGCGTAATGCCTGGCTTTTTACTGCGTCCTTCGGCTAAGTTATACATGCCTATATCACAGTGGTGTACAGCGCGTGTAAGGGCTACATACAATAGACGAATATCTTCAGCTAAACGTTCTTTTTCAGCCTGCTGCATGGCGTCATCGGATTCAGATAAATCATACACCAGTGTGTCGTCTTTATGAAAAATCGCTTCGCTCGCTTCACGATAACCGCTAGCAAACGGTAGATAAACAATTGGGTATTCCAGCCCTTTTGAAGCATGCATGGTAATGATTTTAACTAGGTTCTCGTCACTTTCTAAGCGAATCTGCGCGGTATCACTCAAAGACTCGGTATACTGCTTTTCATACCAACGCAAAACACGCTGGGTACCTTCAAGTTCAATTTGCTTATGTTGTAAGAGCTCGGCAAGATGGCGATAATCCGTTAACCAACGCTCTACATGGTGGCCTTTTTGTTGCCAAAGCAAAGGTAGGTCATTCTCTACCAACAATTGCTCAAGCATCGCCATCACACCCTTTTTGTACCACAAGGCTTTTAGCTTAGAAAACTGTAACAAGTACGCTTGCCAGGTTTTATGTATTAAATCATTTGGGGTAGCCTGACAACTTTCTGTCTCGTTTTGCAGTGCAAAAATTTGCTGGTAATTCAGACCAAATAAATCACTGGCCAAAACACCTCTCAGCAGAGCTTCGTCATATGGGCCATGTAATACCATCAAAAATTGCATCAAAGCTTGGCTGACTGGCTGCTGAAAGACACTTTCTCGTGCGAGATACACGCTGTCAATGCCTTTGTCGGTTAAGGCACGTTTTATCAAAGCCGCTTCATTTCTGTCTCGTACTAAGAAGCAAATATCTCCTGCCGCCACAGGTGTGCCTGCGATTGTAGCAGCCCCCTGCTGCGCTTGATTCAAAAGCGTTGCAGTTTTACTCGCATAAAGCTCTGCCAACGCTGGATGCGCCACGCCCTTACTGGTGACCTCAGAGGCATCTTTTAAAACGCTAAAACACAATGGTGCTGCAGGCTCATTGCTTAGCTCAAAGCCTTCGCCAGGCTTTTTGCCATTTGCAGCCACGGCTTCAAACGGAATATCTTTGTTATAGATAAAGCTAGTTTCATTTTGTTTGAAAATACTGTTAACCGCATCGACCACGCCTTTTGCTGAGCGGAAGTTAGTAGCAAGGGTATACTGATGTGTTTCTTGCACCTGCTTTTTGGCATGAATATAGGTGAAAATATCTGCCCCCCTAAACCCATAAATCGCTTGCTTTGGATCGCCTATCATGGTCAAATTAGTCGTTTCACGCGTGCCGTAAATCGATTGAAAAATACCATATTGAATGGGATCGGTATCTTGGAATTCATCGATCATCGCCATTGGGAAAAGCGTGGCAATCTTTTCTGCTAAAACCTCACCTTGTTCAGCAGTGAGTGCAGCATGCAACTGAGTAAGCAAATCATCAGGCGTTAAAACACCCTGCTTTCGTTTTTGTTTTTCTAATAAGGATGCAACTTGCTTCGCCGCTTGTTGTACTATGGCCAACGGTAACCCTTCTTGTAACTTTTGGTGTAGTGCAAACATCTCAGAAAACGATTTAAGCAAGGGATGCGACATCGGCGCTTGCCCTTTCTTGTAATACTGACTGTCTGACAGCGTTTCTTCACTCCACAAGTTGAATGAGTGCTTCGCAGAGCCAAATTCAAAATACCAATTATCAGATTGGCAATAGTCTATCAAAGCTGCAATATTTGCTACTCGCCCAGGCGCTTTGTTTTTCGCAAGGCCTGAATTATCTAACGCAGTAAAGAAGTCGCTAGCTAACAGCGAACTTTTAAATGTTTGTGCTTGTTGCTGGTATTGCGCTTTAGTGGCCAGTACATCATCTAAGTCATAACTCGGTGTAATGATGATATTGCCCTTATTCAGCAGTTTGCTCACTTTACTGTTGAGAGATTGCGGGTTTGGCACATGCTCTAATATAGTCTGTGTTGTATCAGTGTCGAGCGGGTAAATAAAACTGCGCCAGTAGTCTTTCACTGCTTGATCGATTAAGTCTGCACTGTCGAGCACAAACGTTTGGTTAAAACCCATGTTCGACTCAAACGCATGCTGCTTCAGCATTTTCTGGCAGAAACCGTGAATGGTGTAAATCGCGGCTTCATCCATCGACTTGGCCGCAGCATCGAGTAACGCAAAAGCCTGCTTTTTGTCTCTGACGTCTTTTAACACTCGCAGAATAAGGTCATCTTTTGATTCTTTGCCAAGTAGCACATCCCGCGCTTCGACAATGCGTTTTCTTACTCGATCCCTGATCTCAGCGGTTGCCGCATCAGTGAAGGTCACCACTAAAATTTGCTCAACGTTTAATGGCGTGCTTTCTTGCTCAGGTACGGTCAAACCCAGTAAACAACGTAAATACAAACCTGTAATGGTATAAGTTTTACCCGTCCCCGCACTGGCTTCAATTAGGTTTTGCCCAACCAAAGGCATGACTGTTGGATCAAGCATTTGCATATTTTTCTTCCTTCGCAAGGTCAATCAGTTTGCCAAATAACGATTTACTTAAGCTGACAAATTCAGCTTCAAAATCAAATAGATTTTTAAAATCGAGCGCCACGTAAGGGTTTTCGCTGTCGCCCATGCCGATATATTGGCCACCGTTAAATTTATTGGCCGCTTTATTGATGTCTTCAGTGAGCGCATATTCATAGCTAGATGCAACGAAGAAAGGTTGCGGACTGCTCATAAGCGAAATATAAAAATTGACCCATTTTTGTAGCTCGGTTTTTGCCTCTTCTGCCTCTAACGGCGCAAAAATAACTTGTTCGTCTAAACCATAAACAGAAGTCGTGACCGATTGGCCCATACAATTCGCTGCGCAGTGGTAAATAAAAGCTCTTAGTTTATCTTTGGCTTTAATACTCGCTGGGCGATAAAAGATTTGTTCTGATTCAAAGAGTTTATCGAGCCACCCTTGTAGTTTTATTGCACCGCAGTCGATATCAATTTCAACTGGCTCTGATGGTGATGTGAGTGTTGCTTTTAAACGCTCAGCTAGAGGGATGATCCTTTGCTGTAATTGACCAAGTTGCACTTTACCCACTTCGGCTTGCGGCAAGTCGCCTCGTTGTAAAAGTTGCTCAGGCGCTTTTTCTGAATCATTCAGAGAGTCTGTTAGTAATTCATCTAGATATTGATAGCGAGACAAAGCATCGAGAGCAAATGGTTCATCGTCGTCAATCACTTCTTCCGCATTGTATAAACGCACACCCACACGTTGCTGATAAAACGCTGCTTGTGGGTTTAAAACAGCTCGGATTAACTGATTAATATCTACTTCATGATATGTTGTATCAAACGGATTTGGCAGGCCTTCGTTAAAACTTTCGTTGTCTTTATTGCTTGGCTGCTCTTTAGCAGCCTTTGAAATCAACCAAGTGGGGTTAAAGCTTTGTTGATCGCTCTCAATATAATTTAACGTAGAAAACGGCTGCAGTGTGGCTTGGTTTAGTAGATATGCTGAAGGCTTACTCGCATTGCCTTCGATATAAAAACAGCGGTCAATGTAGTCAATAAGTTCGCTGACCAAAATTGACGGTACTTGCGGCTCGTTGTTGTAGCATGAGCGCCCCACGTAACTGAGTAAGAGTTGTTGTCGCGCACTCAATAATGCTTCTAAAAATAGATACCTGTCATCGAGTTTACGTGAACGGTCACCTTTTTTACGCTGACTTTGCGATACAAGGTCAAAGCCTATCGGCTGAACACTTCTCGGATAGTCGCCGTCGTTCAAACCAAGTAGACAGACGACTTTGAACGGCACAGCACGCATTGGCATTAGCGTACAAAAATTCACGGCGCCCACAAGAAAACGCTGCCCTACCCCTTTCTGTGCAACCCCTTGCTTGACCCAGTAGCTAATAATTTCTGGGCTTACCACTTCAAGCATGTCTTTGTTGTCAAAGTGAGTCTGTAAAGTTTCAATCACTTTATTGAGCACTTGCAGGTCCCAGCTTTGATCTGAGTCTGGGTGGTAGAAGGTTTTTATCAGTGATTTGAGCTGTTCGGCTTTGATATCAAGAGAGTTATACTCACTCAAAATATTTTTGTGGCTAATTAAATCATCAATAAAGTGTATAAGTTTACTGAGTGACTCAGTGGCCATGCCCTCAACTTGATCGCTTGGGAAAATACCTTCAAATGCCAAAGACTCATCGCTCATAGCAATGCCAAGCAATAAACGATTTAAGCCCTGCTGCCAGGTATTAAGCTGCATTTTTGGGAGTTCATGCTCGACTTTATGCTCTGCGTTAATGCCCCAGCGTACCCCAACTTCTTCAAGCCAAAATCTGAACTGCTCAAATTCATCTTCACTACACTGATACTGCTTTGCAATTGGCTCTACTGCGAATAAATCTAGGATATCCGATACGCCAAAGCGGCTAAAAGGTAAATCGACTAGAGACAGAAATGAATTGATCACAGGCTTTTCTTGATCAATGGCTAAGTCTGCCAATGAATAAGGTATGTAGCGCTCAGCAGTTGCACCGCCAAATACTGCCTCAATATAAGGGCTATATTTGGCCACATCTGGCATCATAACAATAAAATCTTTCGGCGTAAGGCTTGGATCTTCGTGCATCAAAGCTAATATATGGTCGTGTAAGCGTTCAATTTCACGAAGTGGAGTATGGCAGTCTTGAAACACAATAGAGTTATCATCTTCTTCGATGGATAATTGACCCTCTTGGTTTATAAACCACTGTGTGTTTTCGACTAGGGTTTCGCCTTTAAACGATAAATCGAAAATTTCTTTTTGTACCTGACCCAATAAGTTATCGCTAAAGTCTTCGACAAAACCGTCTATCCATGAGGCGTCAAGTTGTAAAAGCTGTTCAAAGTAATCTCGACCTAGTTTACCCCATGCTGATAAGAGAGGATTACCGATTTGGAAATATTCGCCTGACTGCGCCTCTAGTTCCGGATATTTCACAAATTTAGCCGCAATTTTAGCCTGTGTTTTTTCGTCGACCACATCACCCCAATAGTGTTCACTCGGATTAAACAAGAACAGCAACACATTGGTTTTCTGAGCTAAGGCTTGAAAGATCTCAAGCTGGCTACTAGGAATAGCTGATAGACCAAATAAACTTATTCTCTCGGGTAACTGTTCGTCAGAGGCTTTTGCTAAGGCTTCGAGTAACATCCAATGCATGTTGGCACGGTGATAAGGGCTTTGCCCTAACTCTTCAGTTAATGAAACAAGCTTTCGCCATAAGTCAGGCTGCCAAGGCGCAATAGAAACATCCACGTCTGGCAACTCGTCTATTCCCGACTCCCAAGTGTCTAACCATTCAGGACGATACATTAAATATTGGTCAAACACGTCGGCAATTTTTTCACACAAAGCAAAACGCTTTTTGCCAGCTTCATCATCTTCTAAATAACGTTTAAGAGGCTCATAAACAGATAATCCGAGTTGCTCAGGCAACAACGTCATCAGCTTCCAAGTTAAGTTCGCTTTGTTAAAAGGCGACTCTTTTGGTACTTGCGGTAGAAAGGTCTGATATAGCTGCCAAATAAAACTTGAAGGCAATGGAAAATCGAGTTGCGCAGCCAAACCTGAATGTTGGCTCACCCCCAGCTTTAACCATTGCGACATACCAGGTGACTGAACAAGAACAATTTCTTTACTAAAAATACTGTCTAAAGGCGCGGTGTCTAATACTTTATGGAGTTGCGCTTGCAACGCCTCCATGCGATTTGACTGAATGATATGTAACATGATGACAAGCCTCTGCGTTCCAGTGCATGTTGAATACAAGGTAAATATAACACAGGGCTGA
>CAYZOE010000016.1:27291-54258 GCA_964479805.1 uncultured Pseudoalteromonas sp. | reverse complement strand
ACGACTTTAGAGAAAGTAAAGGGCTATTGGCGTTTATTACATACAGCTTACTTGCCTGTATGCTATTTGTGTTTTATTCACCATCGGCGTTGGCGTTTAAGCAGGCAATGGATCACATGCCTGCGCCAAAAAGCCATGCCGATCAGCTCATGGTTGAGCTGGCAGAACTCAAAGACACAACCAATATTGCTTTACATCTTTCAAGCGGTGAACAAAACCGTGGTAAAGCGTTGGTAATTTATCAAAACAAACTGGCGGCGCTGCAAGCAGACCTTAATGCGCTGGCACAGCATACTAAACAAGATTTACAGCGAGAATTTGAGCAAGCGACAGCGTCACAAAACGTAGCGCAAATGCAATTATACAAACAAGTACTTGCAGCTTATGATACACATTGGCCAGAAATTGCAGGCTATATGGCTGCGATGACTGCTAAAAGCCAAGTCTCTAGAGCAGAAGTTAAGCAGCTTTATAGCAAGCTAGATACAATTAAGTTTGGTCAGTCACATCATCAATACGATAACGAACAAATGCCATTTGGCCCCTTGCCTAATGTGGCTTATAAGCCTTCTTTTGATTTACAAGCACTGCAAGCGCGTTTAGGCATTATAGAACAACCTGAGAGCATGTCGGTGTCACGAAGCGCTGATGATTTATCGCAATACTTGGAGTTAAATGTTGATACAGCCAGCACAGATAGATTGGTGCAACTAGCAACCAACTTGAATGGTGATGCCACCAGTATTTATCAATATGTCTATAATAATATTGAATATATTCCTGCTTTTGGCTCTATTCAGGGCGCTGATTACACAGATCAGACACAGCGCGGTAATGCATTTGACCAATCGAGTTTAATGATTGCATTGTTACGTTTATCTGGCATACCAGCACGTTATGTTTATGGCTCTGTTGAGGTATCACCTGAGCAAGTGAAAAACTGGGTTGGTGGTGTTGAAGCCATAGAAGCGGCGCAAAACCTATTAGGCCAAGGTGGCGTACCAAATGTAATAATTAATAACCAGCAAGGTGAAGTCGCCTCGTTTGGTTTGGAGCATGTTTGGGTTGAGTATCACCAAAATGGTCAATGGCAAGCTGTTGATCCAAGCTTTAAGCAATATCAATACAGCAAAGGTTTAGATGTGAATCAAGCGGTTAATTTAGATGGTCAAAGCTTTCTTAACGCGCTGACACATAACGCCTCTTCTGATAGAAATGAAGGTTGGGTACAAGGCTTAGATACACAAGCTGCAACCGAGCAATTTGATAGTGTTCAATCTCAATTAGAAGCATACATAACACAGCAATACCCAAATGCGACGGCAAAAGACTTATTAGGTACTAAGGAAATAATTGTATCTACCTCTTCAGCAGTTTCATTCAAAAAGGTGCTTGCTAGTCAACCTCTAACGCATATTCCTGATAACTTAAGGCATAAATTCGGTTTTGAGCTGCTATCTCCAGCTGGTAGTGTTGCGAGCACAGTATTCAAAGTTGAACAGCCAATTCCTGCATTAGCAGGGAAGCGTTTAGCATTGAGTTTTGTGCCTGCTACTGAGCAAGATAATGCCAAGTTGGCTAGTTTGCTCCCTGAAAATATGCAGAATATTAATGATTTACCAAGTACTATGAGCTATGGTGCATTTAATATGCAGGCTCGTTTTTCGATCAATGAAGTGACATTAAAAGCAGCTGGCAATTTTCCTTTAGGGCAGGAACTCAAAACTAGAAAAGGTTTTTGGACCCCAAGATTTGGTTGGGATAAAGGTGAAAATCCAATTAATGTCGGTGAATATAGGGCTATTGGTATTGATACTCATGGAATGAGTAAATCAAGATATGATGAGTTGCACTCACTTGCTCAGCAACAGCGTATTCAGCTTGAGCAAAATGATTTATCTGGATTGTCAGCTCATTCGACAACAGGTATCGCTCTTCAAGCAGGTATTACAGATTACCTTTCTAGTACAGCAGGCTATGCGCATTTGGCTGCCAAAGTAAATGATGTTGTGCATTATAGACAACCTTCATATGGTACTTTCTCAACAGCTGTAGACATTTCATATGTATTTGGCATACCTATGCGGGTGAGCTTTGGCAATGTGGTGATGGATGTAGATAGATTGTCAGATAATGCGGAGTCGCAAAGCAACTGTTGGAATACATGGCAAGAGTTTAATTACCAAACAGGGTTAGTTTCGTCATATTTAGAAAATGCCGTACCTGAACAAATATTTGCAGGCCGAACTCAAAGTGAGGGAGGAATGAGTGCAACAAAGGCAATGGCAGTTGCGATGCAAAAAGGCCAAAAGGTTTATCAGTTAGACAGTAATAATGCAGAGATGCTCAATGCTATTTCAATTGACATAGATGCCAGAAATGAAATCCGTCAGGCTTTGTTACAGGGTAAGAAAGTGGTTGTACATGAGCGCCCTGTCAGTATTAAAGGCTGGACTGGTAGTGGCTATATTATCAAGTCTACCGACTCTGGAGCTGGTGCATATAAAATATCTGGTGGAGCAAACGGTGGTGTGATCGGACTAACCGATTCAATGAATGGCATTTTGGGTCTAGTAGATGGATTAAATAACGACCTCGTAAAAAGCCCATTTGCAAAAATTGCCAAAGGGATTGCATCATGGCTCGGCATAATTGAGGATACGCTTACTATACTTGCCAATTGTGGTGGACTGAAAGGGCTTATCTTAGGTGTAATGTTTGCTTTTTTAATGGCCTGGTTATTGACCCAAATAATGACCTTTTTACTTGCCGGTTTTACCACGTTATTACTTTCATTTGTAGCGGGCGTAACAATAGGGCATGTTATTGGTTACTGGTTTAGTAAGTATATTTCTGGTCCATTACGAGGGTTGATTATTCGAACATGCTAAAAGTTGAGCTTACCCCTAGTTTTAAGCTCGTTGGTATAGTCGTGCTGCTACTTTGGGTGGCAGCATTACTTGATCCAGTTTTGACCGAGCAGCTAAAAAGTGCCAATTTATTTGACCCCGCTCGTTCTTCTGACTCGGGTATGATTATGTATTTTGCTAGTGCATGGAGTGTATTCTCAATAGCATACTTAGTTATTTGGAAGTTTAAATGGCTTACGCTTACATGTACGAAGCAGGCAATACAGTATCGCTTCTTTGGCTCTTGTACTGAGATTAAAGCAGCGCAAATTGTTGCCGTAAAGCATAAAAAGTATCGTTTAGCATGGAGCCTAGAGATCGTGTCATTACATGGTAAGGATTTATCTTTTTCAGACATCAAGATTTCAGAGCAACAATGGCAACAATTAAAAAAGTTGTACGGAGACTCTGTTAAGTTCGAAAAAGATCATAGAACTCAGTCGTTATAATAGGCTTTGTGACATTAGAATTTACTAAAGTTCGGGTTTTTACTTAGATGCTTTTTCATTGCGTTCATCAACTCGAGTGTTGTATGAATGTCTACAGACTCATTAGCAGAAAATAAACCATTAGCTTGCAAATAGCGCAGCCTGTAGAAATTAAAGTAAGGTGATTAAATGGCAGCCCTAGATTTGTTCATTCTATTAATCCAACTAATTTTTGCTTTGTCAGTCAGTGTTGCACTTATTTTTGGTAAAGTATTTATGAAAGGACGTTGGATATACCGTGATGAAGGAATGGATTACTGGGCTGCTACGCTAACTCAAGCATTTGCGTTAGTAGTATTTATATACTTTTTTTGAGTTTTATCATTAATAAAATGGTTAAATGTATCATTTTTATTTTTACTTTAGTACTTATTTTTTTACTTTATTAAAGAGGATATGTTGCCTTCATTTAATATGTTGATAAATAATTTGGATGAAAGTAAACCTGAGTCATTAAAAGCGCTTAAAGTCGGTTTTAATATATATTTATCTCTTTTTTTTGTTTTTTTATTATCTTTATATTTGTATGTATTTAATGTTTTTTTAAAAGAAAAAAGCCTAAGCTTTTATTATTTTTAATTTCTTTAGCCTTTTTTGCTTGTGTAGCCATTATTTTTCAAGCTGCGTTTATTTTTTAGAACCTTTATTTTCAATAGAGAATTTTTTGTCTTATCTCTAGTAACGGAAATTGACTTAAATTAGCGAGGTCTATATTTGGTTGCATGATAAAAATAAAATTAGCAAGTTAAGGTGGATAATATTTGAACATATCAATGCGTTATTTGTGGCTTAGTTTAGTCGGTGTGTGTATCGGTTATTTTTTAGCGAGACAATGTGAAGGAGTACATACTTTTTTGCTATCATCACTGCCTTTGTTAAAAGATAAAAACACCTTATTTATTAGTTTAATGTTGGTCACTGGGCCACTTTTAATCATTGAAAATAAGTATTTTTGGGGCCACTTTATAAGGTTAAAAACCCCTTGTGATATTTGGGGCGTTGCGATTGGGTTTCAAATAGGCTTTTTTACTTTAAGTATATATTAAAACCATTCTTTTGAAGAATGTGGGAGTTGAAAGGCTCTTCCTTTTTTAAATCATCGATGCTTCTGAGTAACATCTAAAAAGTAGCTATTTAAGTAAAAGAAAAAAGGTAGATTAATAAATCTACCTTTGGTCCATCTAGAAGTCGAAAATATTAAAACTCTTTAAACCAAGATAATGTGTAATAACGGCCTCTTGGATTTGGTCCACGATCGTATCCTCTTGCTGTATCAAAGAATGGAGGTGTTTCACCAAATGGGTTTTGTATTGTTAAATTAAAACGACCATACTCGTCAGCATCATACCCAAGATTAAAAGTTTTTAGGTCATAAGACGGTGACCAATCTCTTGCATAGTCTCTTGCGGTTCTATATTTGTCTTTCTCTGGCACATCTGATAAATCTAATTCGATATCTTCACTTGAATTGAAGGCCGCACTGCCATAAGCCACCGTAAAGGATGAGGACCAATTGTCCATATTCCAGTAAATGCCGTAAGACTGCTTTGTTTCCAAGTTATTATATCGACCAATCGACGGTGTCCATTCATCATCGCCTAAGTACTGATCATCACCGAGTGTGATTTCAGCTAAAGAATAAGTTAAGTTAAATTGTCCAAATTGTGTCTCTGGAAAAGTATAGTTAAGGTCCAAGTCATAGCCTTGTGAGCGGGTTTTTCCTATGTTGATTATGATACTTTTATAGTACTCAAGGACATGAGTTTCGGGATTACGCTGAATTAGATCACCAAATAGCTCGCCATTTGTTCGAGCGTTCTCTCTAAGCATGACACGAGTTAAACGTTCAGGTGCATTTTCGATGTCAACTTTCCAAAAGTCTAAAGTTGCGGTAAAGCCATTTATGTAATCAGGTGTCCAAACTAGCCCTAGATTCCGCGATGTTGATGTCTCTGGAAGTAAGTTTTCATTTCCACCCATTTCAAAGCCCCATTCATAGGGACCGGCCTTGGCAACTTTAGCGCCGAAGCTCTTGCATAATGGCAGTTCGTCCCAACCTGTTTTACTACATGGATCTGACGAATTTGAATACCATCTGTCAGTGAATACTTCTTTACCACGATATAAGTCAAATAAGGTCGGTGCTCTAAATCCTTCTGAATAATTTGCTCTCACCAGAAGTTCATCAATTGGTTTCCAATATGCATTAAATGACGGTGTACTTGAAGAGCCTGAATCACTGTAACTTGAATACCGAACAGCCATATCAATACTAAGGTGTTTCGCTAAATAGGCATCTTGAAGAATTGGAAAACTCGCTTCAAAATAGGCTTCTTTAATTTTACGTTTAGGAGGTAAGTTACTGTCCTCTTGCCCTAAATTTCCAACTAATTTGTACTGGCCTCGAACTTCGTCATACTCATTACTGGCTATTTCTGTCCTATATTCTGCGCCAACCGCTAATTGAATAGCACCTGCCGGTAACTCATATACCTCGCCGACAGCGCTGACGTTAATGGTGTTTGTGACTGCCTCATGCTCAGTCCAAATACCATCAATCATAATATCATCAGGTAGTTGCTCGTTGAGTGCCTCAAGATCTAAGAAAGGATTCAGCTCTGTGCAATTATTTTCTGGTAAGCACACCTCTGGACCACTTAAGCTGTCTTGCAATAATGTTCTGTTCAATGCGGCAGGATAATCTGTTCTAGCTTTATAGCTGCTGTGAACAATATCAGCAGACCATGACCAATCTTCTGACAATTCCCCCTTTAGTCCCAAGCGGATATGAAGCGGCGTTATTTGAGTTGTGGTATTACGTTTATTGATGTCAGTTAAACGGCGGTTCATCCGAACATCACGGCCAAATGGATTGTATTTGTTATTTTCACTGACAAATAAGCGAGAAACAACGGCGGCGGCTTCTTGTGCATAATTATCTTTGTTTGCATAAAGGAGTTGGAATGTCCCTTCTAAGGTATCTGAAAAGTCATAATAAGAATTGAGCAAGATGCTATATTCTGTTCTTTCAGATGCATCGAGGGTTTCGCTTTGAAAGTTATAACCGTGCGCATCCTTATAAATTTTCTCTACCTCTTCTTGCGCAAGATCTTCTAGTTCCCAACAAGCTTGTCCAGATTCCCCTGTGTATGTTGCTGAATATGGTATGAAATCAGAAGTGCTATTTCCTTGGGTGCCATTATTTCTATGCAACATATGATATGTAGCTGTTGCCGTATCTTCGTTACATTCCGCATAGGTAAAATTGCCATCAGGTCCATAGATACTATTCCAGTTTGTTCCCTCGAATATTCCATGTATTTTCTGATCACGACGATCTGGGTCATAAAAGCTGCGATTTCCTCTATTAAATGTATTAACCTTCTTAGCCTCTACACCTAAAGTAAATCCGCTTCTATCAAAGCTTTTGCCACCGACAAAACTGAAAGTATGCGTAGGGGCGTCGTTATATTCACTTATTCCCGTAGACGCATTCAGTTTTACACCATCAAAATCTTTCAATAATTGATAGTTAATGACACCGGCAATAGCATCTGAGCCGTATATTGCAGAAGCTGAACCTTTTTTAATGTCAACACGTTGTAGCATGGTAGTCGGTATAACTGAAATATCCACTGAACCGTCGGTGTCTGCTGCCATTCGCACACCATCTAACAGGTTAAGCGTACGCGCATAGCCTAATCCTCTTAATTGTACTTTCTGTCTGCCATCATTATTTCTAGCATCAGCGCCAAAGTTTTCATCAATGGATACCTGATTACCATTCATAGCGGGTAGTCTTGTGAACACATCTGTAATAGAGGTAAGTCCACTTAAGGCTATATCTTCACTACTCACGCTAGTTATGGGTAGTGATGAGGTTAGTTCTGGTCTGATTAAGCGAGAGCCAGTCACTGTAACCCGTTCTATTTCTTCTACATTATTTTTTTTAACAGCACTTTCATCGGCTGCAAAGTTTGCAAATGGCAGTGTAATTAAGGCTATATAAATCGCTTTATGAACGGGAGAAAGTTTAAAATGCATAGTGATCCTGTCTTTAATTTTAGTAATTTTTATAAATATTTTTTGTTGGTTAAATAACCAACAAAGAGTGTACCTAATGTGAATACTGTGTAAATTGAGAAAATATCAAGATGTCAAATACTGTTTTGCTATTTAATATTTCTTAATGGAATACTAAAGTTTAATTTGTTATTAGGTAGTTTTACTGTATTAAAGTGAGGATTTTAGATATTTGATAAATATCTTTATGGATGGTTTACATAATTTGGGCTGTGCGAGATGCTAGCTACTGAACTTTCTAGGGATCACTTATGTCGAATTTAAAATCTAGTCTACAAGTCATTGCATTTGCAGCCGTCATGTCTTTCTCGGGTGCAAGCAGTGCAAAAGCCACCTTTAATGCTGAACATAACGATATCGTTAAAACCGTAAACAGTTACTTCAAAGGCGTCGCAGAATCAGACGAAGCCTTAATGGCACAAGCTTTTGAGCTAGAAAATGGTCATATTAAGTCTATCGTGACAGATAAAGAAACGGGTAAGCAAAGTGTTCGCAGTCAAGCCTTGGGTGACTTTGCCAAGATATTTAAGCAGCCAACCAAAGATCACTGGCAAGCCCATATTCTATCGATTGATGTTGTTGATGAACAAATGGCCATGGTTAAGTTGAATTTTGAGACGTCAAAAACCCATTACATAGATTACTTAGTGTTATATAAATTTAATGATGCTTGGCGGATCGTGAATAAGACTTTTGTGGCTAAACCTAAAACTTAACAATTAAAAGTAAAAGCTTATTTATAAATGAGTTAGTTTAGCGAGTAGTCATAAAACTACTCGCAGATTATCTCAGAATATGGACTTTTTAGCGTGCGAAGCTTGTTTCATTTTTAAACTTGTTTAATTTACCTAGCGTCATCATCTAGGGAACAAAAATGAAATCACTTATTTCAGCTGCCGTATTATCTACGGTGGCATTAACCAATGTATCTTTATCTAGTAAAGTTTATGCTTCATCAAGTGTAAACTCGCACAAATCTTTACATAGCCAATATAATTTTTCGTCATTAGCCGATTGCATTCGTATCGTGAACCAGCTCAAAATGGGTATAAGTCCATCGGAACAAGCGTGGCTGCAACTTTTTTCCCATAATGCCTATCAGTTGGTGTTCAGTATTTCAGATCTGACGCAAGAAAAATTAAAGAATCGTTTCGAAGTAGCTTTTTTACCAATAAAAGCTGCGCAATTTGATGCATTAAATACATCAGAAAAACATGAAGTTAAACATTTAAGGGCGGCTTTAAATAACTTAGATTGGATCAATGAATATAAAAATATGCTGATTAGCTCAAACGCCGTTGCGCGCTCATTGGCACTCGCCAATCAATGGATCCCAAAGGATTTTCAATCAGATCAAGCAACACAATATGTATTTGGTTTCTTTGGACAAAATGCCCACGCGAGTGCAGTGGGTGTAGTACTCGACCCTTACCTTGGATATTTATCATACTTACATGCACCTTTTGAACTAGGGGCCCATGAGTTGCACCATAATTTACGTGCAAAAATTAAACTAGCAAAGCCGCTAGATAGAGAAAATGGCTTCGATAGAGCCATTGACCACCTTCAACACGAAGGGGTCGCTAACCAAATAGATAAATCACGTTTTTTAGAAGCGCAGTCACCATTTTCTGATGAAATTAAAAACTACTTTGCGAGTGAATTAGAAAAAGCGCCCAATTATATAATTGCGTTAAATAAAGTCATGAGTGAAGCGGCAAGTGATCATGAAAATGCTGATTTTATGACTTTTCAAAAGGCAGGCTTACCCTTATGGGGTCACGTTGTCGGCTGGTATATGACACAAACCATAGTAAAAGCAGGCATGAAGGAACAACTTGTTGAATCTATGGTGACACCGAGAGCATTTCCGCACCTATATAATCAAGCTGTCGAACGACTTGATACTCAACAACCCCAGTTTTCGCAATCAGTCATTGATGTGTATCGTCAACGTGCAACGCTATCGCTTTAAAAAGTTCACATAAAATCATGCTGATAAGATGACTTATCAGGTTAAACTAATGCTATATTGCGCTTAATTTCAAATGTTATGAGAATATTTTGATGCGCATATTAATTGTTGGAGCGGGTATTGCTGGTTGTGCTCTGTATCGTCGTTTAAAGCCACTCGGTTACGAGATTGATATTATTGAAAAGTCTTCAGCGTTAGATTCTGAAGGCGCAGCGATTTGTTTGCCTGCCAACGCCATGCTAGCGCTAGAGCAATTAGATTTAGCCGAGCAGGTTAAACAGGTTGCTTTTCAAGTCGATCACATCGAATATGCGCTGTCATCTGGCAAGACCTTGGCTTCTGCTTCATTACATGAAGCACCTTTAAATAAAGCGCCTTTTGTCGCTTTGAAGCGCGATGCGCTGATGTCTATTTTAAGAGCTGGTATGGCTGCTGATGTGCAATTAAGTGCTTGGCCAAGCGCATTAAGCCAAGAGAACAACGAAGTTTCTGTGACATTAAATACAGGCGTGAGTAAAACGTATGACCTTGTCGTTGCGGCCGATGGAATTAACTCAGCCACAAGAGGTATGGTTCAACCAAATACATCATTGCTAACTCACCAAGTTACTAACTGGCGTTTTATCACTAAAAAGCCTAAAGCCAATATACAACCGACTTACTATGTGGGTAATGACTCTGCATTTATGATTTACCCAATCAGTGACAGTGAGGTGTATTGTTATGGTCAAATTATCGATGAGCAAGGTCAGTATGCAGCATTACCGAGTGATAAAGCACTGCAAGATATCTTCTCAGAGTATGATGTGCCTGTTGCGCAATGTGTAGAGGGGTTAACAGAACAGCAGCATATAGTGCTCGGACAGCTTAAAAGTGTAGAGCAAACAGAATCAGTGTTCGATCGTGTGGCTTTAGTTGGAGATGCGCTGCATGGTTGCCCACCAAGTCTTCAGCAAGGTGCTGGCATGTCTTTAGAAGATATAAACTGTCTTGCAGATAACTTGAGTAACAAGCCTGTCGATGAAGCGCTAGAGGCCTTTAAAACTGCTAGGGCGGAGCGAGTCGCTTGGACTGTATCTGAGTCTAATAAAATCATTAAGTTAACAGGGTTGGGACGCTCTCCAATCGGTCGATTTATTCGCAATAGTATCATTCGATTCAAAGGCCCGGCTAATGTTGTGGGCTGGCGAAAGTTGTTAAATTAACTTGATTAGAGCCATAGTTTAATTTTGAAAAACGCGGTTAAAGTTACACCGCGTTTTATTCGCTTTACTGACTTTTTAACTCACTGACTTCAACAACTGAACTGGTATTCAGCGGGCCATAAATATGTGGAAATAGCCCCAGTTCAGGGTTGTTCGTGGCACCTTCATACTTCACCTCAGCAGTGATCAAATCAGGGTCAAGTTTTAAAAGAGCAAGCGGCCCTTTGTCTTTATAAAATCGAACAACTACATAGTCGATTTGTAATTCACTACACGCGTGAATAAACCCCTCAGACTCAATTGAAGGGGTGATATAAAAAGGCTGAGCGAGTACATCTGTAACCTGTGCTCTAGGTAAAATTAAATAAATGGCACTTTTCATAATAGAATCCAACAAATCTTATATTGAGTATTATAAAGACGTGCCTTAAAAGCGTTAATTAAAAACTTTTGCAGATTGCAGTTTTTTATCGAGTACTTTTATGCCTTCACTTGTTTAGACGTTTCTTCAAGGCGAACTGTAAAGGGGTTTTACAATGAGTTAATTTGATTATTATGTTTGTGAGTGTAATGACTATGTCAGCCATTAATTCGTAATTATGCAGACTGAGTTGTCAAAATCACCGAGCTTTAACTAGTCTTTAGTAATCAATGATTAGACGCATTAAGCTTCTCTAAATCTGAAGGCTATGTTACTGATCTAGTTACACCCTTGAATGGTATAATTGAAAGAACATTTTTTAAGGAATGTACATGCAACAATTATCTGCTGGAATGATTAATTTTGTTTTTCTGATTTTGTTTAGTTTCAATTCTGTGGCTAAAGAGAAGGTTGTCGATACTTTAGAGCAGACTGATATGAAGCAAGTTTGGCAACCTGCCCCAGATCTTCCTGTTGCTATACAAGAGATTTACCCAGCGGTGTTTTTAGATCGTATATTTGTTGGAGGTGGCTTCACACCATCAAAGTCTGAGAGCTTTTATGGCCTTGGGCCAACTAGAAAGATTTTTATTTTAAACCCTGCAGAACAGTTTTGGGAAAAAGCGCCTGATTTACCTGAGTCTCGGCACCATTTAGGGATGACGAGCAATATTCATTATGTGTATGCAATTGGGGGGTTCTCCGGCCCTAAAGAAGATGCGTGGCAACCACAACGTTCAGTGTATCGTTTAGACAGCAGAAAGAGTCGCTGGATGAGTGCATCATCTTTACCAATTCCTTTAGCCGAGTCTGTTTATGCAAGCGTCGGTAAAAGCATACATGTGGTTGGCGGAAAAACGCGAAAGCGTGGTGAGACACAAAACAGCGACACCAATGCCCACTATGTGTTAGTAAATAATGCGTACTGGCGAAAAGCAAAGCCTGCACCGACTGCCCGGGCCTCAGCGGCTGGCGCGGTGATTGGGAATAACATTTATGTTATTGGCGGGCGAACTGGCGGTGAAAACCGACAAAACTTAAATACCGTTGAAGTATATGATACCCAAACTGAAACTTGGCAAACTCGCGCTTCTTTACCGATTGCCGCGGCAGGCCTTGCTGCTGCCGTGATTGACGGCAAAATTATCGTTTCAGGCGGCGAAGCTTTTTCCAATACAGGCAATTGGCAAGATGGCAAAGTATTTAACTCGGTCTTTTTGTATGACCCTAACATTGATGAGTGGCAAGAGCTTGAACCTTTACCGACTCCGCGTCATGGTCACGGTAAAGTGAGCTTAAACGGAGAAGTATATGTGCTCGGTGGCGCTGCTAAAATTGGTCCGCAAGAGACTTTATCATCAGTGATTACTTTTGCGGAAAATGACAATTAAAAAGTGAACTATGTTAGTGTTTCAATATCCATGTTAAGTTTATTTTTAACTTTATAATTGGATAAAACAATGAAAATTGGACTTAAACTTTTTACTGCTGTAATTGTAACTTTTTTTGCTTTTAACAGTCTTGCCGATGTCATTTCTAAAACTGCTTTTAAAAAGCATATGTTAAAGAAGCTAAAAATCATTTCAAGGACGCTAAATTTGAAATAAAAGATGATTTAAACATAAATGTAATCTATTCCGATGGTACATCATCAAGTACTCACTTAGGAAATATTTATCTGCGTTATAGTGAACAAGGCGAGTCAATTGACGATGTATTCTCAGATTTCATTTCATCTATGAAGTCATACACATTACTCACTGAGAAACAGCAAATTCAGCTGAGTCAGTTAATGCCTGTCGTTAAACCTAAATCTTATATTGATAAAGTTATGGCTCAAATAAGTCAGTCAGGGGATGAAATCCCATTTCCGTTTTATCATGAAGTTCTTAATGATGAGCTTATTCTTCTATTGGCACTAGATACACCAACCAGTATTCAATACTTAAGTAAGTCTGCATTTTCTGATTTTAATTTATCTAAAGCCCAACTTAAATCTATAGCATTTGAAAATTTCAATAAATATTTAGAAAAAGCTGATGCTTCTATAAAGAAAATGGAGTTGGATGGTGATATAAATTTGTATATGTTTGTCGTAGATGAAACCTACGAGGCAAGCGGAGTATTTTCGTCTTATTTTCAAAAGAAAATAGCTGAAAAGTTTAATGGGCCAGTTGGTATTGTTATGCCCAGTCGACAATTTGTTTTGATTGCTGAGCTTAACGATCAAAAATCTCTTCATCAAATGGCACTTATTGCTTACAACGAGTTCCCTAATTTACCTTACAACATCTCACCATTCGCATATAAATATGACTCGGGAAAACTTGAGAAAATTAAGTTTTAGCTTTGTTTTCGAGTTTTGAATAGATAATTAAGTCATAACATCAAGGTGAAGTTTGCCCCTTCACCTACCTCAGAGGCCACTTTTATACGTCCTTTATGGCGATGAATAATTTGCTGACTTAGCGCTAAGCCTATGCCTGAGCCCTTAGGTTTAGTGGTAAAGAAGGGCACGAAGATCTTCTCAAGTGCACTGGGTTCTATGCCATCGCCGTTATCTTGTATGGCAATTTCGCATTTTCCATATCGGTTAATACTCGAAGTGATATTCACTGCTTTCTCAGCTTGTTGGCTCAACTTTAAGGCATCTATGGCATTTGTGATTAAGTTAACCAGTACCTGTTCAAGCATCTTTTTATCGCCTGAGATAGTTAAGTTATCGGGCTCAATCGAAATCGTTAAAGTGATATTAGCTTCTTCAAATTGTGGTTTCACGAGTGGCTGTAAATCATCAAACAGGCTTCGCACTATAATTGGCTGAAGCTCTAAATGGGGTATGTGTGTGAGCTTACGGTAGTCTTCAATAAACCCAAGTAAGGACTGACTTCGAATACCAATAGCGTTCAGGCTTTGTAGGTAATCTTCGACTAAATCTTTGTCATTTATTTGGTTTGCAAGTTGCTGCTCTGTGATGGTCGCTAGGGTGTTTGAGAGCGAATAAATTGGGGCGACAGAGTTACCAATTTCGTGAATTAATACACGAATAAGCTTTTGCCATGAATCCATTTGCGTACCTTCTATTTGCTCTGAAATAGCAGTAAACAGCCAAAGCTCGTAGCGATTATTATGATAATTAAAGGCAAAGTATTTAAACAGCATGTCGTCTTCGACACTGGCACCTTGTTTGGTTTGTTCAAGAATGGGTTTTGCGTTAAAGAGCTCTTTCGCGTCGCTAAACGTTCGAATGTCTAGGCTTCGCTTAGCAGTATTGTTACACACCACTACGTCTTGCTGATTTTTGATGAGGATAACTCCTGCATCAATGTGCTGTAGCATGGTCTCAAAAATAGCGACTTGCTCGGCTTGCTTGAATTTATCGTCTTGTACTTTCTTGATCAGGTCATTGCAGATCTGCTGCTCTTTAGCACCTAGAGTGTGGGTTTTACTGAGGCGAAAACTACTGTCTTGATATTTCAGTGCGTTGATGACTTCGTTGAACTGCTGTTGCTGTTTGGCAAAAAGTTTGAGTGTTAGGGCCGCAAATAGGGCAGAGCCAAATAAAGCCAAAATACTGAGCAAAGTGGCATGGCTGAATGCAACACCATAGAGTCCAATACAAGCAAAACCAACCGCCGAGACAAAGTAACCTAACACCGCCGCGCTGTTTTTATTAAACACCGTACTTCTCCATTTTGCGATATAACGACGCACGGGTGATACCGAGTGCTTTAGCTGCATGGCTGATGTTACCTTTAAAGTCTGCAATAGCACGCTCTATGGTCATTTGTTCAATGTCAGCAAGGTTATAGGTGTCGAACTGCGCAGTACCGCTTTGCGTCTCTTGGCTGGGCATGAGCTGAAATTGCAATTGTTCACCATCAGATAAAATCACTGAGCGTTCTACTAAATGCTGTAGTTCACGAATATTGCCCGGCCAATCATAAGCAAGTAACTGAGCCATGGTCTTATCGCTTACTGTTTTATGGCCTAGCTTGTATTTTTTGCAGTAAAGGTCGGCATAAAATTCTATCAGTAAAGGAATATCTTGCGGTCTATCTCGCAGTGCCGGCAGTGTGATCTCGACGGTATTGATACGATACAACAAGTCTTGTCTGAACGAGCCTTCACGCACCATGTCGTATAGATTCATGTTGGTCGCTGTGATCAAGCGAATATCAACCGAGGTTTCTTTGCTGCCGCCAACTGGGGTGATCACGCGGTTTTGAATAGCAGTTAACAGCTTGCCTTGTAATTCGAGTGGAATATTCCCGATTTCATCTAAAAAGAGGGTGCCTGTGTCTGCCAACTCAAAGCGACCTTGCTTGTTTTCTTTGGCATCGGTGAATGCGCCTTTGGCATGACCAAACAGCTCACTTTCAAATAACGAGCTGGCAATGGTGCCCATATCAACCGATAAAAAGGTATCATTGGCACGCAGTGATTGCTTATGAAACTCTCGGGCGATGACCTCTTTACCAGTGCCACTTTCACCTAATATCAATACATTGGCATCGGTTTTTGCGGCTTTTTCAAGAGTTGTAAACACCTGCTCCATGGCAGGGCTTTTAGCAATGAGATTCTCAAATGGGCGATTTTGATCTGCCAAAGACAGCGCCGCGATTTGGTTCAGCTTTTTGCTTTTTTGGCGCTGCGCGCTCAAGTCGATACAGTTCGCCACGGTTGCCAGTAGTTTTTCGTTCTGCCAAGGTTTGAGCACAAAATCGCTGGCACCTTGTTTAATGGCATCCACTGCCATCGACATATCACCAAAAGCTGTAAATTGCACCACAACAGCGTCTTCGTCGATGGCTTTGATTTGCTTTAACCAGTAAAAGCCCTCGGCTCCTGAGGTCGATTCTCGGGTGAAATTCATATCGAGTAAGATAAGAGAAAAAGACTCTTTCTCCATGGCGTCATTGATTTTATGCGGGTTATCTAGGGTGACAACACGTTTATAGTGTTGTTTTAATAACATCTTAGTGGCAATTAATATCTCGGCGTTGTCATCAACCACTAGAATCGACTTATTAATTACAGCCATGGCGCATTTCCTTACTTTCAAAGTGTACGATATCGTACACCAAGTGTTTTAAAGTTTTACACTTTTATCTGTATAAAATTTCTATGAAAAACATAACTGCATGTTATTTATTGATTTTTTGTTTTGGCATAGTAATTGTCTTATATCTAACAAATCTAAACGATTAGGATGTTAGAAATGGACAAAGTGATCAGCAAAAAACGCACATTTAAAGCATGGTGGTTAGCAGTGCCAGTAATTGCCATCGCGTATTTTTTGATAAGCAATACCGCAAACAGTAGTGGCAGTCGTTACAACCTAGAAATGGAAAAAATAAAGGTAAGCACAGTCACTGGTGGTGAATTCACAGATATGATCCCACTTCGTGGCAATGTTACCCCGAGTAAATCAGTGTATTTAGACGCCATTGAGGGGGGACGTGTAGAGCAGCGCTTTGTAGAAGAAGGCGCGATGGTTAAAAAGGGCGATAAGATTTTAGCTTTGAGTAACACAGGATTACAGCTTGATGTTATCTCTCGTGAGGCGCAAATTTCTGAGCAGTTAAATAACCTACACAACACCCGTCTGGCCATCGATCAAAATCGTTTAAACCTAAAGCGTAACTTATTAGAGCTAGATTTTGAGATTAAACAGAGTGAACGAAAGCTGGCACAACATAAAAAGCTGGTGGCAAACAGCTTGGTGTCACAAAACGAATTAAAAGCTGTGATCGACCGCACACAATATTTAAAAGCTCGCCGCACGCTGGTGATTGAACAGCAAGAGCAAGATGAGCTTGTTCGTACCGCCCAAATTGCTCAGCTTGAAGACAGTGTCGCGCAGCTAAATAAGAACTTAAATTTTGCCCGCAAGAACCTTGAAAACTTAGTGATCAAAGCGCCAATCGACGGCCAGCTAACCGCATTTAATGCTGAGCTGGGTGAGTCTAAGTCGCGTGGCTCACGTTTGGGTCAGGTTGATATTGTCGATGAGTACAAGGTCAGCGCGTTAATTGATGAATTTTATTTAGGCCGTGTATTTGCTGGGCAAACCGCAAAAATCACCCACCAAGGTCAAGATTACACACTGACACTTGCAAAAGTTTATGCCGAGGTAAGCAATGGTCGCTTTGAAGTTGACTTAACTTTTAACGATGCCTTACCTGAGCGTATTCGTCGTGGCCAAACCCTACAAATGGAGTTGCTACTAGCTGATGCAAAACCCGCTAAGCTGATCCCAAATGGCGGCTTCTTTCAAGATACAGCAGGTAAATGGGTGTTTGTAATCGAGCCAGGTAGCGATGTTGCTGTTCGCAAGCAAGTTCGCCTAGGCCAGCGCAATAACAAATTCATTGAAGTACTAGAAGGGTTAAATGAGGGCGACAGAGTCATCACCTCAAGCTATAGCACTTTTATCGATATGCAGACTTTAAAGCTGACGCAGTAAAAGCCCGTCAGCAATGAATAATTAAATAGATTTAAAAAGAATTAGGACTAAACAGATGATCAACCTAACCAACATTAGCAAAATATTCCGCACAGAATCAGTCGAAACACATGCACTTCATGGCGTCACATTGCACGTAGAGCGTGGTGAGTTTGTGGCCATTATGGGTCAGTCTGGCTCGGGTAAATCGACGCTACTGAATATCGTCGGCATGCTTGATCACATCGATCAAGGTGAATATATCTTTGATGGCCAAGATATCAGTGGCTTCACCGAAAATAAGCTGGCCGACATTCGTAAAGACAACATTGGCTTTATCTTCCAAAGCTTTAATTTGATAGATGAGCTAACCGTTTTTGAAAATGTTGAGCTGCCATTGGTTTACCAAGGCATAGCAAAAAAAGAGCGTGAGCAGCGCGTATTGGCAATTTTAGAAAAGGTCGACATTGCGCACCGTAAAGATCACTACCCACAGCAACTGTCGGGCGGTCAGCAGCAAAGGGTGGCAGTTGGGCGTGCCATAGTCGCAGAGCCAAAAATGCTCTTGGCCGATGAGCCAACAGGTAACCTAGATTCTAAAAATGGTGAAGAGGTTATGAAGCTACTTGCGCAATTAAATCGTGAAGGGGTCACCATAGTGATGGTTACTCACTCAGATCACCATGCCAATTACGCACACCGCGTTATCAATGTATTAGACGGCCATATCGTGTCTCAAAATATGCAGGAGGTGCGTTGTGCTTAATAACTATTTAGTCATTGCCTATCGCAATCTGTTAAAACAAAAGCTTTACTCAGGTATTAATATTCTTGGTTTAGCCATTGGCTTGGCGATTTGTATCAGCATGGCAATCTTTGTCGAGTCTGAGCTAGGTTACGACAAGCATATTAATGATCACCAAAACATTTACCGTACGTCATTAAAAATGACTGTGCCAGGCTCGCCTGCTCAGAGTTTTGCTCAAGGCTCTGTATATAACGCGGAGCGGTTTACGAATTATTTTGATGAAATCACTGAAGCTACCCGTCTTCGGTCAATGGGGGCTACTTTGGGTTTTGGTGATACGCACTTTAGTGATGTAGGGCTAACATTAGCTGATGCCAATGTGTTCAATTTTATGTCTCTTGAGATGATAAAGGGAGATAAGCAAAGCGCTTTAGTCCAGCCCAATACTGTTGTATTAACAGAGTCTGCAGCACGTCGTTATTTTTCGAGTACAGACGTACTCGATAAGACGCTTATTTTAGCGAATCGTATTCCTTTAAAAGTCACTGGTATTATCAAAGATCTTCCAAAGCGAACGCATTTAGAGTTTTCAGCAATAGTGAGTATGGGCACGGCTGCTGAGTTTCTTCAAAACCCTAATTGGGATACAGATCAGAGTTTCAATTATTCAACCTACTTCAAATTGAAGCCAAATACGGACATTAAAGCACTTGAAGCACGCTTTCCTGAGTTTTTAGAAAATCATATCGGAGAAGGCCTCGGAGATATTTTCCATTACACTCTGATCAATATTACTGATATATATTTAAATTCACACCTTTATGGTGAAATGAAAAAGAATGGTGACATTAATATTGTATTCTCATTCAGTATCATTGCTGCGCTGATCCTATTAATTGCATGCGTTAATTTTATGAATTTATCGACAGCAACCGCAACTAAACGGGCTAAGGAAGTTGGAGTACGTAAAACACTGGGTGCGAAGAAGTATAGTCTTGTTACTCAGTTTATGATTGAAGCCATCATGCTTTGCTATATTGCCCTGTTTATCGCGATTGCGTTGGTTGAAGCAACTTTACCTATTTTTGCCGATTTTATTGGTAAGACGCTGAGTTTTAGCTATTTAGACTTAAATACTCTGAGTATTTTATTGTCGTTAGGGCTAGTGGTTGGTTTAATTTCGGGTATATATCCAGCATTTTATTTGAGCGCCTTCAAGCCTGCCAGAGTGTTAAAAGGCGAAGTCACGCAAGGTAAAACCGGAGCGTTATTGCGAAAAGGTCTGGTGGTATTCCAGTTTAGTGTGGCAATTATCTTAATTGTGGCAACCGTGATTGCAAGTATGCAGTTAAATTATGCGAGAAATATTGAGCTTGGCTATGACAAATCGAATACCTTTGTTTTGCGAGGTTTGTGGACCACTGAAGCTAGCCCACAACGCGATGCCATTAAAACTCAGTTGCTGGCAAATCCTGATATCACCAGCGTCACTATGACATCACGCTTTCCTACGGGTTCGCTGACGGATTCAATGGGCTTACTTCACCCTGCAACGAAAGAGATGCAGCTTATGCCAGTGCTGGCAGTCGATGAAGATTATTTCTCGTCTTACAACATTAAGCTACTGAGTGGTAGAGGTTTTAGCCGCGACTTTACCGCAGATGCAATTTCTCAACCTTCAGAAGAAAACCCTAACCCAGAGTTTAGCGTGGTCATTAATAGCGTAGCCGCAAAAACATTGGGCTACTCGCCTGAAGAAGCGGTAGGTAAGCAGTTTAAAGTGTTATTTACTCGTACCTCTGAAGGCACAGCGACCATCGTGGGTGTAACAGAAGACTATTATTTCTCATCACTTAAAACGGAAGTGGCACCAACCTATCATTTGCTTAACCATAATAATGGTAGCAACATGTCGATTAAATACTCGGGCAACACCGCACAAGTGCGCGACTACATTGAGCAAACATGGAGTAAATTTGTACCTGAGCAGCCGATTGCATTGGACTACCTAGACGATAGATTCAACCAAATGTATCAGCAAGAAGACAGAGAATTCATTGTGTTTAACCTGTTCTCATTGCTGGCTATTTTTATTGCATGTTTAGGGTTATTTGGCCTTGCATCTTTCACTACACAGCGTCGCACTAAAGAGATTGGCATACGTAAGGTGTTAGGCGCATCGGTGTTAGATATTGTTATTTTGATCAATAAAGAGTTCTCAAAGCAGGTGTTGATCGCCAATATCATAGCTTGGCCTGCTGCATACTTCATTATGCAAGAATGGCTGAACAGCTTTGTGTATCGCATTGATTTATCTATATTACCGTTTGCTGTTGCAACGACTTTGGCCTTTGTGATTGCGTGGGTAACAGTTGGATCGCTGTCGGCTATTGCAGCGAAAGAGCGGCCTATAACTGCGTTGCGATACGAGTAAGCCAAATTAACTCTTTTATTCCCCACAATAAAAAACGCGGCCATGGCCGCGTGTTTCATTTTCACATTTCCCTCACATAGCTTGCGATACGATTTACTTCATTGAAGTATTTATATTTTAGAGAGATAGATGTTCAAGCTATTTGTAATAAATTGTTTGGTGTTATTGTTGAGTTTTTCAACGGCTGCTAATACGCACACAACACTAGAACAGCAAATACAAACAGTGTTAGATGACATGTCGTTAGCAGGCATTAGTTGGGCAACCGTTGATGGTCAACAGAGTAAGATTGGCAGTGCTGGCTTTGCCAATTTAAAGCAACAATTACCGATGCAAAATACCGTCAAAGTACATGTTGGGTCGGTGTCAAAATCTGTTTTGGCAATGGGTGTATTACGTCTAATCACAATCGGTGAGTTGTCTTTGTATACGCCCATCGCTAATTTATTACCAGAGCTCGCGTTCAACAATCCTTGGCGAGAAAATGCACCTATCACGGTCGAGCATTTATTAGCACACACAGCGGGTTTAGAAAATATTCGAATCTGGCAGATGCTTAGTGTTACACCCACACCGAATACGCCATTAATTGAGGCGTTTAAAAGTCGTAATACATTACTGAATATTCGCACCCAGCCTGGCAGTCAATATCTATATTCAAATATAGGTTACCAACTACTGGCAATGGTTATTGAGGCGGTGACGAAACAGAGGTATGAAACCTATCTCGACCAAGCGTTACTAAAACCATTGGGAATGTTAGACAGTACTTTTCATTTTGTGAGCCAAGAAGGCGAAAACGCCGACCCTCGTTTAGCAATGGGCTATCATGAAAGTGCTATGCCTCAACCAGCGGTAGCCATGTTCTTGAGAGCGCCGGGTCAATTTACAACCACCGCCGCTGATATGGTGAAATTTATGATGTTCACTATGGGAGAGGGCAAACTAAATAGTGAAGTATTTATTCATTCAGATTTATTCTCAGCGCTGTCATATCCTGAAAATACAAAAGCGGCAAAGGTTGGATTAAAGGTAGGCCATGGCTTGGCGTTAGCGAATCGTGATAGACATGGCGTAATAGCTGAATGTCATCCAGGTTCTACTTTTGGTTTTAACGCAAATTTTTGTTTGTTCCCTAAGCAAAAGAAAGGTTTTTTCTTTGCCGTTAATACAGATAATGAATCTCGATATATTGAGCGCTTTAACAAGCTATTCATAAAAAGTTTATCGGTAACCTCTGCTCCTCAGGCTCAACCAGAAATAAAGGCAGCTGCATTATCAAGCCCGTCACTTGCTAAAAGTGGTGTATATTTTCTCGCCCCAAACAGCATGGCAGAATTTTCGCTCGTAGATCGTGTATTCCATTTTGTCTGGGTATCACAAGCACAGTCTCAACTGACTTTACGCTCTTTACAAAGTGCCGATGTAACACTGCAAGCTGTGAGTCAGAATTTATACAAAGCCAATGAACGAGTCACTCCTTCACATGTATTTTATCAAAATGCTCAGGGCGACATGATGCTAAGCAGTGGTTATAAAACGTATCAGCAAGGCAGCATACTTGAACTTTTATTTTATTGGTCCAGTTTACTGTTTGGCTTAATCGGACTGGTTTATATTTTATTGGTAGGTTCTGTAAGGTGGATGTTCTGGCGTCAATGTGCGTTAACATTGAGCCCGATAGTAGCAAACTTAGTTCTTTTTGTTGTGCCAGCGGTATTATACTCGACACAAAGTTTTTTAATGTTTTCAGAAGTGACAGCAGCGTCGATATCACTGGCAATTTTATCGGGTTTACTGCCATTTAGCTTACTTGGTACATTGTGGCTAAACTATAAATGTACAGCTAAAAACGTCTGGCAGCGAATTGACCGCGTATTCATTTTAATGGCATTACAGCTGTGTATTTTATTGCTCTTAGCAGGTCAACTTCCGGTAATATTTTGGCGATGAAGTCACGCGGTTAGAGTTACATTTTGCAATTTTTAAAAGATTTTTTTAGCTTAAAGCATGAAGTTTGACTGCGGTAGTGTATATCAGCCCAACCTCAGCGCATTTTTTAAATGAGCAAATATAAATACGGAGTCGTAACCTCACGCTTTACTGGCATTGAGAGCTTTGGTGCTAAAAAAATGGCCTCTCCTTGAAGCCATTTTGCGTTGCACTATTGTGGGAGAGTACTTTAGTTACATTACCAGCACCCGTTTGCACAGTTTACATTGTGATGATTGTGAATTTGAGATTTGTGACCTGTATGAACATTTACGGTCACGCCGTTATAAGTCAGTGTTGCCCAAGCCACCGTGCCATTATTCATCCACCAAGTGCTTTGGCTGTCTCCGGCATAAGCAAAACTTCCAGACAGTGTTTTAGTTGCTATCTTTTGGCTACTGATATAAAAATTAACAACAGTGCCTGCAGGGGCGTTTGGAAAATAGCCTTTAATGCCTCTAATACGCTGACCATGACAACAACCATCAGAGCCTTCCCAGTTTACTTGACCATTTTTAGCTGCATTTTGTAATTGCTCAGCGGTATTCGGGTCATTTTCTACAATTGTAGCCGCTTGTTGTGCACTCCCTGTGGCTTGCTCTGTGGCAGAAACATGTACTGTGAATTGTTTATTTCCTTCATATACCGAGTTATCAATGGTTGGGATCTGGATTCGATAACTGGTTTCACCAGCAGCAATCGTGATGGTTTGATCTGGGTAGGTGTAATTATTATTCGGTGTTGTGATAGGAGTTGTTGAAACATCAATTTTTACATCTTGTCCTGTGGCTCTATCAAGCGTGATTTCAAATTCTAACGTGCCACCTTCATTCACCGAGGCTGTAATTGCAGTGAGAGAAATTTCAGGTTGTGTAAGGGGTTGGCATAATGGCGTTTCTGGGCAGCCTATGCTGTCGGTGTTATCAACGGCTAAATCATTTAGCTGTGCAGGAAGCGTTGCCATTTTACATGTCTCACCGGTATAAGGTTGAACTTGGTAGAGGTCGGTTTTATTTAGACTGCCATAATCATTGGTTTTATCTCGGCTAACGATCAAAGCACCTTCGCCATTAAACACAGCACCTGTTAAAGTCGGAATAGAGTGAGATGAAAGCTTATTTAATGTCAATGACTCAAGACTAACGGTAAAAATGGCCGAGTTAGTAACTAAATATAACTGTCCTTGATTAAAAGCCAGATCGCCTCGCCACATTTCACTGTCTTCTGTGTAGCCTGAGAGTGTGCCAAGCAAAGATGTCGCGCCAGTATGGGGATCTATGCTGTACAACTTATTGAAGTATGAGCCAACTAGCATGCCTGTACTCTCATTGTAGGCTAAACGGTACATAGGTTTGCTTTTCGCAAGAGATATATGCGTTTTAGATGCCATATCAACATAGGCAATTCGAGTGTATTTGTGTCGACTGGCTGAAATTGGCAGTGACTTCAACTCAGTACTATTTAAATCAACGTTTAACAAATCAAGCTGATACTCATGTGCTCTAGGCGCACTGATATAGTACAAGCGATTTAAATCGCTGGCATAAGCTAATGCCGCAGAACTAAAAAGTGCTTTTGAATGAATAAACGTGTCACCACTGTACTCATTTACATCAAAAACTAAGCCTACTTCACCTCGACCGGCATTAATACCATAGAGTTTGCCAGTACAAGCAGCTGAGTAAACTTGCGCAGATATGAAGCAACATAAGCCGATGAGCAAGGTGCTTAAATGGAAGGGTTTTAACATAGCTTACCTCTCTAATAATTAGATGAGTTTTGGCCAGTCCTTGAAATGATGGTTTATTTTTGAGTTATTAGTAATCCATAAAAAGATTCAAAAGTAAACATTAAATTTACATTTTATAGTTAAAAGGTAGTGCTTTTCGTTTATTTATATGTGTTTTTGGCAATTTAGGTTGTTGTTTCATAGCAACGGAGTATGCCAAAACACGTAACAGGCAGACCTGTGAGCGTGACTTACATATATCGAGAGTTCAGGCTGCTTTACCCCCCTATTTTGCAAAGTAAGGGGCATTTTTCATGATAAGTTTTGATGTCAATTAAGGTAAAACTGTATAAAAGTTTGCGCTATTTGTGAGCTGCTATCTCGCAAGACGATGCCTTTGTACCATTTTTAACTGATCTTATTTTATTGCGCCAAATCGCATCTAACTTTGCTGGCAGTGCGAGTAGTAACACAAACCCGACACAAGCTAAAACATCCCAATACCAATTTTGTGTAGTGAACGGGTTTGTTGCAGGCAAAATAAAATAGATAGCAACACAGTGAAATGAAAACACAGGCAAGGCATGTTGACCAAGAAAAACAGGGTATTTTAGAGTGAAAAACCAAGTACATTTTCGCATTAGCAGCATAACTAAATAAGCTGCAAGTAGCAGATTCGCTTGATAAACCAAAGATGCACTACCATGGCCTACAAAATAAGGCTGCATTAGGTCAGGGAACCCATGCTTAATAATAAAGAGTGCGGCAATACAGGTGAGCAAGAAGGCTTTTATCGCAATCGAAAACTCAAACGTATGGCCTTTATCAAACTTTAGGTGGCTGAGAATAACGCCCATATAAAAGTAAATTTGCCATGCAAATGGGTCGAAATAACTGACATTGAGTTTTATATCACTAAAAACTGTATTAAACGGAGCGCTCAGAAAATCTGCGCTAATAAATTGTGCCAGTAGCCAAACTAAGCACGATAAAGCACCAACTAAATATGCTTTACCCTGTTTAATCGCAAAAATAGCGAAAGGTAAGCATATCATTGGCACCAAATATAAAATCAGAATGTCGTGGAATCCTGGGTGTTCAAGTAAGAAAATGGCAGAGCCAAAACTTTGCATAGATGAGATAAACCAGTTACCTGCATTAAAAAAATCCGTCCAAATAGGCTGAAAAAACGGGAATAGCCAAACAAGCAAAAAAGTGCAGAAAATAGCAAAAAGGTGAAAACCATAAATGGTTGCAATTCTGCGCCAAATTTTTTGTTTTAAACGAGCTGGATGTTCAATCAAACGACCGTAAACCAAGTACGCCACAAACCCAGATAAAAACACAAAGCCTTCAGCTGCAGAAACAAAACCAAGGGGAGTACGGGTGAACTCAGTAACAAAGCTGCCGTATAAGTGATTACAGGCAATAATGATAAGCAGCCAGCCACGGAGGCCATCGTAGGCGAGGTGTCTGTTCACGGGCTATCCTTGTTTGATTTGCACCTTGTTTGGGTATTTATTTATACCCTAAAGCACAAATCAAACTAAGTGAGATTTTCTCAACCCTTGTCGCTTGTGATTGAGATGAATGGCGTGTTCACTCAGCAATATGGGTATCGCTTTTACTAATGGCCGCATATCTTTGATTTACACCTTGAATATGAGCTTTAAATGCCACAAATTCTTCGCCTTTCAACTGGATATTACTTGGTTGCTTCATGGTTAATGGGTTAATTGCCTTGCCATTTTTATGCACTTCATAGTGTAAGTGACGCGATGTAGACATACCGGTATTACCCAAATAACCAATTATTTGCCCTTGTTTTACACTGGCGCCTTTTTTAATGCCTTTTGCGAACCCCTTTAAATGCGCATACAAGGTGCGATAGCCGCCATGATGCTCTAATAACACGCGATAGCCGAAGCTTTTACTGTAACTGGCTTTGAGTACTTTACCTTTTCCCGCCGCCATAATGGGTGTACCAGTTGGAGCACTGAAATCAATGCCTTTATGTTGGCGAGTGTAGCCTAAAACTGGGTGTTTTCGCTTACCAAAAGACGATGAGAGTCGCGCACCATTGAGCGGTGTTTTCATTAAAAAGTTTTGTGCGAGCTTGCCATCAGCAAAGTAATAGGCATCTTCAAACTGGTAGAGCTGATAAACGTCTTTGTTGTTCACAAATTCTATGGCAACGAGCTTTTGCGGGGCACTAAACTGTTCGAATAAATGCGCGTCTTGTTGCACCTTTGATTGGCTGAAGTTTAATGTGATCTTATCGCCCGTTCTGATCTCACGTTGAAAGTCGACAAAATGAGACATGGCTAAAATCGCACTGTTGATCACATTGGCAGGGATCTCTGCCTGACTCGCAGCTTTATAAAGGCTTTGACTGATTTCAAACGATTTACTGAATCGACGCTGCCTCACTTCTATTGAAATAGGCGACAACTGCCAATTGTTATCAATTAATGTGGCTTCAATTAATTCGCCATAGCTGGTGGCAAAGCGAAGGTGTTTTTGTTCTTTTACTGT
>CAYZOE010000016.1:25091-27191 GCA_964479805.1 uncultured Pseudoalteromonas sp. | reverse complement strand
CTGTGCCAGTGCTTACTGTGTCGTTGCTGTTTCTGTTGGCATCAGACATTGTTTCAGTGTTAATAACAGGCGTATTTACTGTGTATGTGACAACATCGAACTGAGCGCCTGATTTAATTTTCTTAAAATCAAAATGAGGCTTTATGTCATTTGCAAGAGCATAAATTTGCGACAAACTGAATCCGGCTTCTTTTAAAACATGGGTAATGGTTTGACCACGTTTTAACGTATATGTTGTGACTTGAGGTAGAACCTCAAGCGGCTCAGGCTCAGTGATAATTTCTGCTAGTGATTCAGTATTGGCAGCATCTTTGTCGCTGTCAGTTACAGCTGTATCAGTGGTTGTCTGCGCTGCAAGAGGTTCATTAGGTTGTTTTGCTTGTTCACTATTGTCATTGCAGCCAACTAGAAAAGCGCTTAACAATAACAGTCTTTTTAAAGCCATATTACTTCCTTGAAACACCGCTGTTGAACGAATGTATTTTCATTTTATTTTTGTCGTTAGATTTTTATCTGTTCAGGCATTTTAATCGCGCAGGGTGCACATCTGCTGAATAGGTTATGTAGTGTAGGGGCTTTTTGATGGGATTAAAACAAATAAACCCTGAAAATCAGGGTTTATTTAGGTGATTCAGTTAGTTAGTGAAGACTAAATTAACCTTCGTCAGATTCGACAGGTTAAGTTGCAGGTTGGTAGCTTCCGTCGGTGTTGGTTGATTGTTCTTCTTTTTCACCTGCGCGAGGAGGAAGCTTTGGACCGACAACTGGACCACCTGGAGCCCCACCCGTTACTTTTTTTAGTTCATTAAATTCTAGCTGTTTCATTGTTATGCCCTTTTATGTGTAATGAATGAAAATTGTACTGCTAAATACTATGTAGCGCTTTACATGCAAAGTCAATATTAGGTACAAGCAATGCGAGTGTTTTAGAAGGTGATAATTTAACTTTTGAGATTTTTTTGATTGGATAAAAATAAACCCTGAAAATCAGGGTTTATTTAGGTGATTGAGTTAATTAGTGAAGACTAAATTAACCTTCGTCAGGTTCGACAGGTAAAGTCGCTGGTTGGTAGCTACCGTCGGTGTTGGTTGATTGTTCTGTTTTTTCATCACCGCGAGGAGGGTTTTCTGGTTGTTTAACGCCACCACCAACACCACCTTTTATTATTTTAACTTCTCTAAGATTCAGCTGTTTCATAATTATATCCTTTATTATTTGTTGATAATGACAAAGCCGCTAGACAACTAAAGATATGTAATACTAACTGAAGTTTACCTAAGATGTAACTTTTGAAATACATATCGTCAATTACAAATGATTTATATAAAAAAACTTCGCTGTAAGATATTAAATTAGCCAGCATGGATATCAAAAACAATATTATTAACGCAGCTTCTTGTTGGCTAAACTCAAGCGTTTTAGCTCGTTCAAAAAACTTTAAATTTGTAATATTATGAAGATAAGTAGCTAAAGAGTTCCTATATAGTGAGGGCAGTAAAAATAAACTATTCATGAACATCACCCAACCATAATAATGCGTTGTCCATTTGATAGTGTATTGGTAACTGTATAGGTCAATGCATTCAATAGTAACGAGTAGAATTAAAAGCCATCTAGCCCCAATATTCTTCCAACATCTAACTAAAGCAAATAAAAAAATTGGCAATGGAGCGTATGTGAAGTAATTTAAATATTCTAATAATGCTTCCATTTAATCTCTCCTTAAAAACGAAAAATAAGAGTCTAGGTCGACACCAAAAATGAATAACACATCTAATAGCTGTGTCATGGTCATTTCACTTTTACCAGACTCCCAATTACTTATCGTAGATTGATCAACATTGGATATCATTTTTTTAGCCAATTGCGCTTGTGACATGCCTTTACTTTGCCGCATTTGCCGTAGTGAACGTTGCACATGAAGCTTAAAGCTTTCTGCACTGCGCTTTCTTTCGATTTCCTTCATTCAACCCCTATCCGTGTTTTAAAAATTAATAGATAAAAACCGAGACAGGCTATCATGAGATTATTCATTTGTATATATTTTGTTAAATGCCGTGCAAAATACACCTTACGAAGTAAGGTTATTTTGCGCAAGG
>CAYZOE010000016.1:18609-24991 GCA_964479805.1 uncultured Pseudoalteromonas sp. | reverse complement strand
AGCTACATGGATGTACAACAACATTGCTCTCAAAACTTATTTGCATCACGTCATTTATGGCGGCATTTTAAATTAATCTTCAATTTCATTTCTTGTCGCACTGGCGACGGCAACCAAAGGGAGCTTAATCATTTCATTTGAAATTGCTACGAAATTCTTCCCTGAAGTATCAGCCTGTCGTCATCCATACCTCCACTTCCTCGCGTTGCGATGCTTCGCTTCATTCACTCGTCACCCACCCATGGGCTAAATCAGCCTTGCAGCGCATTGCCTAAATGGATTTAGCTACTTGGGATTTGTCGAGAACAAAAATTCCGCCATGCGCTGACATTACTTATCAATTGCATAATTTCAGGCATGATAGTAGGGGAAGGATAGTTGCCTGCTGGTTTTGAGAATAGGTTATATGGTGCAGACCTTCCCCCGTTTATTTGCTAACTATTAAAACTCAACACTTCAGCGCAATGAGGATATTCAAGGGCAGCTTGATAATACCGCTTAAGATCAGGATATTGGTTTAGCAAGTTTAAATCGCCCTCTAAACCATGAACGTAATCAAGCATAGGCAGTAAAATTGCGTCAACTAAAGTGAATTGCTCCCCTAAAAACCAATTAGTTTTTTTATTTTGTGATTTATATTTTTCAGCCAATATTTTTAATGTTGAATGTGCTGCTTGCTTTCCTTTTTCCAAGGCTTCTAAACAAGGTGTTCCATCTTGATTTGCTGGAAACTTAAGGGTTAAAACATACAAAGAGATCAAATCACGATAACCATATATCGACAGCATGCTACTCCAAGCATCTATTAAGGCAGCTTGCTTCTTGTCACTTGCAAACACGCTTGGACCTGTAAGTGTATCTAGATAACGAGCAATAGCGTTAGATTCAGGCAAGATAAAATCACCATCAATTAATACCGGCACCTTGCCATAAGGGTGAAGCTTTAATAGTCCTTTAGAGCCCAAAGTGACATCTTCATCTTGCCACTGGCTTTGCAACGAATAGGGTAATGACTTTAATTGACAGATCATCTCAATAGAGCGAACAAACGTTGAAAAATCAGGGCCTATAATCTTGAGGTTTTTCATTTTTACTTTCCTTTTCTGAATGGTTGCACTCGATATTATTTGCAACGACAATATGTTCAAGATCATATTTTAAGGAATGCCCATGCCTTGGGATGTTACGCACAAAACTAAAAGTAAAGAAAAGATTTTGCTCTGCGCCGCCAAGCTTTTTGTCGAAAAGGGCTTTGATGCTGTGGGTATCAATGATGTGATGAAATCAGCAAACATGACGCGCGGTGCATTTTATGCACACTTTAAGTCGAAGGCTGACTTATACAACCAAGCGCTGGTGGTTGCTGCATTTGAAGCCAGAGAAAACATCACTCAAGGTTGCGATCAAGGTTTTGCAAGCTTGCAACATAATTACTTACAGCAAGGGCAAGACTCAACTCTAAAAGATAACCAGCAATGCCCGATGGCTTTGTTGATTTCTGACATAAGGCAAAGGGAGCCATTAGTCAGAGAAACCTACGAAAAAGTGTTTAAAGGTTTTGTGAAATTTATAGAATCGCAAGGACTAACAGAAGCAGAAGCGCTTAAAGAAGCTGCGACTATGATTGGTGCAGTCGCCTTGTCGGAGTCGTTGACTGATAACAAGTTGGTGGAGAAGTTATTGGCTGCGTGTCAGGGTTAAGGTGCGAAATATATGTTGCGAAGCAAGGTTACTTTTGCGCAAGGTGAAATGAACTGTTTTGACTGAAGTTGAGACAATTGAAATTTGCCTTCAATTTTTCTCTTTGTCGCGTTGGCGACGGCAACCAAAGGGCGGGTGTCGCTGGTCAATCGGGTTCGACCTTCTCTCAGGACTCCCATGGCGCCCCTCTGCCTTGCTGTTTTTTAAGATAAAAAATCGATGTAGGTGCAAAGCATAAGTTGCGAAGCAAGATTATTTTTGCGCAAGGTGAAATGAACCATCTTAACTTTTGTATGGCTGTTTACCTTTTCATCCATGTACTTAATCAGCCTTGTAGCGCAACCATGCGCTGACATTACTCATCAATTGCTTATTTTCAGGCGAGATAGAAGGGAAAAGGGAGTTGCCTGTGGGTTTTGTGGATGAGCTGTGTAATACAAAGCTAACTTTGCTAGATTCATAAAGAGTAAGCCTTTTGATTCTGCTTATGCTAAAAGTTTGTTTTAAAATACTATTTTGTATAATAATTGAAAGAAAATAATAATAGGTAGTGTAATTATGGGGCTAATTTTAAAAGATCCATTTGAAAGTTGGGAAGAATATTATTGTTGGGAAAACTGTAAGTTAGGTAACAAAAAATATGGTCAATTTTTAGCTTCATATATAAAGTCCCAAAAGCAGTCTTTAACTGTCAATATTAATGGTCAATGGGGAGTTGGGAAGACACACTTTTTGCGGCAGCTTTATAGTCAAACTCGTTTTCAAGATAAGGTCCCGTCAATTTATATTAATGCATGGGAATCTGATTTTTCTAAAGACCCTCTTTTAGTTATCGTTTCAGAGTTTCTAGAACAAGTTAAATTAGTTGATTCAAGCCAACATTTAAAAGGCTTGATTAATTATGCATTTGAAAAATTCAAATGGCTAACGAATAAGTCGGTGAAATTAATAGGTGGTGTAGCGTCATTAGCCACTCAAAAAGGAGCTTTTTACACAGTTGCCAAAGATTTACAGTTCAAAGAAAAGGATAATTCTAGTGATTTATCGTCATTATATCTAGAGCAAAAAAAAGCTGTAAATGAATTAAGAGCAATTTTGGCTGAGGTTGTTCTGGCAACTGAACATAAACAAGTTTTGATTTACGTCGATGAATTAGACAGGTGCAGGCCAAACTATGCCATAGAGTTATTGGAAACAATTAAACACATTTTTGATGTCGAAGGTATGATTTTTATTGTTGCCACAGATACAGAACAACTTAGCCACTCTGTTAATGCAATCTATGGAGAATCATTTGATGGAGCTGAGTATTTGTCTAGATTCTTTGAAAGAAGTGCCAAGCTTCCCGAACCTGATAAATTTATGTTTGCGCTCTTTTTAATAGAAAACTCGAATATTGAAAGCTATTTAGATGATTTATTTTTCCCAATGAAAGATGAAGGGAAAGAGGCTAAAGAATATTTAGCAGCTATTCTTTGCAATATCTCGAATTATTACGGCTTAACACTTAGAAGGTTAAAACAGTTATTTGAAAAGTATGAATCCATAGTACTGACGTTAGATAAAAATAAAAAGTTTGAATCGGTGCTTTTGATTCAGCTTTTATGTGAGTTTTCGCACCCCGATTTTACCTTCTCATATTCAAAGAAGAGAGAAGGGAAAAATACATACTCTCTTGAACTAAGAGACAAATACAAAAATTACAATGGTAATAAAAACTCGTCCTTGCTTTTTGCTGCTATGATCAACGAGTCGTTAGATGATAGTGCCAATGATATGGATGAGTACTTGTTTAATATTTTGAAAATATTAAAAGGTTTGAATTCAAAAGGTTTTGAATTTAACTCGCAATTAAAAAACTTAATTGATGGAGAAGTAACCAAAATAAATTTCGGCAGAAGTGGCACAAACAACCCATATTCTTTAAAAGAAAAAATCTATATTGATTTTCAAAAGGAAATGAAGCGTTTTCCGCATCAGGTTGATTATCTGAGTTTCGATGAGTATTTCAACTATGTTGAATTAGCTGCGAATATTTCTTAATTTGAATTTCTGTCTCTTTTTCTTAATTTGAATTTCTGTCTCTTTTTCTTAACAAGAATTTGGCTTTTTTGAAGATTTACAGACAACTCCAATTCCCTTTTATCACACCCTGAAAATAATGAATTGATGAGTAATGTGCTCGCATGGATGCGAGCCAAGCCATGCTTGTACATGGAAGTACCTTCATGGCGTGTACGTTCATATCAATTTACTGTTTGAAGGATCTAGTGTGATGAAGGGCGCCGTGGGGTTCCAAGGGGAGACCGGCGGCAGCCTCCCCTTGGTTGTCGTCGCCAATGCGACAAAGAGTCAAATTGAAAGCAAGCTTCAAACCTATTGCGCTAAAGAAGAACTATGCAAAACTAAAATAATCTACTCACCTCTCCTTCCTCAAAGACCACCGCTTCTTCCATCAAGCCAAACTCATGTAAATACTGGGCAATACTCGTAAAGCTGGTCGTTTGAATCTTTCGCCCATGGTCTTCTGTACTTACACCTTTGGCAAACCAATTCCCTAATGCCAATTTAAAGCGGCTCACTTTCACAAGTTGCGGTGTGAAGTAGGCTTCGGTATTGGCTTTAATGCGCGCCATGTCATCGGTTTCGTATATCGCAGCATTGATCACATTCAGCGTGTGCTCTGTACAGTTTTGAAATTGGTTGTTAAACGGGTTGGCGATTAACGAGTAATTAGGGTTATGCAGTGTTTTGTTTTTACCTGATGAGATGGCTTCAATTAAACGAATTTGCAAGTCAGGTGAGGGAATAATAATCCCGGCTTTTAGACTTTCTACGCCCCAGAAAAAATCGACGGGGTAGTCGGTCATTAACGCACTCTTTGCTGGGTTCTCGGCATTTTGATAGAGGTTATAAATGGCATAGCCTTTAGCTTTGTCGCCATTGTCTAACGTAATCTGAGAGTAAATGGCAATAGCAGTGTGGGTGAATTGAAAGCCATGAGGTAAGTCTTTTTCGGGTTGACCCAAACGCGCAATAATAAACGCCCGTGCGCCTTGCTTCGCTGCGTACTTTTCGACTGATTTAGCAAAGCTTGCGACTTCCTCAGCTGCAAATTTAGATTCGCTGTTTTGCTGGCTGCCTGCAAAGGTGTTTAGAGAAAGCAGTAAAATAAATAAGAAGATTAGAGATTTAAAGTAGCGCATGACGTGCTCCTTAATTAAAAGCCGTAAAGGGGCTTTACAGCTTTTGTTAGGTATTTTAGTTAATTAGCCTTTCTTTTCTGACTTCTTCATTTGCTCTGCGGGTGAGCGGTCAACTGTGATGGTGATTTCGGTAATTTCGAGCGGTTCATGTTTATCGATTTTATGTTTGCCTGATGCGGTATCGATTAGCGACTCGCCAACGGCTTGGCTAGCTGATGCGGTGCTGCCAACAACTAATAATGGCACTACGACCACGCCGCTGGCTACTTGGGCGCTAGCTGTTGTGCTGTGTGCACTAGCAAGTGCTGAGTGGCGGCTGCCTTTGCTGGCATGTTCAGACGCTGATTCTGCGTGTGATGCAAATGACGTCAATGCAATTAAACCTAATGTGAAAAGTTGAGAAATGCGTTTCATAGTGGTGTCCTTTAAAATTCAACATACTGTGTTTGTTTGCGTTGACTACAAGTTAGACCAGAGGATTAATTACGTAAACTCAGTTATTAGATGTAGCAATTTAAGAAACTCTAAGTATATTAATCCTAAACTATCTGGCTTTTTGCTCAGGCTAATTCAATTTGCTTGGCTGTTGGCAGCAATGACTTTTATGCCGTTTAAATGCTTTTGAAAGCTGTTGGTAATAAATTTAAGGAACACTATGAGCCAAATTTCGCAAGTGAGCGATACACTAAAAATGCTGCTTAAACAGCAAAAGCTAACGTACAAAGACATTGCTGAAAAGCTCGATATGAGCGAGGCAAATATTAAACGTATTTTTGCTCAGCAAAGCTTTACTTTGCAGCGCTTAGAAGAGATCTGTCATTTATTGCAGATTAGCTTGTCTGATCTATTTACCATCACTGAGAAGCAACAAGACCAACTAACAGAGCTAACGTTAGATCAAGAGCAAGAGCTTATTGATAACCCTAAACTGTTGCTGGTGGCGGTGTGTGTAAGAGATGCATGGCAGTTTGACGATATTATTGAACAATATGATATCGACCAGTTTGAGCTTATTCGCTTATTTGCGCGGCTCGATAAGATCAAGCTAATTCAATTACTGCCTAACAACCACTATAAACTCCTCATCGCTCAAGATTTCAGATGGATCAAAAACGGTCCGCTTGAGCGTTTTATGGAACAAGAAGTGTTGCATCGTTTTATGGCGAGTAAGTTTGATGAAGAAGATAGCTTTCGTTTTTATTTACGAGGTCGTTATTCCAATTCTTCGATTGAGATCATTCAGCGTAAATTGAATCAGCTCACTAAAGAAGCGGCGATTTTAAACCAAGAAGATTCGGCGCTGCCAATTGCCAAACGTAAACATATGGGGCTTTTGTTTGCGATGCGAGCATGGGAGCCGACTTTATTCGAGCAATTTAGACGCAATAAATTACAAGATTAGAAGGAGTCTTTACATGTCAGTTAATACTACTTTTAAAAAGGCGATGTTGAGTGCTGTTGCTTTATCTGCGAGT
>CAYZOE010000016.1:0-18509 GCA_964479805.1 uncultured Pseudoalteromonas sp. | reverse complement strand
TTTGCAGCTAAAGCGGCGAGTTCGCTTAACTGTATTACGATTAACAATGACCTTGCGCAAATCGAAAAATATAAACAAGCAGGCACATATCGATTCGCCAAAGGCGGCGTTAAGCGCATTAACTTCGACTTTTCATCAGACCAACCTTATACAGATTATTTGGTTGCGGCGCGTGCGCATATTAATGCGCAAAATCCTAAAGCAAGTATGCCTTGCCCAATATCAACGTCAACCAGCAAGCGCTTGTATGCAGATAAGCCACTTAAGGTCGTAGACTTAATCACTCCGTTTGAACTTAAAGCCGATAACGAAAAAGCCGCGGTATTACTTATTCATGGTTTAACTGATTCGCCGTATTTATTTCATGATTTAGCCAATTCATTTGTAGATCAGGGTATCTCGGTGCGAACTCTGTTATTACCTGGGCACGGTACGGCCGCAGAAGCATTGGTTGATATAGACCAAGCTGATTGGCGACAGGCGGCATCGTATGCCATTAAAAGTATGTTAAACGATTTCGACAATGTGTATTTAGGTGGCTTTTCAACAGGCGGTGCTTTGGTTGTTGATTACTTGAACCGCAATACCTTGAACGAAACTGAGCAGCAAAAACTTAAAGGGGTAATGTTATGGTCGCCAGCAAGCGAAGCCAAAGCGGGGATGGCGTGGGCGGCGAAATACGTTAGTTGGTTTAGTGATTATTTAGATGAGGCCGCTGATATTGATTTTGCTAAGTATGAGTCGTTTCCTGCGAATGCGGGCGCACAAGTGCATGCGCTTATGAAGCGAATTGAACCGGAAAAGTTAAAAGGGCTGCGCAATACACCATTTTTTGTGGTGGCGAGCGAAGTGGACCAAACCATAGAAACTGACGCAACGGTAAATATACTTGCCCATTGGCATGCCCAGAATGGGGCTGCGCAATCACAAGATAGGCTTGTGTATTACTTTGCGAATAAAGTTGAAGATCAACTTAACGCCTTACCTAATTCATTAAAAACCGTTACGACCTTTTCGTGTGCAGGACAAGTTTATTGTAAGGACGTGCTTGATATCGCGCATACATCGCCAACCAATGCGCCTAGTAACCTACATTATGGTTGGCAAGGTAGTTATCGAAATTGCGAGCATTTAACCGGTACAGAGCTATTTAGCAGTTGTAAAACAGCCAGTGCTGTTACTTTAGGTGAGCTAACAGAAGCGAACTTAGAAACGATACCTAATTTGCAGCGCTTAACCTTTAACCCGTACTATGAGCAAATGCTTGAACAGATACAGGTGTTTGTTGATAGCACTTTAAAGTAATGGTTTTAAGGCTTTTTAACTCAATGGTTCCTGATTTTCGTCAGGATGACGGTGCTTAGGGTTCTAATGTAAAAATAACAGTCTACATTGAACATGTCTCAGAGACTGTGTGTAGTGAAACCCTAGTAAAGTTTATTAAAATAATACTTTTAGTTCCCAAATACTAATCTTTTATAGTTTGGGTTTACTAAATCGAATGTGTCTCTAATACTAGGTCTACACAAACAAGGTCTGTTAAACGGCGTAACGAGTTCAAGAATAATGGAGACACAGATGATGAATAAACAAGTGCTTATTAATAAACCAAGTAAGGCTTTCAGAATGGCGTCAGTTGCTATGTTAGTAGCCGGTGTTACGGCATTCTTAATTGGTTTAGCAAATGCCACCATGCAATTGAATGAAAAAGGCTATTACCTGGCCGTATTATTTTTTGGTCTGTTTTCATTCGTGTCTTTGCAAAAGACCATTCGCGATAAAATGGAAGGTCAAACCATTTCAAAACCTTATTTTATAATGTGCTGGGCTGCTGCTGGATCTGCAATTGCACTGTTAACCGTGGGTCTAGTAAATGCAGAATTGTTACTGAGCGAAAAAGGCTTTTACGCCATGGCATTTTTATTAAGTGGCTTTGCAGCTATTACAGTGCAAAAAAATGTTCGAGACGTTATGGCATTGGGTGATGATGCAGTAAGTGAAGAAGTCGATTTATGATCCTAATCATAAATAAGAGTTTCTACTTAATAAAAGCGTGGGTTTACCTCACGCTTTTTTTATTGGTAATACATTGCATGACATGAAGTCACGTAATAACAAAAAGTCGATTTTACTATACGAATCAATCTTGTGCTTTTAACTACACATAAAAGGTCTACTCAGGTATATTCTTAAATGAGTTTAACAACGAGTTTTGTCTGTGAAAAAAGCAACGTCTTTCGATATCGCTTACCTTGCTGGGGTGTCTCAATCTACGGTTTCGCGCGCTTTGCGTAATAGCCCTTTGGTGAACCAAGAAACCCGTGAAAAGGTGCAAAAAATTGCTAAAGAACTGAATTACAAAGTTGATAAAAATGCGAGCAATTTGCGCTCACAACACAGCGATACGATTGCGTTATTACTTTTTGAAGACCCAACTGATGATGGCTCAGCCATTAATCCTTTCTTTTTATCTATGTTGGGCAGTATTACCCGCGCCTGTGCAGATAGAGGCTATGACTTATTAGTATCGTTTCAGCAAGCGAGTAACGACTGGCATGCCGACTTTGAAGACAGTAATAAAGCTGATGGTCTAATTTTGCTGGGCTATGGTGACTATGTCGACTTTGCTGAAAAGCTCACAAAACTATCAGCGCAAGGCACCCATTATGTGCGCTGGGGTGTGGGTGAAGATCAGCTAAAAGGCTCTGCAATTGGGTGTGATAACTTTTCGGGTGGCAAAGAAATAACGCAACATGTACTAAATCAGGGCCGTAAAAAGTTGGCTTTCTTAGGCACAGCTTCAAGCCATGCGCCAGAATTTTTCGACCGATATAAGGGTCACTGTGCGGCGCTTGAAGAGCAAGGTATTGAGGTCGATGAGAGGCTACAAATAAACGCTTTGTACACTGAAGAAGCAGGCTATGATGCGGCGAAAAAATTACTCGACTCAGGCGTTGAGTTTGATGCGATTTGTGCAGCATGTGACTTGATCGCAGTAGGTGCAATGAGAGCGCTTAAAGAGCATGGTCTAAGCATTCCTAAAGACGTAGGAGTTGCTGGTTTTGATGACATTGCTGTTGCCAACTTTACCTCACCGCCACTTTCTACAGTGAAGCAAGACACCAAGCGCGCAGGTGAGTTATTGGTCGAAGCGTTACTTGATATGATCGCAGGTAAAGCAGTTGACAGCCGCTTAATAGAGCCTCAGTTAATTGTTAGACAGTCTTGTTAACTTGAATTTTGGTTGAGAGATTTATTCTCCAGAGTTCAGGTTTTTCCGTGCACCTATAACGTTGTAATTGAAATAATGTAAGCATAAAAAAGCCGCCAAAGAGGTTATCTTGGCGGCTTTTACTTGGGATTGATAAAGCTGTATTAAACGGTAGCTTGCTCTGAGCTGGCCTCAGCTGTTACCGAATCATTCTCTTTCACGAAATAAACCGACAGCGCTGCAAGCAACATTGCACCACCGGCCATCATCATGATGTAAATTGCTTGGTTTTCGAATACTGAGGTTAAAATCCAACCTGCAAACAAACCCGATACAATTTGTGGCGCGGCAATGGTGAAGTTGAAAATACCCATATACACGCCAGTTTGTTTCGGCGGTAAGCTGCCAGCAAGAATGGCATAAGGCATGGCTAAAATCGCCGCCCACGCCATACCAACACCAATCATCGAAATCATTAGCATTACAGCACCTTGTGGCACTTCGATTTCAGTTATGCCTAAATTCACCATTGTCAGTGTACTGTCTTGCCAGAAAATGATACTGATATAGCCAATTGCGCCTGCTAGAAGTGAAATAGAATAAGTCAGCTTACGACCTATTTGATTAGCGACTTTTGCCATGAATAATGATGCGATAGCAGCAAAAACCGAGTATGCCGCAAACATAATACCGACCCAATCACCTGCAGTGCCTTTAGCTTTAGCAATATGCGCTGGTACTTGGGCAACTTGGGATAGGTAGTCAGGATCAAACCATTTAGCATCCACACCCCAGATATGTTGGGTGATGGCAGGCATGGTGTAAACCCACATAATGAATAGAGCAAACCATGAGAAAAACTGAACAACAGCAAGGCGTTTCATTGTTTCAGGCATGGTTTTCATTAACCCGAAGAAACCAGCAAGGCGCTTACCAAGTGGTAGTTTTTCGACCTCTTGGTTTAATTCTGGTAACCCATTTTCGCCAGGTGCGTATTCTTTGGTGCGAAGAACAGTCCAAAGCACCGAACCTAACATCACGGTTGCACCGATATAGAATGCCCAAATAACTGAAGGGGCGACTTCACCCTTATCTGCAACGTTTTCTAGACCAATTACATTGGTAAGTAAGAAAGGCAAAATAGAGCCAAATACTGCGCCGATATTGATGAGGAACGACTGAATTGAATAACCAAGGTTGCGTTGATTTTCAGAAACCATATCTGAAACAAGGGCACGGAATGGTTGGAAAGCTAGGTTAAATGCGGCATCCATCAATGCCAGCATCATGGCGCCAAACAAGAGTGGTGTCATGAAAGTGGCAATGTTTGAAGAGTTTGGCATCAGTAACATACCAAATGCTGCAGCAATACCACCGGCTAAAATATACGGGTTACGTCTTCCTAAACGATTCCATGTTTTATCTGATGCTGAACCAACAATAGGCTGAATGATTAAGCCCATCACAGGGGCTACCAGCCAAAAGAGAGAAAGAGAATGAAGATCTGCGCCAAGATCTGAAAGAATTCGACTGGCGTTGGCGTTTTGTAAGGCAAAGCCAAACTGTACGCCTAAGAAACCAAAACTGACATTCCAGATCTGCCAGAAGCTCAATTTTGGTTTAGAGTTTTGTGTTTGTTGTCTGGTCATAAAGCGACTCTTATTGTGAATTTATACCAATATTTTGACTGGTAGCCTTAACTAATTAGCATTCACTTATTAGTAAGTTTAAACCATAAAAAATGGCATTTAATATGACATCTAATCAATACTACCGAGTATACGAAACAACCACCATGTTATGCATACGTATTCAAAACTCGATGAAGTGGCAGATTAAGTCAGTATTAAGAGAACATTACCGACTACTTAATTGACCACTCTTTCAGCTTTTCAATGACTTTGGCTTCTACAATCGGCTTAGTAATGTAATCGCTCATGCCCGCATCAAGGCATTTTTGTTTGTCGCCCTGCATGGCATTTGCAGTCATTGCAATAATAGGAATAACAGAATTTCTATCGCCTGCTTCACCTAGGCGAATAGCTTGAGTTGCTTGATAGCCGTCCATTTCTGGCATTTGGCAATCCATTAAAATTAGTGTGAATGGTCTGGATTCATCTGATTTAGAGAGTTTTTCAATGGCTTGTAAGCCGTTTTCAGCTATATCTGTTTTTATGCCAATATTACTCAATACTTTTAACGCAACCAGTTGGTTAACTTTGTTGTCTTCTACCAGTAATAGGTGCACGTTGGCAGCCCAATCAGACACAGAGTTAGATGTAGTTGCTACCTTTTCAACAGTGACTGCTTTTAAATTACTCGTTTCAAGCTGATGACGAAGTTCAGTGTTCGCTATCGCGAGAGATTTTAGTAAGGCTGCTTGGGTGATTGGCTTGTAAAAATAGGCATCAACTCCCAGTTCGATAATTTGTGTTTGGCTATACTGCTCGTTCAGCCTGCCCATCATGACAAGTTTAGTTTCACTAAAATTAGTCTTGGTTCTCAGTTGTTTCGCAAATGACTCGCCTTGCATGCAGGGCAAATACTTATCAAATAGTACAATATCGAAAGCTGCTGTGCTTTGCATCTTTTGTGTTTTTAACGTGTTTAGTGCAGCTTCACCGCTTACACAATCTACCACTTCTATACCCCAGGCGTTGAGTTGTTTCTTGAGTGCAAAGCGACTTGAACTATTTGAATCAACCAGCAGTAGTTTCAACGCTAGATGCCCAAGCTCATAATGCTTTGAGGTTGATTGATTTTGACCTGTTGTGAGACAAGTTATGGTAAAGCAGCTTCCAACACCCACTTCGCTGGTGACATTGATATCACCTCCTAGCAACTGACATAAGCGCTTCGTAATACTAAGCCCGAGGCCTGTACCACCATACTTTCTGGTTGTGGAGGCATCAACTTGGCTAAATGCATCAAATAGTGAGATGAGTTTATCGTTAGGTATACCAATTCCTGTATCGCGGATTTGGCAGTTTAATTCGAAGATATCTGGCGAGACTGTTGCTTGCAGTTTAGCTGCAATAACAATTTCGCCATGCTCGGTAAACTTAATGGCATTACTAAGTATGTTTGTCAGTATCTGCCTGATCCGACCCGGATCAGATTTTATGGTAGTCTTTTTAAGTTCAGTTAAATCGAGCACAATCTCAACACCTTTACTTTGCGCGCTGAGTGACATCGATTCGGCAAGTAATTCAATCAACTCCCTGATATCAAATTCAATATTTTCTAATTCGAGTTTATCTGCTTCGATTTTAGAAAAGTCTAAAATATCGTTGATTAATGTCAGCAACGAATTTGCACTGGTTCGAGCAATATCAACTGTGTGAGCTTGCTCAGAGTTTAGCTCTCCGGCCCTTAGTAGATTCAACATACCAATTACACCATTCATAGGTGTTCTGATTTCGTGACTCATATTGGCTAAAAAATCTGATTTCAATTGCGTAGCCTCTTCTGCCTTCTCGAGCGCAGAAGCAAGCTCCTTGGCTTGAGATTCCAGTGACGCAGTTTTCTCAGAGACCTGTTGCTCCAGCTTAGTCACAAATTGTTTTTGTCTCGTTATTTCTACTTTTTGAAGTCGTGTTCTTAAATAAATTGCACTAAAAATGAGGGCCAATAATATCAGAATATAGATACAATAAGCCCACCATGTCTGCCAAAGCGGGGGAGAGACATGTAGGTTTACTATGAGCATATTCTGGCTCCACTCCCCGTTACTGTTAGTGGCTTTGACCATAAACCTATAGTCACCGCCATCTAAATTGGTGAATGAGGCAATATTACGATTACCTATCTCAATCCATTTGTCGTCATACCCCTCTAGCTTGTATGCGTATTGATTTTTGTTAGGTGAAATAAAATCTAAAACTGCAAACTCGAAAGAAAATACATAATCTAAATGAGACAGGTAGATGTCAGTGACATAGGAGTATGGCTTATCTAATTTCACCGGCTGCCCCATTACGTTAAATCCGGTTAATATAAGGTTTGGGTCAACCTGATTGCTGGTCAAAGAAGTAGAACTAAAATACTCAATACCACGTTGGCTACTTGTAAAAAAGATGTTACTGCTGCCTTTCACTAGGCTATTAGGGTAATAATTTAAACCTAATAAACCGTCTTGGCTGTCAAAATTCTTAATAGTGTCGTTATTGGGCGAATACTTAGAAACGCCTTTATTGGTGGTAAGCCATAAGTAGCCCTCAGCATCATCGGCGATGGCTCTAATTAAATTGGTGGGCAAGCCATCTTCTTTTCTAACATGTTTGAAGTTTTGCGCCTCGGGTTTGTATAGATTTAACCCTTTTTGCGTGGCAATCCATATCTCACCATTTCTTGTTTGGTGGATGTCTTGAACAATACTTCCGAGCAAGCTATCGGGATTGTAGCGATTATTTTTAAAAGGCATGAAAAATTGCATATCTTCTTGCCATAAATTTGCGCCATCACCTGTTCCTACCCACATATTACCTATGTCATCTCTAAAAATTTCGAGTACTTCGGGGTGGGTAAGACCATAACTCGAATCTAAGTGTGTAAATTCTTGTTCTTGTGGGTCATAGGTATATACCCCGTTTTTGTATGTGCCTATCCAAACTTTGCCCAATTTATCTGCATGCAGAGCGCGGATCTCTCGAAATTCTCTATGGCCTGGATCATCCTTGGGATAGGATATTAGCTTGATATCGTAAGTGGTTAGGTCAAACGTTGCTAAGCCATCATCTTGCGCAACCCAAAGTACATCATCGTCAGACAAATAAAGTACTGGACGTTCTAGCAAGCGGTTATTGTTGAAGCCACTTGCTTCATTAAAAATAGCGCCTGACAGCTTTTCAAGCCTCTGAGAGTCAACTTGCCACTTGAACAATTCGGAGTTGGATGTTGCGATAAGTAAATCACCGTTTGTATCACTTAAAATACCATTTGGTGCCACAAGTTCTGGGCTTTGGATTGATTTGAATTTCCGATGAGGCACTAGCTTGTAAATACCTTGCACTTCATTGGTGATCCAAAGAGTTCTACCTCTGTCTTCGAAAATAATACGCAAGCCACTATTGTGCTCTAACTCGAGTTGCTTGATTTCATCATCGGCAGGGTCTAGCCTAAAAACCCCTTTGCTGGTGACAAACCAAATGAAACCCTCTTGGTCTTCGATCATAGAGTTAACCTGGCCTAAATTCTCATTATCGAACAGACCAAGTTGCGTAAACTGTCCACTATTCGGGTGGAACTTAAAAGGGCCTTGTTGTGTGCCAATATAAATTTGGTCGCTACGTGTTTTGAGAATATGACGAATTTCGTTTGCCCCGGTTGGGGTATTGTTATTTGGATCTGGGAAAAAATACTTAAAAGTAAAACTTTTTTTGTTGAACAAATTTAATCCGAAGCTGGTAGCAACCCAGAGTGTATCTTTGTCTTTATTCTCAATATCCCAAATGCGGTTATGGCTTAAACCTGAGACTGTCTCAGTGGCTTTTTTTACATGAGAAAATTGGTTTTCACCCAAATATAGATTTAACCCTTGGTCATAAGAGCCAAGCCATATAGAACCATCGTCATCATGATGAAGAGACTGAATGCGGTTTGCCGAAATAGAGTCGCTGCGCTTTGGGTCGTTTAGATAATTATCGAATTTACCAGATTTGGGATTGTAGCGATTAGCGCCACCACCCCAAGTTCCGATCCAAATACTCCCGTTTCTATCAAGCATTAGGTTGCCCGCATCGTTATGCGATAGACCGTTGTCACTCATGCTGTCAAATTCGAATAGTGTGACTTTTCTGCCGTCATAACGCATCACGCCATTTTCGGCGGTGCCAAACCAAATCAACCCTTGTTTGTCTTGAATGATGGAATAGATTTCAGATGATACGAACCCTTCTTCGGCAGTGAGTCTTTTCACCGCATATTCATTGGTCAGTAGTGGGATCTGCGCGAAGCTGTTGCTAGAAATAATTAGTAGTAACATGAAAACAGCACGGGCAAAGCTAAACAGTTTATCCATAAAAGGCTTTTGAAATTTTTAGAGGCAGCTTGATTAGTTAAAGCCTAGTTTAAAAAAGGGACTATTTCTAATTAAATTTAGCAGGTTTTTTAGCTATTTAGCTGAAGGCGTAGGGTTAAAAAAATACAATATAGAATAAATAATTAAGCTAAAAGCTAAGTGAGGGCTTTACTTAACTTTTAACTTTTAACTTTTAACTTTTAACTTTTAACTTTTAGCTTTGCATCGCATAGGCCGCAGCACCCAATAGGCCCGGCTGGCTTTCTGTGATCACATAAGTTGGCGCTTGACGTGGAATGTGTGATAAACGGCCTTTATTTTCAAAGCGCTCTCTAAATGCCGTTGATTTTAAGAAATCAACAAAGCGAGGCACTATGCCACCGGCGATGTAGACACCGCCGACGCTATTGCATGTTAGTGCCAAATTACCTGCAAAGGCGCCGAGTACACGACAAAATACATTGAGTGCGAGGTTACAGTATTCACAGTCATTGCATAAGCCGCGCTCTGATATTTGCTGTGCTGACAGCTTTTCAGTATTTGGGTTTTGTTTAATGGCAGAAACAGCTTGATAAACTTGCTCTAAACCATAACCCGATAGCAATTGCTCGTAAGAAACGCGCTGCTTAATCTTGTTTAAGAAACGCAAAATCTCGATTTCGAGCTCGCCAACAGGTGCATAATCTACATGACCGCCTTCGCCACTAACACAGTGCCATTTGTCACCAACAGGGATAAGATTCGCAACACCTAACCCTGTACCTGGACCACACACTGAAATAGGTTTACCTGCAACGGCTTCACCGTCACCGATTTTCACTTTTTGTTCATCACTCAAAAGTGGAATAGCCATAGCAATGGCGGTGTAATCATTAATCAGCGTTAAAGACTCAAGCTTTAATGTCTCTTTTAATGCCGATTGTGAAAACTGCCAAGGCAAGTTTGTCATTGAAATTAAATCATCATCCACCGGACACGCAATGGCTAAACAAGCACTTAATCGGCTGTTTTCTAATTGCTGCTCGCTGATATACAGCTTTAATACTTCGGCAAGACCGGCATAATCAGCACATTTATAGGTGCTGATATTGCGGTAATAGCCGTCGGCTTGCTCGTCGACAATAGCAAGACGAATATTGGTGCCGCCAATGTCGGCGATAATACGGGTTAAAGACTCAGACTGTTGTGTTGTCATGTTATTGAACCTGTAGTGTCAGTGGCTGATGTTGCCAGTTAAATTTCACCGTTAAGGTGCTGTTTTTATTATTCCAATCATAAGATTGAATGATTTGGTCGCCTACCTTAACCTGCTTTGGCTGCTGTTGCCAGTTATGGATCTTTAAGGTGATCTTACGTGCTTTAGGCATGCTTTTATAACCTTTGCCTTGACGCATAAGTAACATGCCCAGTTGGCTATTATTCTGCTTCGCAGCGAAATTTAGTAGCTCAAACTCGCCAAGTTTGTCGGCATTCATGGTGTGGCCATCATCTTCATACATACTGCCCGTTGCATTTTGCACTTGGTTATCAGCCCAATAATGTAAGGTGAGGTGATCAGAGCTGTAGTTTTGCGTGGTTTGGAACTTCTCAACCATAGGCACAAATGCCCCCGCTTTAACGAATACAGGGATTTGCTCAAGATTTGCCTCTACTCTATGTGTTTTACCGCCTTCGTACTTTTTGCCAGTGAAGTAGTTAAACCACACTCCCTCTGGCAGCGTGACGTCTACAGAACTTAAACTAGCGGAGGTAATAGGATGTACGAAAAATGCATCGCCCCATAGGTAGCTATCTTTGTTCGAAAGGTCAGTGTTAGCAGTGTCATCTATAAAGGTTGGTCGCATCAGCGGTAGACCTGATTGACTATTTTGATACGCTAACGTGTAGTTATAAGGCATCATTTGGTATCTAAGTTCGATGAACTTACGCAAAATATCTTGCGTTTCTTTATCGTGGAATACCACTTCAGAAGGAATATGTTCTTGGCCATGCGGGCGGTAAATCGGTTGGAATACACCGTATTGTAACCAACGGATATACAGCTCTTTATTAAACTCCTCACCACCGGCAAACCCACCTAAATCAGAGTGTGTATAACCTAAACCAAACATGCCCATTTGCAGTGATAACTCAACTTGGGGTTTTAATCCGCCCCAAGTTCTATTTACATCCCCAGTCCAAGGGATCATGCCAAATCGCTGAGAGCCAGCAGCACCTGCACGCATTAAAATAAATGGACGTTGTTCAGGTTGCGTGGTTTGTAAATGTTGAAATAACATTTTTGCCCATTGATGACCGTAGGCGTTATGAATGGCATCGGCAGACACTTGCTGGCCATTATCTAGGGTGTGCAATGCATCACTCGGGTGTACTTCTGGTTCACCTAAATCGCCCCACCAACCTTGCACACCTTGTTCAGCAAGTTTTTGATAAATATTATTAAACCAGTTTTTACCTGTGTCGTTGAAGACGTCGATAATGCCGGTATTACCGAAGTAAAAATCAAATGTTTTTGGGTTGCCTTCGGTATTTTTTGCCAGCACTTTTTGTGCAACTGCATCATCCCAACGTTTTGAACTTGAGAGAATAAATGGCTCAGTGATCAGAATAGGTTGAATGCCTTGCGCACGGAGTTCGCGCAGCATTTTTTCAGGTTCAGGAAACGCCTCTTTATCCCAAGCAAGGTTGCCCATATGGCCTTGAATGTCTTTACCAAACCAATACAAGTCAATGATGATGGAGTCGAGTGGAATATTTAGCGCTTTAAATTTAGCAGCTGTGCCCATTACTTCTTGTTGTGTGCGATAGCCAAAGCGCGAGGCAAAATTACCAAACGCCCAGCGAGGTAACATTGGCTGAGTACCGCTGATATCGGTGTAGTTGGCAATCAGTTCAGGGTAAGAATCACCCGCCACAACAATATAAGCGTTACGACCTGCCACAGCTTCGAACTGCAAGACATTTTGTTCAGATTTTGCTAAATCAACCCAGCCTTTGGCGCTGTTATCAAATAGCAGCATATATTGTTTATTGGACATCACCGCAGGTAAGCTGTAGTTCATTTGTATTGATTCAGTTTCATAACCATAATGCGCACGGTTGTATAAAGGTAAACGATGGCCGCGGCGGTCCATACCTAATACGCGCTCGCCTGTACCAAGTAATTGCTCACTGTCATTTAAGTTAAAGCGAATACCGTGTACGTTATGTGTTTGAGTTTGGCTGTCATGTTGCTCAATCACAGTGCCTGAGTAAAAACCTTGCTCTTCTTTTATCAGTAATTGTTTGCCTTTAAAGTAACTTACTGAATAAGGCTGCGTGGTAATTTCGACACGCATATTGCCTGCTGAGCCAATAAGCACATTGCCTTGCTGTGAAGCCTTCTGACTAAAGAGTAAGGTGTGGTCTTGGTGTGATTCACTGATGGTATAAGAAGGCAGGTCACTTGCCGAAACTGCAGCTTGTTTGGCATTGAATACTGCTTCAATGGCACTGTCGTTCAGTGCAGAGAAGGTAACATCACCCAGTGTTGTGGTAACCGTCAACTCACCATTTTGATAGCTGTGAGACACATATTTATGCGCTTTTGATACAATCGTATAAGGTTTGTCATTGTTTTTATTTTCAACAGCTTGTACTGTAACTAAAGGGTTTAAAAGCAGCCCTGTAACTAGTCCCATTGCCAAAAAAACTTTACTCACACCCAACCTCTTTGTCATTTTTTTTGATGATTGCATCATAGCGTCATTCATAAAACTGCAAATCCTGAATACGTATGCAAAGGCTGTTACGAAAAAATCATAACGCGTATTCTTTATGACAATATTATAACGACTATCCGATTATGCCTCGGGTCTTTTAAAACTGAGTGTCGGTAACCGTGGCACTGAGCACAAAATGAGGTATAGGGCGATTAAGAAGAGTCTTTGGGGTTTTAAATGAAAGAACAAATGTGGTGGCGCGGCGCTGTAATTTATCAGGTATATCCACGCAGCTTCTATGATGCCAACCAAGATGGTATTGGTGATATTCCGGGTATCATCGCAAAATTAGACTACATCAAAAGCTTAGGTGTAGATGCGATTTGGGTATCGCCATTCTTTAAATCTCCTATGAAAGACTTCGGTTACGACATCAGCGATTATCGCGACATCGATCCGCTATTCGGGCAGTTATCAGATTTTGATGAGCTGATCGCCAAAGCCCATGACCGTGGCATTAAGATCATGATTGATCAAGTATTAAGTCATACATCTTATCAGCACGCTTGGTTCTTAGAAAGTCGTGAAGACAAAACCAATGATAAAGCTGATTGGTACGTATGGGCTGATGCTAAGCCAGATGGCACTCCGCCAAATAACTGGATGTCTATTTTTGGTGGTGTTGCTTGGACGTGGGAACCACGCCGTCAACAATACTACCTTCATAACTTCTTAACCAGTCAGCCAGACCTTAACTTCCATAACCCAGAAGTGCGTCAAGCGACCCTTGATAATATCGAATTTTGGTTAAAACGCGGTGTAGATGGCTTCCGTTTAGATGCAATTAATTTCTGCTTCCATGACGCGCAATTACGTGACAACCCGCCCAAAGCGCAAGAGCTGCGTACCAATATCGGTTTTGACTCAAAGAACCCATATGCGTATCAATATCACTACTACAACAATACCCAAGATGAAAACTTGGGCTTTATGGAAGACATTCGCGCACTGTTAGACAAGTACCCGGGCACAGTAGCGCTAGGTGAAATCTCGTCTGAAGATTCATTAAAGACCATGGCTGAGTACACCCAAGGTGATAAGCGCCTACACATGGGGTATAGCTTTGACCTGCTAACAGATGACTTCAAAGCAAGCTACATTAAGCAAGTTGTAGAGTCATTAGAAGCACGCGTATCGGATGGTTGGCCGTGTTGGTCGGTGTCGAACCATGATGTTATTCGTGTTGCGAGCCGCTGGGGCAAAACGCAAAACGCTGAAGGTAATGCTACTCTCGCGAAAATGCTGTATGCGATGATTTCATCACTGCGCGGGAGTGTTTGTAGCTATCAAGGTGAAGAGCTTGGTTTGGTTGAAGCTGACATTGCTTACGAAGACTTACAAGACCCGTATGGCATTACGTTCTGGCCACAATTCAAAGGTCGTGATGGTTGTCGTACTCCACATCCTTGGGAAAGCCAAAAAGACAATGCGGGTTTTAGTACAGAAAAACCTTGGTTACCTGTGCCTGAAGCGCATTATACTACCGCAGTAGATACCCAAGAACATGATGAAAACTCAGTACTAAATAGCTACCGTCATTTCAGTGCATGGCGCAAAGGCTTTGAAGCTATTCTTTACGGTGACATTGAGTTTATCGAAACGCCGGAGCCAATTCTTGCGTTTAAACGTAGCTACAATGGCCTGACACTTTTAGTCTGCTTTAACCTAAGTAATGAAGCGCAAACAATCAGCCTTGAGCAGTTAGGTGTAAGTGAGCTATCACTTATTACAGATCACAAACTTGTGACTGCGACCATGAATGACAACAACTTAGAAATGCCAGCGTTTGCGAGCGTTTATGCAAAGCTTTCTTAATTGAAAGTAAGCATGATACCAATCTTTTAAAAAGACTATTTAATATAGAAGATTGGTATAAAAAGGAGATCCTATGTTTAAATCACCACTGAATAAAATTGCCTTATCGCTGATGTTAGCGACAGGTCTTACAGCGTGTAGCCAATCAGCGAATACGGCAAAAGAGTCAGCAGCGCAGGCGAATACCGCAGTTGCAGCGACCAGCGTTGAACAGTTTGAACGTAAAGCGGCTAAGCTGACACCATATAAGCAACGAGACTTTCGTGATGAAGTATTCTACTTTGTATTGCCTGATCGTTTTTACAATGGCGATCCGAGTAACGATATGGGCGCAGCTGAACACGACACTAAACGTGCGTTATCTCGTGGTGGTTTAGACGTTACTCACAAAGGTATGTATCACGGTGGTGACTTAGCGGGTTTAACTAAAAAGCTGCCTTACCTAGATAATATGGGCATTACCGCGATTTGGTTAACGCCAGTACTACGTAACCGTGCAATGCAAGCCGATACATCGGGTTACCACGGCTATTGGATTTTAGATTTTACCGAGATTGACCCGCACTGGGGATCAAACGCTGAGCTTAAAAACTTCATTGACCAAGCGCACGAACGCAATATCAAAGTGTACTTTGACATCATCACAAACCACACGGCTGACGTGATCAAATACGAACAGTGTCATGGTAAAGATGGCCTAGGATGGTTGGTAGAAGGTGACCGTTGCCAATTTAAAGACAGCAATACTCCAGAAAACGAGCGCTACAAGGCACTGATCCCTAAAGGTGAAGAAGCCATTAAAATACCCGCTTGGCTCAATGACATCGATTTATATAACAACCAAGGCGACTCACATTGGTCGGGCGAAAGCTCAATCAAAGGTGATTTTGCAGGGTTAGACGATGTCGACACCACACAACAAAAAGTGGTTGATGGCATGATCGACATCTACAAAAACCTGATCACCGAATTCAAGCCCGATGGTTTTAGAATCGATACGGTAAAACACGTAGATATGTCATTCTGGGAGCAGTTCTCACCAGCGCTGATGGGGCATGCAGCTTCATTAGGTATTAACAATTTTATGATGTATGGCGAAGCGTATAGCTTTGAGCCTGAACTACTCAGTACATTTTTAACTGAAGGTAAAATGCCATCGGTACTCGACTTTGCATTGCAAGGAAGTATTGAAGCGGTGGTGGTGAATCAAAAAGGCACTAGCGAACTGACCAAACTGTTCGCGAAAGATCACCTTTATAAGCATGAAGATGGTTTTAATGCCAATCACCTTGTGAGCTTTACGGGTAACCATGATATGGGCCGTATTGCGTATCGCTTAAAGAGCAGTGATTTTAACTATAGCGAAAGCGAAATGGTTGAGCGTACTCTACTTGCCCATGCATTGATGTACTTCAGCCGCGGTGTCCCGGTGATTTACTACGGTGATGAGCAAGGCTTTGTGGGAGACGGTGGCGATCAAGATTCAAGACAAAACATGATGCCCTCATTGGTTAAAACTTACAACGATGATGACCTGTTAGCCACAGACAAAACCACAGCTGACGACAACTTTGATACATCGCATTTGTTCTATCAGCGTTTTGCTGAATATGCTGAGCTATATCAAGCGCATATCGCACTTCGTCAAGGTGAACAAAGCATTCTATTCTCTCAGAATGAGCCAGGCTTATTCGCCATCAAACGCGCGTATAAGGGTGAGCAAGGTAAGCAAAGCCTAGCGGTTATCTTTAACACCAGCACGAAATCTCAGAGCATTAAGCCGACTGGGATGAGTGAAAATGCGAAACTGATTTATCAATCAGCTGAAGGTGAAAAAGGCCAAGTAGCTGGCCTTGGATTTAATGTTTATCAGCTAGATTAAGCACAAGGTAAAGATACATCCATAACGCCGAAAAAGCCCCATTTGCTTATGCATATGGGGCTTTTTTGATCTTTTTGTTAAAACTTTGTTTATAAATTGCATTTGTTTTTAATAATTTTTAACTATTAAAATCAGCGAGTTATATGAGTTGACTCAGCTGTTCACATTGTATACGGTGAACGTTCGATAAAAATAATAATCAAGGATTGTAGCAAGTGATTGAAGTTAAGAACTTATATCGCGAATACGGCAGTGGGGAAACGCGCGTCACTGCGTTAAACGATGTTTCTATCTCCATTGATGAAGGCGAGTTCGTTGCCATTATGGGCTCCTCTGGCTCAGGCAAATCAACCCTCATGAACATATTAGGGTGTCTTGATACTCCGACACAGGGGGAATATTTTCTCTCGGATCAGTCTATTCAAGATATGCGTGATGAAGACTTATCAAAAATCAGAAACGAACGTATCGGCTTTATATTCCAAACCTTTCACCTCTTAACTCGTTTGAGTGCACTGGAAAATGTCACTCTGCCGCTGCGTTATAGCGAGACCTCACCAGAAGAAGCAAAACAAAAAGGCTTGGCCATGCTTGCCAAAGTTGGGCTTGATCATAGGTCGGGGCATAAACCGAATGAAATGTCAGGCGGCCAAAGGCAAAGGGTGGCTATTGCGAGAGCCCTAGTCAATGAGCCAAAAGTGATTTTTGCCGATGAGCCGACGGGTAACTTAGACAGTAAAACCTCCCACGAAATTATGTCACTACTGTGCGACCTGCATGCTCAAGGACATACCATTGTTATGGTGACTCATGAAGACGATATTGCCGAGTATGCAAAACGCATTATTAGAATGAAAGATGGCGTGAAAATAAAGGATTGCCGCCGATGAAAGCTTATTTAAAACAACGCACATTACAACCATTGTGTTTAGCTATGTTACTTTCAAGCTCAATATTTAGTGTGAATAGCTATGCAGAGGATGCTCAAAGCATTTTCATCACCGGTGAAATCAAAGCAGGAGATAGCCAAACCTTCTTTTCGCCACAAAGTGATACTTGGCGTGTGCAAATTGAATGGATGTTGCCAGAAGGCGAAGTAGCGAAGCCCGGCGATGTGGTTGTGGTATTCGAAGGCGGCTCAATCGCCAGCACCATAGAGCAAGATGAAGTCAGTCTTAATAATGCGCAAGATGAATTAAAAAGGCAGCAGAATAAAGGTCAGCAGGCGATTTTAGAGGCTGAGTTCGCATTGAAGCGGGCAGAACTTCTACATGAAAAAGCGAAGATTGATGCCATAGTACCGAAAAGTTTCATTAGCAGATTTGAGTATGAAGAAAACCAACTCAAACTTGAGCAAGCGGTGATCCAAAAGCACAAAGCTAAAGCCAGTTTAGCTGAAGCAAAAACCACAGCGCAGGTGAATATTCATAAACAAGAAATCGAAATCGCACGTTTACAAATTAACTTAAAAGAAAACCGAGAACGCTTAAACAATTTAACCCATAAGGCAACTAATCAAGGCCCAATCTTATATGCAAACCACCCTTGGTATGGCTCTAAATTATTCTCGGGGGCGACGGCTCAACCTGGTTGGAAAATTGCTGAAATACCAGCGATGACAGGGCTCTACCTTGAGGCTTGGGTACATGAAATTGACTACAAGCACCTTACGCTTGATCAAAGCGTTAATTTGACTCTAGACGCCTACCAAAAAACACCTATTACAGCCAAGTTAACTAATTTATCGACACAACCTGAAGAGCGCAAAGAATGGGGAAAAGACGCCTATTATCGTGCTGTTTTCTCATTTGATGAAACACA
>CAYZOE010000015.1:0-55859 GCA_964479805.1 uncultured Pseudoalteromonas sp. | reverse complement strand
GAAGTGGAGCGCCATAATAACGACTTCACTTTTTATGTCAACACTTAATTTTAATGTTTTTCTTAAGAGAAAGTTTAAAGCTAAGTTTTATTTGACTCGACATCGTTTTGATTTGCTTTTCAGCATCTCGCCCCGTGTCAGTGGGTGCGCATTATAGGGAGAATTTAAAAGTGCGCAACCTCTTTTTTAAAGAAAAATGCATTATTTTCTATATATTTAAATATACAAACTTACAAACCACTTAATGACAACTTACCCACAAAATCCTGTGGATAAACTATGTTTTGCCGCTGTGCTTTAGATTGCCTTCCTTATTTATGCTAGATTACGGCCCTCATTTATTCGTTCAATTAACTAGGCATTCAATTATGGCTGATATTTTAAACTTTATTAGTGGATTGCTATGGGGCCATGTCCTTATATATCTATTAATAGCAGCAGGTTTATTCTTTACCTTCCGTTTGGGCTTCATTCAATTTAGACAATTTCCTTATATGGTTAAGGTCATGGCTGGTAGTAGACAAGGTTCTGACTCGGGCATTTCTTCATTTCAGGCTTTTTGTACTTCATTAGCTGCACGCGTTGGTACAGGTAATATGGCTGGTGTTGCTGTTGCACTCTATTTAGGTGGTGCTGGAGCAATTTTTTGGATGTGGTTAATTGCACTTATCGGTATGGCAACCAGTTTTGCCGAAAGCGCCCTTGCACAGCTATATAAAACAAAAGATGAAGATGGCAACTTCCGTGGTGGCCCTGCTTATTATATGGAGTATGGTTTAGGAAAGCGTTGGATGGGTGTCCTTTTCTCTTTATGCCTTATATTGGCATTTGGTCTTGTCTTTAATGCAGTACAAGCAAACTCAATCACAGCAGCGTTTGAAGTTGCCTTTGATATTCCAAAGCACATTATGGGGGTTTTACTCGTTATCGGCTCTGGTTTTATTATTTTTGGTGGTTTAAAAACCATCTCTCGTTTTGCTGAGTTAGTTGTTCCTTTCATGGCTTTGGCTTATTTAGCTGTTGCATTATATGTATGTGCTATCAATTTTGAGCTTTTACCAGCTGTGTTTAAGCAAATTATCTACAGTGCTTTTGGCATTGAACAAGCAGGCGCTGGTGCAATTGGTTATGCTGTTATGCAGGCAATGATCCAAGGGATTAAACGAGGTCTCTTCTCTAACGAAGCTGGTATGGGTAGTGCTGCCAATGCTGCAGCAACTGCAACACCAAACCCAAACCACCCTGCATCGCAAGGTTATGTACAAATGCTTGGCGTGTTTGTAGATACTATTATTATCTGTTCTGCAACTGCTGCACTTATTCTACTATCTAATCAACTAGTCCCTGAGTCTGGTGTTACTGGTATTGCTTTAACGCAAGCCGCTCTGGTTCAGCATGTTGGCGAATGGGGTGCTATTTTCATTGCAATTGCCATTTTATTCTTTGCATTTACATCTATCGTAGCTAATTACTCATATGCTGAAACAAACTTAATGTTCTTAGAGCACAATCATAAACATGGCATGCTGATCTTTAGATTATGTGTACTTGGTATGGTGATGTTTGGCTCTGTCAGTGAACTGGGTTTGATTTGGACTATGGCTGATGTGTCCATGGGTATGATGGCGATTGTAAACGTAGCTGCCCTATTCATGTTATCAGGTGCTGTAATCTGGCTTTACAAAGATTACATCTCTCAGCTTAAGCAAGGTAAAGTGCCTGTATTTGACCCAAATAGTAATGAGAAAATTAAAGCAACATTACCTAAAGGTATATGGACTAAATAATTCATAAACATTAAAAAAGCCGTTGAAATATTCCAACGGCTTTTTTGAAATCTTTTCTAAAGCAATATTAGATTGCTGTTTTCGCAAACTCTTTTACAAATTCACGTACTGGAATATCGTTACAACGTAAGCTACGCGCTTTGTAACCGATTTCTTTAATTCCTTTTCTCGCCGCTGTCATACACAGAGACGTTTCTAAACTTTGGTTTTTAGCAACTAATGTTACTTTCTTCTCTGAAGATGTATTCGCTTCACGCTCAGCACGTTCTACAACTTTACGAATATCTTCGCCATTACATAATAAGCTCGGTGAAAAACGAGACACGTTTAAGCCATGTTTACTTGCTTCTTTACGAGCTGCTGAAAAGCCTTCTGTTGAAGCAATAACACATACTTTCGTTTCTGCTGAATTATCAGCTGACACGAATGCTGATGCTTGAGCATTCAAAGAAACAGTTAAACCAAAAGCCAAAAGTGAGATAGATTTAAGCATAATACACCTAATAAGAACGAGTTTGCGCGCATTATATAGACACTTTTTCTCTTGTAAATGTAATAAATGATTTATTTTGTACATTTAATAAACAGTTTACATTTGGTTAAATGTCGTGTTCAAAGCATTTAAAAGTTTATCTAATTTGTACAATTTGTTTAAAACTTAACGCACGCTTTAACTACTTTACATGTCTTTACAATCACGGCTGGTGAGACTGTAAAAACTGAGTTAGCATCAAAAGGAATAATTTATAACAAGGATTACTATGAAACGATTTCTACCTCATGCTTTAAGCATCATTTCTTTGGCAGTATTAGCTGGTTGTAATAATGACAATAACACTCAAACTCAGCAATCTACTGCACAGGTACAAGAACAAACTGTTGCAGCACCGATAGCCAAAAAAGTACCACACGAAATGGAAATACACGGCCATAAACGTGTTGATAATTACTATTGGATGCGTGATGACGAGCGAAAAGATCCTGAAATCATTGCTCACTTAGAAGCAGAAAATGCTTATACAGCCGCGCAACTTAGCAACACAGAAAAACTTCAAGAAACACTATTTGAAGAACTTAAGTCTCGGATCCAAAAAGACGACAATTCTGTACCGACCAAACGTGGTAACTATTTCTACTCTTCGGAAATGCGTGGTAATAACGAATACCCTATTTATGTTCGTAGCAGTGACTTCAAAGGTTCTGATAAAGAGATCCTTATTGACGTTAATGAACTTGCAAAAGGCCATGAATACTATAGTGCATCAGGCTTATCTGCGAGTCCAAATGACCAACTACTCGCTTATGGTGAAGATACAGTCAGCCGCAGAATTTATACTATTCAAGTTAAAGACTTAAAAACAGGAAAGCTTTTAGACGATAAAATTGAAGGCGCACAAGCGAGTGTTGTGTGGGCTAACGATAATGAACATTTCTACTATGTTAAAAAAGATCCGCAAACTTTATTAGGCTACCAAGTATATCGACACAAGCTTGGCACACCGCAATCTTCTGACGAACTTATTTATGAAGAAGCTGATAACACTTATTACACGTACATAGGTAAAACGAAAGACGGGTCAAATGTTGTCATTTACCATTCAAGCACCGAGTCTTCAGGCATGTCTTTCATAGACGCAAACGATAGTAAAGCTAAGGCCAAACGCTTTATTCCTCGTGAGAAAGGTCTTGAATATAATGTTTCGAAGCATAAAGACACCTACTATATTTTGACCAATCTAAATGCGGTTAACTTCAAACTGATGCAAGTTAACGAAAAAGACTTAGGTGATAAATCTAAATGGGAAGAAGTCATTGCACACCGCCCAGCAGTTAAACTAGAAGGTATCGAACTTTTTGATAACCATCTTGTTTATCAAGAACGTGAAATGGGTCAGGTAAAGGTAATCGTTCGTTCTCTTAAAGATGGCAGTGAAAAAGCACTTAAATTTAATGATGACGCATTTGCTGCATATTTATATGGCAATAACGAATTAAACAATGACTCAATCCGTATTTACTACACCAGTATGACTACCCCAGGAACTCACTACGATTTCAACCTTGAGTCAGGTGAACCAAATATTCTTAAACAAAATAAAGTACTGGGTGATTTCAAAGTAGACAACTACGCTTCTGAGCGTATTTTTGTTACGGCTAGAGACGGTGTGAAGGTACCTGTTTCTTTAGTTTACCGTAAAGACAAGTTTAAGAAAGATGGTACAAATCCATTATATCAATATGGTTATGGCTCTTACGGAGCAACAATGGATCCAAGCTTCTCAAGTAATCGACTTAGCTTACTAGATCGAGGCTTTGTTTTTGCTATTGCACATATCCGTGGTTCACAAATGCTAGGCCGTCCATGGTATGAAGATGGTAAAAAGCTGACCAAGCAAAATACCTTTAATGATTTTGTAGACGTAACAAAACAGCTGGTTGAACAAGGTTATGGCCATAAAGATCAAGTTTACGCTGTAGGTGGCAGTGCTGGCGGTCTGTTAATGGGTGCAGTGATCAACCAAGCGCCTGATTTATATAAAGGCATTGCTGCACATGTTCCTTTTGTTGACGTAGTTACAACTATGCTAGATGAAAGCATTCCACTTACTACCGGTGAATATGACGAATGGGGTAACCCAAACGACAAAGCTTATTACGACTACATGCTAAGCTATTCGCCTTATGATCAGGTTAAGAAGCAAGATTACCCTCATATTCTTGTAACGACTGGCCTACATGATTCTCAAGTACAGTACTTTGAGCCTGCAAAGTGGGTAGCAAAGCTGCGCGACTATAAGACAAACGACAATAAATTATTGTTTAAAGTAGATATGGAAGCGGGTCACGGTGGCGCATCAGGTCGCTTCAAACGCTTACATGATACTGCTCTAGAGTATGCATTCTTCCTAGATTTAGCGGGAAAAAATAACTTATAAAATAGTTATTCAGTAAATGTAAGGCCGGATTAACTGGTCTTACATTCTCTTACATTTCGCTACACTTCGACACACACATTTCGGTTCTTCATTGCTAAAATTAAAACATATCAAAAGTAGCTTAGGCTCAGGGAATTGTTATGTTTGCATCAGCGTATAAAAAGATTTTTAGTTTAGTTTTATGTTTTGGCTCAACCTCGGCGTTAGCAGAGCCTGTCTCTCATTTAAACAAATTAGATAAAAGTCACACACAATCGACAAGCTTCAAACAAAACAATGATGATAAAAAGTTTCCAACCAAAAAAGAGTAACCTTATGGTTACTCTTTTTATTTAAAACGTTTAGTTTCCGAATTTTATTTTAATTATTCGTTTAGCGCTTTTAGAAGTGTTTCACCATCTGAATCTACATTTCTTATCAGCTCTAAGCCCAGTATTTTAGCTACTGTTGGGTATATTTCTAAATTACTCATTTCTTTAATTTTATGGCCCTTTTTGAAAGCTGGCCCAGTTGCAACAAACATAGCAGCCATATCATCTGTATTTGCAAATCCGTGAGTACCTTTATAATCTAATTTACCATCAAGGCTAAAAACACTCGGAGCTTTGGTTTCTAAGATAATATCTGGGATCCTTGGGGTGCCATGGTAATGGCGCTGCTTTAAAATCGTCTCATCTAGCACTGCATACCGATTGTTTGAGATAAGACGCAGCTGTTGCTTTGCTGTATTAATGTTTTCAATTGAAGCGTCATTCGCATAAATAAGTACTCTTGGTCCTGTGTTTTTCACCGTCCAAGACTTTGGAATATTCAGGCTGCTAATCGTGATTGTTTTGTCTTCTTTTAATGAGGACATACCATGATCAGCCACCAGCACTAAGTTTACATCATGAGGCAGCTTTTTTAAGCGCTCATTAAACTGCCCGATTAACCTGTCCATTTTTTGAACAGCACCATATACTTCTTTGCTATCAGGGCCAAAGTCATGGCCCATACTATCGACTAATGAAAAATACCCTGCAACAAAACTTGGTCTTTGTTTTTTTGGTAATTTTAGCCACTCAATCATTTGGTCGATACGCGTTTGGTAATCACTATGTTTTGAATAGTGGTAGTAATAGTCTGGGGTCATGCCATTAAAACGCGCATCAGATTCAGGCCAGAAATAGGCTGCAGATTTGAGCCCTTGCATTTTTGCTAGATTCCATAGAGGTATACCATTGAGCCAAGTACTATCACCTTGCCCTTTACCCATCTTATAACAATCACCTCTTTGTTTATCACAAAACTTATTGTCGATAATACCGTGATTGACCGGTAATAAGCCTGTAATTATGGATATATGATTTGGAAAGGTTTTACTTGGATATACAGGCCACATTTTAGTGGCTCGAACACCGCCATCGGCGATGCGTTTAATATTTTGAGCGTTATGTTTTTCAATATAATCCCACCGAAAACCATCAAGTGAGATAAGAACGACAGTTTGTTGCTTTGCGATACTGGGTATGGCTATCAGCAATAAGACACAATAAAAAAGTGTTTTGATCATTTAAAATTCCCGTGTTTAAGTGCGTTGTTATTTTGGTTGCTAAAAATGACAAAAGAAACAATTTTCGATACAAGATATTTATAAAATGAAAGAAATCTTCTTTATCTCGGTCTTATTGCGTATTACCAATTAAAAAGGTTGTTAAATGAAAAAGTTGTATTGCAGTTCCAAGGTGGCGCTTTTACTCGTTGGATTATCAAGTTTATTGATGAGCACGAGTATGTTATTGATGGGTAGTCATAGACATATCGAAAAAACTGTCAATTTTTTTGGCTTAAACTCACTCCTAAGTTATGAACTTGCTAACATGCTGGCTGCTTTATGCTTTTCTTTACTTACTGTATTTTCGGTACTTTCTATGTACTTTGAAAAAGCAAAACCGACTTTAGCATCTTTACTCATTATTGTGTCTGTAGTGCCTTTACTAAGCCTTTTTTCAACGGGTATGTGGATTGAAAGCATGGGCGGGTTTCCTGTCATCGGAGCAGGCCAAGGCGTCATTAAGTATTTTGCGTTACTTTCAATTGGCATCTGTCTACTTAACCCAAACCTTTCTAATCATGTAATGCAGTGGATAGCGATATTCCCAGTTTTGGTGGTACTCGTTTGGATCGGGGGTATGAAGTTTACCTTGATAGAAGCACAAGGGATAGAGGACTTACTGCAAACTTCACCATTTATGTCTTGGATGTATAGTGTTTGGGATTTACAAACTGCCTCGAATTTAATTGGCGTTTATGATTTGTTAGCTGTCGCACTGTTGATTGCGGCCATATACAACAGAAAAGCACTTTGGATTAGCGTGTTAATGTCACTTGCAGTTTTTGTCATGACACAAACATTTTTAGCTACAACCCCAGGCGCAGTTACTTCATCAACTATTTTGTCTACGACAGGTCACTTTTTAATAAAAGACTTGTGGTTTATCGCGAATTTGATTTTCTTCTTAAAATTTACTGATCAAAAAGCATAATAAAAAGGGCACGTTTAAGCGTGCCCTCTCATATCCTGTTTATTTATATTTACCATAACTCCCATCATCAAATAATGATTTAAGTTCATTGGCGAAACTCACAAACTTTTCTTTAATCGTGCGCTTAATTTCAACGTCAACTGAACCTAACCAAAGTTTGCCTTTAATCTTTATAGTCGGTGCTTGTTTTGGCGCAATAGATGGCGCTTTATTTTCTACATTACCTAGAATGCAAAACGCCTCGCAGATCACATTTACGCCTTCGGGGATCAAAATTTTCTCTGAACCCAGTATGCAATTTACATTTACAGTGACTTCTTGATGCTCAAATACAGCATCGGAAAAGTCTAAGGTTGTAGAACCCAATACATTTAATAAGTTAATTTCTTTCGGTACCGCCCATTTGCCTGTTCGAGAGCTGTTTCCTAAAACCGTTTTAATATCTAGCTTGTCACCTGCAGACTTTTGTCCGTAATTAATATTCAAGCTCGCATCTTTTTGCGCCGTATACTTCTCGTCAGCTTGCATAGTAAGATCTGCTGTTAAGGCGACGATTTCAGCATGAACCTGTGTACTCATCGCTTTGTCTAAACGTCTTTCAAATGCCTCTGCGGAAATAACACCATGGCTATAGTTGTAAATTAGGTTGTCTATTACTTCTTCTCTGACTTGTTCAATTGGTCTATCTTCTAATACGACGCTCATGTTATTTCCCTACTATGTAATACCAATCTGCAGTAACACTTAATTAAGCTGATTAGTATAGTGAGTGACTGGTTCAACTTAAGCATTCAATAAGTTGTACCATTAAAATTGCATTTCTTAAATTTAAAGCAATAACCGAACCAAAAATAAAGTCATTATAATTCAATGCACTAATTCAATTAGCATTTCTAGCCAGGTTGCTTTCTCACCAAAATTTGAGTGTATTGACTAACAAATAACATATCTCCCAAACCGAAAAAAGTGGTAGATAATTTAAATTGCTATCCCGGGCTTTCGCAACTCTCTTTCAATGTTAAAATGGTACATAAATTACATAGAACTATAAGCGCAAATTATGAAAGTAATCTCATTTAACATTAATGGCCTTCGTGCTCGTCTTCATCAATTGCAAGCATTAATCGACAAACATCAACCTGACGTAATTGGTTTACAGGAAATCAAAGTTCACGATGAAGCGTTTCCGGTTGAAGATGTAGAAGCTATGGGCTACCACGTTTATTTCCATGGTCAAAAGGCACATTATGGTGTCGCACTGATGTCGAAGAAACCTGCTAAATCAATCAAAAAAGGGTTTTCGACTGATACAGAAGAATCCCAAAAACGTATGATTTCAGGTGTATTCGAGAATGACAAAGGTGAAGATGTGATCATTCATAATGGCTACTTCCCTCAAGGTGATAACATAAATCATGAAACCAAGTTCCCATACAAGCGTCAGTTCTATAAAGACTTAATGACACACTTAAATGAAAATCACACGCCTGAAGAAAATGTCATTGTGATGGGTGATATCAATATCTCACCGATAGATTTAGATATAGGTATTGGTGAGCCAAATAAGAAACGTTGGCTTAAAACGGGTAAATGTTCATTCCAACCAGAAGAACGTGAATGGCTTGTCACGTTAATGGATTGGGGATTTAAAGATACTTTCCGCGAATTAACACCAGAAAAGACAGAACGTTACTCGTGGTTCGACTATCGCTCAAAAGGTTTTGATGATAACCGAGGCCTTCGCATTGATGTAGTGTTAGCGACTGAATCATTGATGGCCAAATGTGTAGAAAGTGAAATCGATTACGATTTAAGAGGCATCGAAAAGCCTTCTGATCACGCGCCAATTTGGGCCGAGTTTAAATTTTAATTAGAACTCACTCTATGTTATTGACCCCGCTTGTTACCTTAATCATATTCGCGTTTACTATCGATAAACGCGAGTATTTAACGCTTTGGCATAGGCCTATCCGACAAACTGGTGTATTTGCTTGTTCAGTTGTACTGGCTCTGCTTTGGCAAATTAAAGCTGGGATATTGCCCTATCTAAATATTCATATATTGGGAATAACCGCAATTACTTTGGTACTTGGCTGGCGGTTAGCAAGTTTAGGTGCTCTACTTACCAGTCTCTTATTACTTGCTTTTGGCACCATTCAATCTTCTGAATTTGCCGACTTTTATCTTTTTACTGCGCTACTTCCCATATTGGTCAGTTACGCCCTTTTTGTGCTGTGTTACAGCAAATTACCAAGACATTTTTTTGTGTATATTTTTGTCTGTGCATTTTTATGCGCAGGCTGTATTGGCGCATTCAAAATATTCTCGTCAGGTGTATATTATTGGCTAATTGATACGTACACATTCCAACAGTTATTAGATAACTATTTATTTTATGCAACCTTGATTTGGTTTCCCGAAGCCATGTTAAATGGTATGGCAATAACTTTACTTATTACTTATAAACCCCACTGGGTTAAAACCTTTTATGATAAGGAATACTTAGATAAATGACGCTAATTTATCACTGTCCGATTTGTCAGGCTCCGTTAAATAAAACTGGCAATAGTATGTCTTGCGAAAACAGACACCAATTTGATTTCGCCAAAGAAGGCTATGTCAACTTATTGCCTGTTCAGAATAAAAAATCAAAACAACCCGGTGATAATTTAGATATGGTTCAAGCGCGTCGTGCCTTTTTTGCAACTGACCATTATCACTTTTTGAGACAAGAGATTGCCAATCTAATTTCACTATCTTCTCCTCAAACATTGCTCGATTTAGGCTGTGGTGAAGGATTTTATACGCACTTATTTGCCAATGAACTGCCCGAATGTGATGTATATGGGCTCGATATTTCAAAATCAGCCGTTAAATATGCGGCTAAGCGATATAAAGAGGCCAATTTTAGTGTTGCTTCTGCTAAACAAGCACCATTTGCAGATGAAAGTATGGACTGTGTTGTCACTGTGTTCGCCCCCGTTTTTGAACAAGAATTACAAAGGCTGGTGAAAAGAGCAGGTAAAGTAATTTTAGTAAACCCGGGCCCTAGGCATTTATTTGAGCTTAAATCGTTAATTTACCCTGAAGTGAATTTACATACACACCCAGATACCCCTACAGGGTTTGAATTAGTCCAACATCATGAGCTAGATAGGCAAGTAGAAATTAAAACAGAAATCATTGAACATTTGGTACAAATGACACCATTTGCTTGGAAATTTAAAGAAAGTCACTACGAAGCTTTAAAGAAAAAACAAAGCCATACAATCACCCTATCTTTTTATCTAAGCGAATGTCAGAAGGTTAATTAAAACTGTTTAATAAAAACTCTTTTAATTAAACAATTACTTTAAGGGTGGGTATAACTGAAAAGAGCAGTTTAAAACTGCTCTTTGGTAAATGCTTTATCCATTTTATCAAACAAATCTTTTAAAAGTTTTGCTAGAGTTCGATAAGTGGGTCTACGAGATTGTAGTTGCATGGGCGCCTCATAACCATTGGCAACCATCTTATTAAACAATTCTTGATACCAAGTATTTAATGATTGATTAAGCGGCGTATCAGCGCGTTTCCCTAACCAAAGTAAACCTTGAACAGGCAGAGATAAAAAGAAAAGCGCAATGGCTAAAGATTGAGGTACATACTGATTTCCCAACCAATTGGTTTGCAATACTAGTGTGAGCACAGCTAGTAAAGGCATAACACTGATCGTGAGTTCAGTGGCTTTAATGACTCTAAATTCTGCGAACATAGGCGCAAGCTCTTTGCGCATAGGCCATTCTTTGGCGTACTGTCGTCCAAGTTGCATTTGAGAAATGAGACTTTTTTGCATTAGGACTCCTAGAAGCTAACTATTCGATGAAAATTGGGTTAAAATAAACAGTTAACACTGTCTATTATACCTTTGTATTACTGCGTAGCTTAAACCGCGACTTCGCTCTAAGCATAATACGCATCTACTGTTATTGTCAAAATTGGAAATGCATATGCCCTCATCTAATGTACTGGTTTTAAATTGCGGAAGTTCTAGTTTAAAGTTTGCCATAATCGACACTGTGTCAGGTGACGAGCTTCTTTCAGGTCTTGCCGAACGTTTAGGCGAGCAAGATCCTCAAATCAAGTACAAGTATAACGGTGACAAGCAACTCATCTCGCTGTCACCAAACGATGCTCATCAAACTGCAATTGCACAGCTCGTTGAATTAGTAAAGCAATTACAATTAGATTCAAGCCTAGTTGCTGTTGGACACCGTGTTGTTCATGGTGGTGAGCACTTCACAAAATCTGCATTAATTACCCCAGATGTGATAGGAGCAATCAAGAAGACTTCTTCACTTGCGCCACTGCATAATCCAGCTAATTTGCTTGGTATTGAAGCGGCACAATTTGAGTTTTCTCATTTACCTCAAGTTGCAGTGTTTGATACCGCATTCCATCAAAGCATGACACAAGAAGCTTTCTTATATGCACTGCCATATACGCTATACAAACAACATGGGATCAGACGCTACGGCTTTCATGGTACCAGTCATGCTTTTGTATCGGCAGAAGCAATCAAGATCTTAAACCTTGAAAAAACGAGCTCAAAGGTTATTAGTGCGCATCTAGGTAATGGTTGTTCTGTTACAGCTATTAAAAATGGGAAATCGGTAGATACCAGTATGGGTATGACGCCACTTGCAGGCTTAGTCATGGGCACGCGCAGTGGCGATATTGACCCAGGCATTTTCAACTACTTAACTGAGCAACTAAACTACTCTGCAAAGCAAATAGATACACTCTTGAACAAAGAAAGTGGCTTACTGGGCATTAGTGAACTTTCAAATGATTGCAGGACCATTGAAGAATCTGCGGCTGACGGACATCAGCAAGCAACACTTGCATTAGATATATTCTGTTATCGCTTAGCAAAACAGATTGCCGCGTTTGTTGTGCCTTTAGGTGGGTTAGACGCATTGATTTTCACAGGGGGCATTGGTGAAAATTCAGATGTTATTCGCGCTAAAGTCGTTGCACATTTATCTTTCTTAGGTTTAGAAATCGACAATGATAAGAACCTTGCGGCGCGCTTTGGTTCTGTAGGTGTAATTACAAAGCAAACATCGCCATGTGCCCTTGTAGTGCCTACCAATGAAGAATGGATGATTGCTAATGATGCGTCAAACATTGCACAGGAGCAAAAATAATGAGCCGTAGGATTATGTTAATCCCCATCTCTACAGGGGTTGGTTTGACATCTGTTTCTGTTGGTCTTGTGCGTGCGCTTGAGCAAAAAGCGGTAAAGGTAAATTTTTTTAAACCAATTGCTCAACCTCGTAAAGATGATATAGGTCCTGAGAAGTCGACCGTTATTGTGCAACAAGGTTCAACAATTCAACCCCCAATGCCATTTGAACTCAGCTATGCTGAACAAATGATTGGGGATGGCAAAGGCAATGATCTTCTAGAAGAAATCGTTGAGCGATTCGAGAGTGCCATCAGTGAAGATGAAGTTGCAATTATCGAAGGTATGGTACCTACTCGTCTACAGCCATATGCAGGTCGTGTGAATCGTGAAATCGCTCAAACACTCGGTGCTGATATCGTATTTGTATTAACACCAGGAAATGACACGAACGAACAATTAGAAGATAGGTTAGAAATTGCCTCTGGTAACTACGGCGGCATTGATCACAGTCGTGTACTTGGTTGTATTTTCAACAAGGTGAATGCTCCGCTTGATGAAGAAGGTCGCGCGCGTGCTGATTTAGTTGACCAGCATGAACCTGAAGAACTTGAAAATGAAATGAACCGTTTGGCGTCATTGCCTATTTTTAGAAAGCACCCGTTTATGTTGCTTGGCGCAATTCCTTGGGATTTCGACTTAGTTGCGCCACGCGTTGCTGATTTGAGTGATTACCTAAAAGCAGAGGTGATCAATGCCGGTGACATGGCTCATAGACGTTTACGCCGTGTAACGTTTTGTGCCCGAACGGTATCGAATATCTTGAATCACTTTACCCCTGGTGCGCTACTGGTTACACCTGGCGACCGCTCAGATGTTTTAGTGGCTGCGTGTTTGTCAGCTATGAATGGTACCAAATTAGGTGCTATTTTATTAACCGGTGGTTTTAAACCTGAGCCGCGCATAATGACTTTGTGCGAACAGGCGATGGAGACAGGTCTGCCGATTCTAGCAACCGAAGCAGATACGTGGCGAACATCTTTGTTACTTCATAACTTTAATATGGAAGTTCCGAGTGATGACGAACAACGTATAGAAAAGGTAAAAGAGCATAATGCAGCAAATATCGACTCAGATTGGCTTGATATTTTAGCCAAAGACGTTGCAAAAACACGAAAGCTTTCTCCTCCTGCATTTAGATTCTTGTTGACCGATTTAGCACGCCAAGCAGAGAAAACAATTGTCTTACCTGAAGGCAATGAGCCTCGCACAATTAAAGCTGCTGCAATTTGTGGTGAACGTGGCATAGCTAAAACTGTGCTATTAGGTGAAAGAGAAGAAATTGAGCGTATTGCGCTTCAACAAGGTGTAGAGCTTAACGAAAACGTCATTATTAAAGCTCCGAGTGAGATCCAAGATAATTATGTTGCACCTATGGTTGAACTGCGAAAAAACAAAGGTCTTACGCCTGTGGTTGCCAAAGAGCAACTGCAAGACAACGTTGTTTTAGGCACTATGATGCTCGCTGAAGACGAAGTCGATGGCCTTGTCTCAGGTGCAGTAAATACCACAGCGAATACTATTCGTCCTCCTCTTCAACTCATTAAAACTGCGCCGGGTTCATCTTTAGTGAGCTCTGTGTTCTTTATGTTATTGCCTGAACAAGTTTTAGTATATGGCGACTGCGCGATTAACCCAGATCCAACTGCTGAGCAACTTGCCGATATCGCCATTCAATCAGCTGACTCTGCGGCGGCATTTGGGATTGAGCCACGGGTAGCAATGATAAGCTACTCTACAGGTGAGTCAGGTCACGGTGCCGATGTAGATAAAGTGCGTGAAGCAACTAAAATTGCTCAGCAAAAACGTCCAGATCTTGAAATCGATGGCCCATTACAGTACGACGCAGCCATTATGGAGAATGTAGCGCGTAAGAAGGCACCAAACAGTAAAGTCGCAGGTAAAGCAACCGTGTTTGTATTCCCTGATTTGAATACTGGTAACACGACTTATAAAGCGGTGCAAAGAAGTGCAGAACTGGTAAGTATTGGTCCTATGCTGCAAGGTATGCGCAAACCTGTGAACGATTTAAGCCGCGGTGCACTGGTAGAAGACATCGTCTATACGATTGCGCTTACGGCTATTCAGTCTAAGCAATTAGCAGATCAAACCAACTAACCCAGGTTGTGCAATTGTAAAACTTAGCTGAGTGTTGAGGGTTTAACTTTTTAACACTTAGCTATACTATAGACATATAGCCCAATAAACATAAGCGACTATGTCAAAGCAAACATTACAATTGTTAAAACAGGACTTTTCAATACATAGCCTTGACGTTGACCAAGCAATTCCTAACCAAGTGTTAGCGTGTGATATTTTCTTTATCTCTAAAACACTTGAAGAGCTCTCTATTGTTTGCCCTTCAGATATTGAAATTGATAGTTTTGCCACTGAGGTACATTGGCGAGCACTAGAAGTTATAGGACCACTTGGTTTTTCTTTAACTGGGATCATGGCGAATATATCTGGAGTTTTAGCTGATGCTAAAATATCCATTTTTGCTATTTCGACCTATGACACCGACTATGTTTTAGTCAAAGAGCAACAAATTCAAGACGCGATTTATGCGCTGAAAAAAGACGGATACACGGTTCTTTAATGCAGTTTTCTCAATCAGTTCCTTTTGCACCTATCAATGAAATTGTTGACCCGGTTTTACATCTCGCCAGTCCGTTCAGTGGAAAAGTACGGTCTTTGAAACAGCACCCTATTGCCCTGTTTTCTTCAGGCATGATTGGAAGAGGCGTGACTGTAGAGTTGACCCAAGGAAAAGTTACTGCGCCATTTGACGGTAAAATTGAACAAGTTAAGCGTCATGGCTACGAGATTATATTGGTTGCCAAAAATGGCTTGAAGTTACTCATTCATATTCAGCCACCCTCAGAGCAATCCAATACAAGCCTGCAAATTACCAGTGCTTTTGGCAAAAAAGAGGTCAAGCAAGGTGAATTGCTTGCTTACTTCGAAACCACGCATCTAGATAAACCATTGCTGGGCAGTTTGCTTATTGTTAACGCAGATAAGTTAGGCCCTTGCTTTTACCCATTGAAGCAAGTACGAGCTGGGCTTGATCCACTCATTACAATTACCCAAAACCAGAATATTTAAGAGGCTCTTATGATCACTATGTATGGCATTCCGAACTGTGACACCATTAAAAAAGCAAAAAAATACCTTAGTAATAACAATATCGAATTTACTTTTCATGATTACCGCAAAGATGGCGTTTCAGAAGAATTAGTTACTCAATTTTGCGCACACTTAGGCTGGGAGCAAGTATTAAACAAACGCGGAACAACTTACCGAGCTTTATCAGATGATGAAAAGTGCAACCTATCTGAAGTATCGGCCATTACTCATTTAGTTGCAGCTCCAGCAATGATCAAACGTCCTATTCTTGATGTGAACGGCCAACTACACCTTGGTTTTAAAGCAGCACAATACGATGAGATTTTCGCTTAATGGGTAATCACAGTTATACACCTCAACATTCTGAGGTTGTTTCATTAGCCCAAGCATTGATCCAACAAAAGTCAGTAACGCCAGAGGATGCTAACTGCCAAGCATTAATGAATGAACGCTTAGCTAAACTTGGGTTTAACATTGAAGAGCACTTTTTCGTCGATACCTTAAATACTTGGGCAAGAAAAGGGACTGATGGCCCACATTTTTGCTTTGCAGGTCACACTGATGTTGTGCCTGCAGGCGATGAAAATGACTGGCAACATCCCCCTTTTGATGGCGTCATTGAAAATGGCATATTACATGGCCGAGGTGCCGCTGACATGAAAGGGGCACTGGCTGCTATGGTGGTTGCAACTGAGCGATTTGTAGAAAAGCACCCTGAACATAAAGGGTCCATTTCGTTTCTTATCACTTCAGATGAGGAAGGCCCATTCATTAATGGCACCACAAAGGTAGTAGACCTACTTGAAGCAAGAAATGAAAAAATCGATATGTGTTTGGTCGGTGAGCCATCATCTCGTGACCGCCTAGGTGATGTTGTCAAAAATGGTCGTAGGGGTTCATTAACAGGGCATTTAACGGTAAAAGGTAAGCAAGGCCACGTAGCATACCCGCATTTAGCCCATAACCCTATTCATGCAGTTTCTCCTGCTCTTGCTGAATTGAGCCAAACTGAATGGGACAAAGGCAATGCGTTTTTTCCGGCAACTAGTTTTCAAATATCCAACATTCAAGGCGGCACTGGCGCATCAAACGTGATCCCTGGCAATGTGTATGTACAGTTCAATTTTCGTTTTTCAACTGAGTCGACTGTTGAACAACTACAACAACGCGCAATCGCAATTCTTGATAAATTCGGCTTAGAATACGAGTTAAGCTGGATTGTTAACGGCCTACCATTTTTGACTGAGCCTGGTGAATTGCTTGATGTGACGTTGGCCGCCATTGAAGAGGTAACCGGTTTACCTAGTACTCCTGAAACAACTGGTGGCACATCAGATGGTCGTTTTATCGCGCAAACTGGCTGTAAAGTAATAGAGCTCGGCCCTATTAATGCAACCATCCATCAAGTTAATGAGCATGTTAGTTGTGACGACTTAGACAAACTGGCTTTAATTTACGAGAAGATACTCGAGAAGTTACTTAGTTAATGACTTTATCTAATATGGCCGCTTGCGCTTGCGGCCTTTGTGAAGCGCATCTAACCAAATACAAAGGCAAGCAAATTCATCAAGGGATCATCGATGATTATAAAGCTCTAGAATTAGCCGCTAAAAATGCAGGGTTTGATTTAGAAATTGCATCAGCCTATAGAAGCTTCGAACGTCAATCTATTATTTGGAATAACAAATTTTCTGGTATACGCCCTATTTTAAGTATATCGAATGAACCTATTGATATTTCTGACCTATCAGAATTTGAGATTATAAAAGCCATAATGCTCTACTCAGCAATGCCGGGGGCGAGCCGACATCATTTTGGCACTGATTTAGATATCTACGCTCCTAATATGCTTGCAAAAGGGCAAAGCCTGCAATTAGAGCCATGGGAATATAACCAGTCAGGTCCTTTTTATGAGTTAAACCTATGGTTAGAGGAAAACTTACTTCAATTCGGCTTCTATAGACCTTATAAGTCTTTTCAAGGTGGTGTCGCGCCAGAGGCTTGGCATATTAGTCACATGCAGAATAGCGATAAGATGATGCAAGTACAGAGCAAAGATAATCTAATCAAATCACTTGTTGATTCTAATGTGCTTGGTAAAAAAGTGCTTATTGAAAATATCTCTTATCTGCACGCACAATTTGTCACGAATTTATGCGCTCCTTAGCTTACTACTCATTTATAATTTTATGTAAATGTTTGAAAAACTCTTCTTTACCAAAAAGCCGTGTGCCTGATCCAGTATATACTAGTCTCATTTGGATACGACTTTTATTATTGTAAAAACTAAATCTGGCTTCAGATTCAGAGAATAGACTGCAGTGCACTTTTAACTGACTTTCTCCCATCACTTGTATGTAGGTCGCAGGCTCATGATCTGTTAGCTTTGCACAAATAGGTACCAGGCAATGTGAAGTTAGCAAGTCACATAACAAATCTAAGTGTTCATTCGCTTTATTGATGATATTAAAAGACATAGCTTATTGTTCTTATTTAATAATTGAATAATATTAAAGCATATCTTTTGTTATTTATTGATCTATTTAAAGAATTTTCGTTATTACAAATTCATTTAATTCGCTATTAATACTCCACTCAAACTCTTCTTCAAGTGATTTATTTAACAATAACTGGCCTAAAGGGGAAGAAGGAGTGATAACCCAAACAGGTATGTTTTTAACAACTAATTTTAATCCACCTTCTGCTGGGCCAATAAAATACCAAAAACACTGCCCATTATCGTTTTCACAACAAAGTAAACTGCCAACTATAATAGTCTCAGTCGCATTTAAACTATATATCTCATCGAATGCTTTTATTGCTCTATGAGCGTCATCAACGCGCTCGCTCTGCCCTTGTGCTAGGTAAGCCGACTCTATGCTTAATGAATCATATTGTGTTTCGGCTGCACTTTGCTCATGCGTAGCGTCGGCTCTTGCTGAGTTTGCAGCCTGTTTAGCTTCTTGGAGTTTTGATTCTAATGCGAACTTTAGATATTCAATGAAATGCTGTTTGTTCATAAAAAATAATGGGCTGTGAAAAACAGCCCATTATCCTTGATTTAAAATAGTGATTCAAATGTACTATCAGGGAACAATATACCTGGTATGCCTCTCACTGTTTGAATATCGCCAACTTGCTTATCACCCAAATAGTAACCACCGGTAAAGTTTTTACCTTTCTTTTTCAAGTCAAGCCAATAACCATGCTCACCACGAGCAATTAAATTGATGTTATCCCCAGCGGTTCGTAAAACGATTTCCATCACTTTGTTATTGTTTAATAAGAAGACATCACCTTGATTCAGTTCAGATAACATATCCGGGTCGCCAATAAACTGTAATTTCAGATCCTTTCCACCATTAATATCTAGTCCTAATTCAATACCAAATGCTAGATTTGTTGAATCTACAGTAAACGGCGTTTTCTCATTAGCATAAACTTTAATCGGAATAAGTTGACTAGTTGTCGTTAGAGATGCATCAGCAGAAAAAGAAGTCAATATTGTGTCTAACTGTTCTTCAATGAGCTGACGTTTGACCTGTAAATCAACTTGGCCTGTTAATTCAGAGTCTAGTTTCTTTAGATTAACAACCCCAGCAAATATACCATCACCCGTAGTACTGTCAGAGTTCTCTGTATCAATCGTGCCGTCAAACTCCAAAGAAATTTCAGATAAATCAAGAGTCAGAATAAGGTCACCTTTTGTGATTTTAGCAATGCCACTACCCTCGATCTTATCGCCTAAAGACGCACTTTTACGCCACGTAGGCATCACCACATCCATTTCGATGTCGTAGCCTTCCCTTGTGCCAGATACTTTCCATGTAAAAGGTCCATCAGAATAGTCGATAAATAACCCATCTACTGAATAACGACCTGGGAAACTATCTTTTGCAGGTGATACCTCTAAAACGGTATCCAAAATCGCCGTTGAAAGTAATTCAACCGCTCTTTGTGTATCTGAATTAATGAGTTCTTCCACTTCATTCAATTTCGCAGTTAACTCATCGCTATATTTTTCATCTTGAAGTCTTAAAACACCAACAGCATCACGGATCTGAACCAACAGTGCTTGCTTTCTATTATCATCGAAATCATTCTCAACAGGTAAAGCTTCAGGATTAAACAAGCTATTTAATCTAGCGTTCACCATTGACGATTGACTTGCATACAAAGCACTGACTCGCTTGTCCAAAAGCAAAGTTCTGAGGTAATCATTTGCCAAACCTTTGTGGCTTGACCATGACGAGTCTTGAGGATCATTCATCGCTAAATCATAAGCAGATGCATATGTACTTGTTGCCTCTTTTGCACGATGTTGACTAATTGCATCAGCATAACTGATTGCATCTGATATAAACTCTGCACTGAGTGATTGGCTTTGATTACTGTGTGTTAAATGATAAACAGGTGTGCTGGTCAAACTAAGTTTATTATTAGCCAATCCACGCTCAGCCATTAATGTCGAAAATGGCGAGAAAAAAACCTTGTTTAAACCAGCTACAGTAAAAGCAGTTGCTTTATGTACTAACTTTGCGGTTAAGGGTTCACCAAAATCTATTTCATTATTTTCATTTAAATCGTTTGGGTCATTTCTTAAGGAGCGTCCACAACCAAGTTGCAGAGGACAAGTTATTTGTTCATTTGACGCTGTAAAAGTAAACAAGTACTTATTTTGCTCGTCTAGAGATAATTTGAAGTTATTAATGCCAGTGACTTCATGATTTGAAACTGAGTCAGTAGTCAGATTTAAGATAGTTAAATTACCAGTTTTAGAAATGAAATCTGGAACATAAAATTCCATTTCAGATTTTTCATACACCTCTACTATTTCCGGCGAAGTTGTTTGTTGTTCATTATCACTGCTAGAGCCACAAGCTGTAAGCAGAGTAACGATTAAAGAAGAAATAAGCGTTTTTTTCATAACTCTACTCTAGAAATCTTTTCTTAGAACCCAAGACAGATTGGCGTAATTTGCGTTATCTAAATCAAAACTGTCCGTTTTAAATGCTAATTCAAAATACTTATTTGAAATGCCAATTCGATATGCTTGGCTATGCGATTCATAACCAACGAAAGTACGCCAATTATCCCAAAAACTATAATTAACTGATAACTGATGGAAAGTATCTTTATTGAACTTCCTCGTGGCAAGTTCAAAACCTACCCTATCATTGTATTGGTAGTTCATATTTACATAATAACGTGGGTCATGTTCTAAAACATGTGTAACTTCTCGACCATAAGCACTGGTACTCAGTTGTACAGTTGGTGTTGTGGAAATAGTACCATCACTATTTTCGGTAAATGGTATATCGGTTGTAAAGCCTTTCACAAAGCCACTACCTTCATACTCAGCTTCGTACACCAAATCTTTTACCAATGCACTCACTTTGAAGTCATCATTCACTTGCCAAGAAAAAGCAAGATCAAAACTAAACCCCTGTCCACTTGGCTTTTCTGGTGGTGTGAACTCTTTAAACAAAACATCTTTAGAAAAATAGTAGTCAGCCTGTAGCGCACCTTCTACATCATCACTATAGATTGTGCCATCAACCACACCATCTTGAAAATGTGCACTCTGAAAAAAAGTCACCTTAGGCGCAACGATAATGGACTTATCAAGCAGTTCTATATCGTATGAAATATAAATACCATGGGATGTACTTTGTTTACCTTTCAGGTAATAACGATAATTGCGATCTTCAAAGACTAAATCATTTTTTTCAAGATGAGTATAAAGCGCGGTATCAGGGTCAAACTCCAACACATAATCAAAGCGACTTTGAACTCCAACGCCAACCCCCATATGCTTAACGCCCAACTCAAAAATATTATAAGTAAATGCACTATCACCACTTTCAAGCGGCTTATCGAAGTCATCTAAAAAGGCTTTTACAGGTTGCGATTCGGTATAAATCTCAGAACTAAAGTTGTGAACTACAGAGATAGGATCTTTAGCAGCATAAGTATGTGTGGCATACAAGCATACTAAAATAACAGGTATTTTTTTTATGTTCATATATGTACTTCTAAAACAAAAAAGGGAAAGGTAACCCTTTCCCTTATTTATAGTTGCTACAGTTAATTAGACTTACCTAAAAATTCAATTTCAGTGTAATCAATACTTAGACCATCAATATAGATGACTTTAAAACCATTGGTAATCTCTCTGATAGTACCAGCAGAAACTCTCTCTTTACCTTCTATACCATTGTAAAGAGACACTTCGCCTTCCAATGGACCTACTTCACTTACAAGATCAACCTTAAACTCGTAACCATTAAAATTCAATAAACTTACTTTTGATGTGCCAATCTCTTGGTGAATATCTTCATACTTAACATCAAAAGTTGTATTGAAGTGTGTTTGTTCAGTCCAGCCTTCTACAACAAAGTCAGCGTGTTCTATAACATCACCAGAAGTAAATAAACCTGCTGGGTTACCATCTTTATCAAGTCCAATTATATCAAAAGACACTATGCCATCAAACCCATATTGACCATCGACTAATTCTACAACATTGTATGAGTATAACCTGTGAATATGTGCACCTTCAGCATCTTCAACGTTCACGACCTCTCTATCAAACTCTAGTACTGCACATGATGCGTTTGGTGTTGGTTGCAAACCAATTGCATAAGACTCACACTCAGCTAAGGATGGAGCTGCAACAACTATTTTTTGCCCACTATCAGTAAGTAAATTGCCTGACCAAGTCATAATTATTTGGCTTCGTACCTTTGAAGTTCTCAAAAAGCCTTCAAGATCTAGACGTTGACCATCATTAGAATTAGAAAAAGTGAAACTAAGATCATTCTCGTCTGTATCAACGTTGTAGCTATAACACCATTCAGGATATTTAATAGAACATCCCTGCTGCTCTCCTAACTCAAATCTACCTTCATCAATAATATTTTTCACTACATCAAAAATAACATCACCGACATCGTAAATAGCACTTGAACCTTCTTTAGTAATAAAACTTGCCGTTACAACTTTACTAGTTCCTTCACGTGCAATATCTGAAGTAAATTCATTGTCAGACAACTCTTGTTTGAGCTCTTCAGACTTAGTTTCAAGGCCTCGTATCTCCTCGTCTCGTTCATCGGCATTGGCAACATCAAGAGCTGTTGAAGAGGTCTCAAGCAATCTATTCACTTCAACAAGAAGCTCTTCAGGAGATAGTTCTGGGCCATCACTATTAGATACATTTACCGAAAGTGAATTATTTGAATTGTTACCTAAAATATCTAAGTATGCATTTACGGCAAGTAAAGCTGTATTAGCCTTAGCCTCAAAAGAGGTAACGCTTTCTAAGTAAGATTCAAATTTCTCTTGTGCACTTACTAAAGCATCAATTGCTTTTTGTGCGGAGCTTGAACTCTTATCAATTTCGTTGAATGTCGCTATAGCTAGTTCATATGCTTCTTCAAAAGCCAATTTACTTGCTTCAAACTCAGCCTTTGCTGCTACAGTATCTAGATATGCTTTCTCGGCTGCATCTTTTGCAACTTGAACTTCAATGTCAAATTCTTCAGCTTTCTTAGTTGCTTTAGCAAGCTCAGTTTGAATAGAATCATAAACAGCTACTAAGCTTTCAGTTTGACCTTCCAGAGCACCCACTAATGATTGAGCAGCCTCTTTTGTATCAACATACTCTGAGTTCTGATTGGCCAAACTAGTCGCAGAGGCTAACAGCCCTTCAGCTTGATTTAAATAATTTTGTGCAGAAGCCAATAAATTATCTTTTTCTTCTACTGTAAAATCACTACTCAAAGCGAACGCCGCATTAAAGTAATCAGTCACCTTAGCTTCTGTATCGGCATTGATACCTTTAGCAATAACGCTATCAAGTTCAGATTTAAGAGTCGCTACTCGGCTAAGATCGTCGCTGGTCTTATTATTTAAGTCGTCGATTAAAGTTTTAATTTGCTCATTTAACTCTGAATTGTCTTTTTGTGTTTGGTACTTTTTCTGCTGTTCTAGAGCTGTTTCAAGGTTACCTTCAAGCGCTTTTAAATCAGATGTCAGCTTTTCTTGGGCATCATTAGCTATGGTAAAATTAAGAGCAGCATCAGATTGAGCAGCTGTAGCATCTGCAACATTGTTCTGTTGTTTATCTGCTTCAGCTCTATAATCATCCGCAGCCTCTTTAGTAATCGTCGCAAGCTGAATATAGTTAGTTAAAACAGGTTGAACCGTTTCATTCAAGAAATCAATTGCTAATTCGTACGCGCCAATTGCCGCACTTGCTGTGTCTAAACTACTAATGTCAGCAAGCGCAATGTTGGCTTCTTGAATAAGGTTTTCAAGGTTGGCTGATACTGTTTGATAATCAGATTTTTTAGACTCTAAATTTGATTTTGCTTCTTCAAACGCGACTTGTTTAGCTTGCAAGATAAATTCTTCAACAGCTTCTTCTGCCAACGCTACATGCTCGGTAATAGATTCAAGCAGCTCAGATTGGCTTTCTTTTATGTTTTCTAGGCTTTCTATATTAGCCTGAACACGTTCCAAAGTTGGAGCATAAACATCGTTCGCGGCTACCAGGTTTTCTGCACTTGTCTTATATTGAGCTAAAAGAACGCTTTGCTCGTTTAAAATCGCAGAAGTTGATTGAGTCGACTCAGTTCCATTAATAACCTTAGTTTCATAAGCTTTTTGAAGATTAATGGCTTTGCCATAAAACGCGGTGGCGTCATCATTGTTGGTAAACTTTTTGTCTGTAGGAAGCATAGAATCAAGTTCAGATAGAGATGTGATTAACTCTGAAATAGATGTTCTGACAAAATCTAATTGAACCTCTGAGGCTGCAATTTTTTCAACTAAAACTGTGTTTTCTGCATTACGTATAGCTTCTTCATCTTCGTACTGTTTCTTTTTACCGTTTGCGCTGGTTAAAAGATTTTCAAGAAGTTCATTCTGTGTATTTGTATATGATAAAGCTTCATCCGCTAAAGAGTTTAAGGCAACAACTTGTTCCGTAAGTGCATTTGCTTCATCAACTTTGGCATTTTGCGAAACAGCTTCTGCACTAAATGCTGCTGCAGAAGAAGAAGCTGAAGAAGCTAGCTGCACAAAATTCACTGCCAATGGCGAGAGCTCATTTAACTTTTCTATTGCATCTTCAATCTTATTTATTGCTTCGTTTGCCGAATCTATTCCTTTTATAACTAACTCAGCCTGACTTGCAGCCTCAGAAAATGAGATGTAGCTATCTTTTTTATCATCAAATTCTGATTGACTTGAAGTCAATTCCGAAATAGCTACGTTTGCAGCTTCTTCAAGTGCGTCAAGAATTGATGCAAACTGTTCTACTAAAGACGTAGCGTTGTTTAGTTGAGTGAGAGATTCAGCTGAAAGTGTGTCATTTACAACATTAAAGGATGAAATTTGGTCAAGTAATGTATTCACCAAGTCTAGCGTCGACTGAAACTGTGAATCTTTACTGACCAAGGTTGTTGCTCTTTCTTTTAGCACAGCGAGTGCTGCATTTTGAGCTGCCAATGTAGCAGTCAGAGACTCAGTATCATTTGTACCATTAACTATTTGTACAAGTATATTTTCACGCAGGTTTTGAGCGACTGCAAAATATTCTATCGCTTTTGCCCTAGTATTTATCCCATCGCTTAGGTTTTTGACTTCATCCAATTTTTGGATTAGCTGTGATTGTGAAGAACTGGCCCCAGTTAGAACATCAGCAACAACCCCAAGGTCTTCTAATAGTACGTTATTCTCAGTTTCATTCTCGTTATTACCGAGATTTTCTAATTTGTCCTTTGCATCTTCAACATCTTCTTTTAGGTCATCCTCATCAGTTCCACTATTCTCTATAGCTTTATCTTTAGATTCAATGACTTTATCAGCGACTTCTGATACCTCCTCTTCTGAAATACCAGCTTCGATAAGCACTGCTTTTAATTCTTCTTCATCGCCTGAAATAGCGGCCTCTAGAATTGAACCAGCACTTTTAGCTTCTTTCTTTACTTCATTATAAGCTTCGCTTTGTTCCAATGTTCCTGATTCAATGCCTGCGTTGATTTCAGACAAAACTTCGTCTATTGATTTTGAGCTTTTTGTTGCAACTGCTTGAATTGAAGCTGCAACTTGGCTGAGAGTTAACGAGCCAGCGTCTAAAGTATCTCCGGCGTCAACTTCTGTTAAGTCTACAGCACCACCTAAAGAAATATCTCCGGTCAAGGATGCTGCTAGCGCAGTATCACCAATCAGACTTTCTATAACTTTCGTACTAGCATCACTAATTGCAGTTGCATCAATATTCCTTTCGTCAGCGGCTTGCAATAGTATGCTTGCAACAGTTGAAGTAAATACCGTTACGTTAGCTTTGTACTGATTATCATCACCGTCGGCATATTGTGGAGTATTCTTTGAAAGTCTTGCAGTAGAGCTTGATACACCATTGATTAGCTTGACCACAGAAAGCTCTACATCATCACGGTACCACTCACCAAACTCAATTTTACCGTTGTCATTACCCTCAATATCTTGACCTTGACCACACCCAACAAACGCATCACATTTAACTAGTGCATCGCTGTCTTTGGTGGCTTTTACAGTGATATGAAGTGGGCCTGAAAATGACTCATCAACTACAATTGAATAAAAACCTTTTTCATTCGTTTTCAAATTTGATGGATTGTCTGCGATAATTGCAGTTGTTGCTTTTTGTTGAGCTTCTTCTTCAGTTGTTGCCTTTTCCGTTACAACCACTTCTCCAGCTTCTGTACGAAAAGCAACATCAACTAGCTCACCTGCATCATTTACTGTTTGAACAGATACCTGTGCACCGTTAAGAACACCTTTTACAGCTTTACCAGATACTGTCACATTAAAATTAACTGTTTTTGTGACTTCTTTTTGAATAGGCTGAGGTGGGTTTTCAACTTTAATATTGTTGTCATTGTCACTGAAACAGCCAGTTAATCCGAGTGATAATGCAACTGAAGTCGCGATAGGAGTTATCTTGTTTAGTTGCTTTGCCATTAGGTAGGTCTCCTTAAATAGCTATTTAGCTTATTATTTTTATTTAGCTTAGCCGTGGTTCGAAGAACAACTAGGCTATTAAAGCTTATTTATCTTATCAAATGTAGTTCAATATACGGAAAGTGCTTTACATTGTCATTGCAAAAAAGTCAGTTTTGTAAAGAAATATGAAAAAAATTTAACAAATCTTATTTTGTAACTTTTATAGGGATAAACAACTCAATAACTAAAGGGTTATTATTTTTTTTTAGTATTAGTTGCAATTGCCATTGCATATCATCGACAGCACAAATACCAACCATACCTTCAGCACGATAAGTATTTGTCTTAAGTTCTTTAAAAAAAACTGGAATGTAACCCATGTTCATATTAATTCCTTCAATTTTTGCAGAATGAATACTTATTTTTGATGAAGACTCAACAGTCATGTTTATGAAAAAAGGCGTTTCTTCCTTTACTGTCTCTTGTTCAAGCCAAACTTTAACACCATCACTTTCGTAACAAGACGCTAACTGACTACAATTAAAAGGCGGTAGATAACTTTCACTTTTTTCTGAACTTTCATGTATAATTATATCACCGTCTGAACATGCAGCTGCAATCAGACAAAAAACCAATAGAAAAGTATGAAGGTTAATTCGTGACATAGTGTTTCTGGTGCTGAGAAAAAAAGAAACTATATTAAGCTTTTTATTTCATCGTCGCTATCAAACAGATCAATTTTTACCTTTAATCGTAAAATTTGATTGATGTCATGATTTCATTTCTTTTGGGTATCTTTTTTTTCGCAAAAAAATTACTATTACTATGCAAAAAAAAAGGGTTCTCAAGCTTGTTTTTTAAGCGTTTTTGTTAAATTTTAAACGTTTTAAGGCAAACTTGTGAAGTAAATAACAGGGCCTGCTTGCAGGTAATTCATTTCTAATCGCAAAAATTGCAGCGGAATCCGGAAAATGAGCCAATCAGTAGCATCACAATCTGAGTACAACTACACGGTTGTACGCCAATTCGCTATCATGACAGTGATTTGGGGCATTGTTGGTATGGGTGTAGGTGTGCTTATTGCAGCACAACTTGCCTGGCCAGCTTTGAACTTTGACACGCCATGGTTAACGTACTCTCGACTTCGTCCGTTACATACGAACGCAGTTATCTTCGCATTTGGTACTAGTGCGCTATTTGCAACATCTTACTATGTTGTACAACGTACTTGCCAAACGCGTCTTTTCTCTGACAAGCTTGCCGCTTTTACCTTCTGGGGTTGGCAAGCAATTATTTTATCTGCCGCTATTACGCTTCCTCTTGGTTATACAAGTGGTAAAGAATATGCTGAACTTGAGTGGCCAATCGATATCGCTATCGCGGTTGTCTGGGTAAGCTATGCAGTAGTATTCTTTGGTACTCTTATCAAACGTAAAGTATCTCACATCTATGTAGCAAACTGGTTCTACGCTGGTTTCATCATTACTGTCGCTGTTCTTCACATCGTTAACAGCATGGCAGTACCTGTCTCTTTGGGTAAGTCTTATTCAATTTACGCTGGTGCTGTAGATGCAATGGTTCAGTGGTGGTACGGTCACAACGCAGTTGGCTTTCTACTTACAGCTGGTTTCTTAGGTATGATGTACTACTTCGTACCAAAACAAGCAGGTCGTCCAGTATACTCTTACCGTTTATCGGTAGTTCACTTCTGGGCACTTGTTTCTCTTTATATTTGGGCCGGTCCTCACCACCTCCATTATACAGCGTTACCTGACTGGACTCAGTCATTAGGTATGGTTATGTCTGTAATCCTATTCGTCCCATCTTGGGGTGGTATGATCAACGGTATCATGACGCTATCAGGCGCATGGCACAAACTTCGTACTGATCCTGTTCTACGTTTCTTGGTTGTTTCACTCTCTTTCTACGGTATGTCAACTTTTGAAGGCCCGATGATGGCTATCAAGTCTGTTAACGCATTATCACATTACACAGACTGGACAGTGGGTCACGTACACTCAGGTGCACTTGGCTGGGTTGCAATGATTTCTATCGGTGCAATTTATCACCTGATCCCTGCTCTATTTGGTCACGGTAACATGTATAGCGTTAAGTTAGTCAACACGCATTTCTGGTTACACACTGTTGGTGTAGTTCTATATATAGTAGCAATGTGGATATCAGGCGTAATGCAAGGCCTAATGTGGCGTGCAGTCAATTCTGACGGTACGTTAATGTACAGTTTCGTTCAATCTCTTGAAGCATCTAAGCCTTTCTACATCATGCGATTCATGGGTGGTGTGTTCATCGTAACGGGTATGTTAGTTATGGCATACAACGTTTACCGCACAGTTTCAGCTAAAAGCGGTTCTTTAACTGCTGATGCTAATGCTAATGCTCAAATGGCTTAAGTGGGGTGTAATTTATGAGCAATAATAACTCTACCAACAAACATGAGATTGTAGAAAAGAACGTTGGCCTTATGGCTATACTTACTGTTTTCGCAATCAGCTTTGGTGCACTTGTAGAAATTACACCATTGATGTTCCAAAACGATACAACCAAACCTGTTGATGGCCTGCGTCCTCTTACAGCTTTAGAAATGGAAGGTCGTGATATTTTTGTACGTGAAGGTTGTTACAACTGTCATTCACAAATGATCCGCCCGTTCCGTGATGAAGTTGAGCGCTATGGTCACTACTCTGTCGCAGGTGAATCAGTATGGGATCACCCTTTCCAGTGGGGTTCTAAGCGAACTGGTCCTGACCTTGCTCGCGTTGGTGAGCGTTACTCTGATGACTGGCATTATGCTCACTTAATGGACCCACGTTCAGTGGTTCCCGAGTCAAACATGCCTGGTTATCCTTGGTTAGATGAAAATGTACTAGATGGTAAAAACACAGCTAAGAAGCTTGAAGTATTCAAAGGGTTTGGCGTGCCATACACCGATGAAGATATTGCAGGCGCAGCAAGAGCAGTTCAGGGCAAAACAGAAATGCAAGCCCTCATTGCTTACTTGCAGCAACTTGGCACTCACTTGAAGTAATTTATTATGGATTACGGCACATACAGAGGCATTTTGACTCTGGTAATTTTGGTACTATTTATTGTGATTGTTGTATGGGCTTATAGCAAACGTACTAAAAATCGTTTTGACGATGCTGCTAATGCCATCTTTGAAGATGAAAAAAAGCACAACAACACAATCTCTAATGAGGAAAAGGAGTCTGAAAAATGACTAGCTTTTGGAGTATTTGGGTCATCGTATTGACCTTAGCGTGTTTGGCTCTAATCTTAGGCTTACTTCTATGGAACCTGAAAAACTACGCAGGTGTAAAAGAGGGTGAAAGCTGTGGCCATGAGTTCGACGGTATTGAAGAATTAAATAATCCGCTACCAAAGTGGTGGACTTACTTATTTTTCGCAACTTTTGTTTGGGCAGTGTATTACCTAGCTATGTATCCTGGTCTTGGTAATTTCCAAGGCTTCCTAAAATGGACTAGTTCAAACCAAGGCGTCACTTCAATGGAAGAGTCTAGAAAGGCGATTGAAGATGCAAAATCTAATGGTGAATGGGTTCAGTTAGATCAAGAATATGTTGCAGCAGAAGAACGTTTTGGTCCTATCTTCCAAGCCTTCGCAAAGCAAGACATCGAAACTCTTGCGACGAATGAAGAAGCGCTTGAGATCGGTCAACGTTTGTATGCACAAAACTGTTCTCAGTGTCACGGCTCTGATGCACGTGGTGGTATGGGCTTCCCTAACCTTACTGATAATGACTGGCTATACGGTGGTAATCCAGATCAAATCAAAGCGACACTCCTTCACGGTCGTGTAGCTGCGATGCCAGGTTGGGAAAGTGCATTAGGCGAGCAAGGCATTAAAGAAATGACAGCTTACGTATTAAGTCTTTCAGGACGTAAGGTGAATGCTAAAGACGCTCATGCAGGTAAAGCTAAATTTGCAATGTGTGCAGCGTGTCACGGTATGGACGGTAAAGGTTCTGTTGCCAATAACAATCCTTTCGGTGCACCTAACCTAACTGACAATATCTGGCTATATGGTGGTTCTCAACGCGCTGTTGAAGAAACATTAACCAATGGCCGTGCTGGTGTAATGCCAGCCTGGAAAGATATTCTTGGTGAAGACAAAGTTCACTTACTTACAGCATATGTATATAGCTTATCTCAGAATAAATAAGCGAATCAGTTAGATTATTTGAGATCAAAAAAGCCTCCATTTGGGGGCTTTTTTTTAGGTTTTTATAGGCAAATAAGATACCATATGAACACTGTTTTTTAGATATGAGCGCACTATGAAACCTACCCCTTGGTATAAGCATTTTTGGCCTTGGTTCTTAATGTTCTTTCCTGTCGCAACCATTGTTGCATGTATTGGTTTAGTTGTATTTGCGGTTGGTAATGGCCCAGATATGGTGGTAGATGATTATTATAAGAAAGGTAAAGCAATTGACCTTGAATTAAGTAAATTCAACAAAGCAAAAGCATTATATCTACATGGTGATTTAAATGTAGGAAATGATTTTGTTGAATTTAAATTCACCAAAGGTGATTTTAGTAAAGTTACTGCTCTAAAAGCATCTTTCTACCATCGCACAATCAAAAAACATGATTTCGAAATTAACTTACTTGCTAATGCAAACGGCAGTTTCACCTCTATTCTCGAAGACATCCAATCGGGTCCCTACACTATATTTATTGAGCCTATGGACGGCAGTTGGAAAATGAAAGAAGACCTTTTAATCCCAACCACAGAAACTATTGAAGTATCGCCTGAATACAATAAATCACTGAAGTAATCCCTATGTCTAATTCTTGTTTTCATTGCTTAGAACCAATACCTGCAGGTTTTAATGACCATATTGAGTATGAAGGGAACAATGAGGCAGTATGTTGTATAGGCTGTAAGGCAGTCGCAGAAACCATTATTAATCAAGGAATGACTGACTATTACAAGTTTAGAACTGATAGTGCAGGCAAAGCTGAAACCTTAGTGCCCGAGCAGCTCAATTTTATAAAAAGCTATGACAATGAAGAAATTCAAGATGATTTTGTCACTCATCAAGGTGACTTATCTGAGGTGCTATTAAGTGTTGAAGGGATCAGTTGTGCAGCTTGTGCATGGTTAATAGAAAAGCAACTCTTAGCGCTGCCAGGTGTTACACGTGTTGATGTAAATACATCGACTTATCGTGCAATGATTTTGTGGAATAAAAACACAGTATTACTCAGTGAAATCATCAAGGCATTAATGGAAGTCGGCTACAAAGCTTATCCTTTTCAGGCAGATGATGAAGCTGAACAAAAACAAGCCACTTCAAAAGCTTATATTAGAAGGCTAGGTGTTGCAGGCCTCATGACAATGCAAGTCATGATGTTCGCCTTTGCAATGTATTTTGGTATGTTTTCAGGCATGGAAGAAGACTTCGAACAATATTTTAGATGGATTAGTCTTGTTCTCGCTACCCCTGTTATCCTTTACTCTGCTCTCCCTTTCTTAACCAATGCAGTCAATGGCCTAAGAGCTAAACAGTTGAACATGGATCTGCCCGTCTCATTAGCTATATTTGGCGCTTATGGTGCCAGTGCATACGCTACTGTTATGGAAGTAGGTGAAGTCTATTTCGAATCTATTTGTATGTTTACCTTTTTGCTTTTATTGGGTAAGTATCTTGAGTTTAGAGCTAGACTTAAAGCCTCTGAATTTACTGCAAACCTGCAAAAGCTTTTACCTTTAACAGCCAGAAAACTGTTAGACGATGGAACTGAAGATATCATCGCTGCCCGCAACCTTAAGCTAACCGATAGAGTACTAATCAAAGCGGGTGAAACGATTGCTGCTGATGGAATTGTTATCGACGGTAATAGTACAGTCGATGAATCGATGATGACAGGTGAGCATTTGCCTGTTAAAAAACAGCTTAATAGCCAAGTGTTCGCAGGGACTGTAAACCATGACGGTTTGATGACCATTGAAATCAACAAAATCGGTCAAAATACGCTTCTAAATCAAATTATTCGTCTACAACATAATGCTTTGAGCAAAAGACCAAAATTGGTTGAAGTGACAGACAAAGTGGCACAGTGGTTTGTTGCGTGTCTACTCGTATTTGCTTCAATGACTGCAATTGGGTGGTATCAAATTGACCCTGAACAAGCCTTTTGGGTCACTATCTCTGTGCTTGTCGCCACTTGCCCTTGCGCCCTTAGTTTAGCTATACCTACCGCATTAACTTGTGCCGTTGCCACGTTGACCAAAAAAGGCATCTTAATAAAAGAGGCGCATGTGCTAGAAACGCTAACAAAATTAACCCGTGTCGCGTTTGACAAAACTGGCACTCTGACAGAAGGTAAATTTTCAATTGCAAAAACGCAGCTTTTTTCATCTGAATTCACAGAAGAAAAAGCACTCGCGCTTAGTGCAAGCTTAGAAAAATACTCTGAGCATCCTATTGCTGCTGCGTTTTTAGAACACGCATCGGAATATCATGAATTAAACAACGTGACTATTCACCCTGGTGTAGGGATCAGTGCCCAAATTGATACTGACAAGCTTTCACTCGGTAAAACTGGTTGGTTTGGAGAAAGAAATAGTCAAGCTCAGGCTACCTTGTTTATCAATCAACAGCCAATTGCTGATTTTTATCTTACTGATAAAGTCAGAAGCAACGCATCAAGTGTTATAGAGCAACTAAAAGGGTCAGGGTTAACCTGTCATATGTTGACAGGCGATAGTTCAAATGCTGGTGAAATCTTATCAAAACAGTTGAAATTAGACAGTTTCCAATCTAATTGCTCACCAGAGGAAAAGTTAAAAGCTGTTGATACATGGTCAAACAATAATGAAGTAGTGGCTATGATTGGCGATGGCGTTAATGACAGTCCAGTGTTTAATAGCGCACACTTATCGGTTGCAATGGAAACTGGTGCTGACATTTCAAAAAATACCGCTGACGTCGTGTTATTGAAAAGTGACTTAAACTCAATAAATACCTTAAGAGATGTTGCAATTACCACTCGTCGTATAGTTAAACAAAACCTCGTTATTTCACTATGCTATAACGCTTCAATTTTACCGCTTGCTGCATTTGGATTGATTCCACCTTGGATTGCTGTAATAGGTATGACAACAAGTTCGATTGTAGTGATCTGTAACTCTCTAAGGTTATTAAAACTATGAGCATTATTTATATCTTAATTCCAATTGCGATTTTATTCGTGATCATCGCAATTGGCATTTTTTTCTGGGCTGTGAAAAGCGAACAGTTTTCAGATCTGAATAAGCAAGGGCACAGCATTTTATTCGAGGACGACAAAGACAAACATACTAAAAGTAGTAATGAACGAGATTAGTTTATTCAGTGCATTTGTTATGGGTTTAGCCGGAAGTGGCCACTGTATTGTCATGTGTGGTGGTGTTGCTTCTAGTTTGCAGTTTGCAAGTAAAAACCTATCGGTTATCAAAGTAAGTCTGGCATATAACTTTGGTCGTCTAACAAGTTATTCTATTGCCGGTATGCTGGTTGCTTCTTTGGGTGCGACCTTTGCAAAACAAAACACGCACTTTGCCTTAGGCGTAAAAATTTTTAGTGGGATCTTTATGATCTTGCTCGCGCTTTACGTGATGCGTCTTGCTAACACGCTCAGATTCGTTGAAAAAGCTGGAAAAACTTTACTATGGCAACACATCGTCAAATTCAACAAGCTTTTCTTGCCAGTTGATAGTTTAAAAAAAGCATTCGGTTATGGCATGTTATGGGGCTGGTTACCTTGTGGATTGGTATATTCAGCTTTAATTTGGACTTTGCAAGCGGAGTCCATATTGCATGGTGCAAGCATTATGTTGGCATTTGCCTTAGGTACCTTACCAGCTATGTTAACCATTGGGCAATCAGCACAATATCTTAGCCGTTTTTTAAATCACAATCTGGTGCGATTAACTTTGGGTAGTATTTTTGTATGGTATGGAATCTATTTACTAATCATGGCAACTGATAAATTAGTACATTAGCCTATGTCATGCGTCTAATTTTAATGGATTTATTATGGATTTAAGCAATCAAAACCGTTCTAAAGGTAACTGTGCTATCAGTTGTAACAACTGCAGTATCAATCAGTTATGCTTGCCGTTCTCTTTAAATGGTAACGAGATGGACAAACTAGATGAAATTATTGAGCGTAAAAAGCCACTTCACAAAGGCGATTTTCTTTTTGAATCAGGTGATGCTTTAAACTCAATTTTTGCAGTTAGATCAGGTTCGTTTAAATCCTATACACTATCTGAACAAGGTGATGAGCAAATCACGGGCTTTCATTTAGCTGGTGACTTAGTCGGCTTCGACGCAATTAATAAAATGCAGCACCAGAGCTTTACACAAGCACTTGAAACATCTATGGCCTGCGAAATTCCTTTCGATACACTTGACGAATTAGCTGGTAAATTACCAAAACTCCGTCAGCAAATTATGCGTCTGATGAGTAATGAGATCAATTACGACCAAGGGATGCTTTTACTTTTAAATAAAAAAACTGCCGAAGAACGCTTAGCGACATTCATTTATAACCTGTCAAATCGTTTTGGTGAGCGTGGTTTTTCACGTAAAGAGTTTAGATTCACCATGACACGAGGTGAAATTGGCAATTATTTAGGCCTTACGGTTGAAACCATCAGCCGCCTATTAAGTCGTTTTCAAAAAGCAAAGTTCATAAAGGTTGAAGGTAAATTTATCACTATTTTAGATATCACAAGTTTAGCCAGAACCGCTTCAATTAGTTCTTGATCTACTACAACATTTACAGCGTTTGTACTTTCACCTTTGGCTATTTGCGTTACACTAAACGTGTACGATTTAGCCAAAGAGGTGAACTTCATGGACCAAATTAAACACATATTAGCAGTTGTAGACCCATCCAAGGAACAACAACACAGTTTACAACGCGCAGTCAGCTTAGCTCAAAAAACTGGCGCCAAAATCACCGCTTTCCTCTCTATTTATGACTTTTCCTATGAAATGACAACTATGTTGTCTAGAGAAGAGCGTGATGCTATGCGTGATGCTGTGATCAAAGACAGAGAAGTATGGCTAGGCGAATTAACCGCTTCTTTTTTAGATATAGAGATAAACAAAAAGGTGGTTTGGCACAACCGTCCTTTCGAAGCCATCATAAAAACTGTCATTAACAGTGATTTCGATTTAGTCGTAAAAAGTACTCATCAACATGACACCTTGAAGTCTGTTATTTTTACCCCGACTGACTGGCATCTCATTCGTAAGTGCCCTACGCCAGTGCTGCTCGTTAAAGATCACGCTTGGCCAGAGCGAGGCCATGTGCTTGCTGCTGTAAATGCCGCTTCTGATAATGAGCAACATCAAACACTTAACGAACGGATTATCACCGATGCTAATTTCATTTGTAATATTGCAGATGCGAATCTCAGCATTGTGAATACGTACCCTGCGACACCAGTCAATATTGCCATTGAAATACCAGAATTCAACCCGTCTCAATACAATGAAGCAGTTAAAAAGCATCATGAAGATGAAACTTTCGCACTGGCTGAACGTTTTGCATTAACTCCGAAGCAATGCATCATCAAAGAAGGCTTACCTGAAGATGTTATTCCTTATGTTGCAAAAGAGTGCCAGTCTGAACTGGTAGTAATAGGTACTGTAGGTAGAACTGGTTTAAGTGCCGCGCTTGTGGGTAATACCGCTGAGCATGTTATTGATAGTCTTGATTGCGACGTCTTAGCGTTAAAACCTGATGGTTATAGAAGTCCTTTAGAAGATTGATTTAAACTACAGCCAGACTACCTTAAACGTGCATTTTAAGGTGGTTTGGGTATAATGCGCCCTTATTTTTTCCGTCATTTAAATAGGGGGCCGAGTGTCTCACTCAAAAGAAGCCAAAACCGCTTATAACCTGAATAAACTTCAAAAGCGTCTGCGTCGATTAGCTGGTCAAGCTATTGGTGATTTCAACATGATCGAAGAAGGCGATCGTGTCATGGTTTGCCTTTCTGGCGGTAAAGATAGCTACACCTTACTAGATGTACTTCAACATCTTCAACGCGTTGCCCCTATTAAATTTGACGTGTTTGCGATCAACCTTGATCAAAAGCAACCCGGCTTCCCTGAGCATATTTTGCCTGAATATTTGGATGGTCTTGGCATCGAATATAAGATCGTTGAAGAAGACACTTATAGCATTGTTAAAGATAAGATCCCTGAAGGGAAAACAACTTGCTCACTATGCTCACGTCTTCGCCGCGGCATTTTATACCGTACGGCAAAAGAAATGGGCGCAACTAAAATTGCGCTTGGTCATCACCGCGATGATATGATTGAAACCATGTTTTTAAACATGTTCTATGGCGGTAAATTAAAAGGCATGCCAGCTAAACTCATGAGCGACGACGGCCAGCATATGGTGATCCGCCCTCTGGCTTACTGTAAAGAAGCTGATATTGAACAGTACGCAACAGCACAAGCGTTCCCGATTATTCCTTGTAACTTGTGTGGCTCTCAAGAAAATCTTCAGCGCAAACATGTTAAAGCCATGTTATATGAGTGGAATAAATCAAACCCAGGTCGTATTGAGAGTATCTTCACTGCAATGCAAAACGTCGTCCCCTCGCATTTAGCAGATGGTGAGTTGTTTGATTTTAAAAACCTGCAAACAGGTGAAGTGATTGACGGCGGTGATATTGCCCTTGATAAACCTGAGTTTAAAGAGCCTGCAATGGAACTGGAAGAAGAAGATAACTCAGTAAAAATCCAACCAATCGAGTTGGTTTAAGCTTTTTAATAAAGCCGCTAATTCACTTAGCGGCTTTATACGTCACAAATCTTAAATCACAGCTACAACTCTTCACGTAATTACTACTCACCTAAATTCATAACTTAAAGAATTTGTTAGGCGAACAAATCTAAATTACATTTATACCACCCCTCTTAATTAAGCAATCTATTTTGAATAGAGAAAAACTTGTCAATAGCAAGGCGAAATTTTGCTATTTAGTTGTTCTAAATAAGAAATTTTCAATGATGCTAGCGTCAGTTTTAGTCCCTCAAAAAGATTGAGTATTATTGAGAATTGGTATTAAACCTGTTCATAAATCTCAGGCATAAAAAAAGCGACCGATTGGTCGCTCTCTTGATTCAAGACAACGATTAAGCGTCGTTTTGTTCTTCTTTTGCCTTTTCAACTGAAATAGCAAGTTCAGTTAATGCATCTGGGTTAGCAACACTTGGCGCATTTGTCATTAAACAAGATGCCTGCGTTGTTTTCGGGAACGCAATCACGTCACGAATATTGTCTGTTCCGCAAAGTAGCATAACCAGACGGTCAAGACCGAATGCAAGACCTGCATGTGGCGGTGTACCGTACTTAAGCGCATCAAGTAAGAAACCAAACTTATCTTCTTGCTCTTGCTCTTCAATACCTAGAATGCGGAATGCAGCTTGTTGCATATCGTTATTGTGAATACGAACAGAACCACCACCTACTTCATAGCCATTCAGTACCATGTCGTATGCATCGCTAATAGCCGCTGCTGGGTTAGCTTCAAGCTCTGCTGCAGAAATATCTTTTGGTGCAGTGAATGGGTGGTGTACTGCATGTAGGTTTCCTTCGTCGTCTTCTTCGAACATCGGGAAGTCTACAACCCATAATGGTGCCCACTTTTTTAGATCTGTAAGTTCAAGATCTAAACCCACTTTCAGACGTAACGCGCCCATAGCTTCGTTAACAACATTACGCTTATCAGCACCAAATAGGATGATGTCGCCAGTTTGAGCATTTGTGCGCTCAAGCAGTGAATTAATGACTTCTTCATTTAAGAATTTCGCAATTGGAGATTGAACACCTTCAACGCCTGCATCACGGTCATTAACTTTCATCCAAGCAAGACCTTTCGCACCATAGATGCCTACAAACTTTGTATATTCGTCAATTTGCTTACGAGAAAGTTTTGCTCCGCCTGGCACTGTTAACACAGCAACACGACCCTTTTCATCATTTGCCGGTGCAGCTAGTACTTTAAACTCTACATCTTTAACAATGTCAGCAACATCAACAAGCTCTAACGGGTTACGTAGGTCTGGCTTGTCCGAACCAAAACGACTCATTGCTTCGCTGTATGGCATTACCGGAAAAGCACCTAAATCAACGTTTAGAAGTTCTTGCCACATTTCACGAATTAAACGCTCGGTGACTTCACGAACTTGATCAGACGTCATGAACGAAGTTTCTAAATCGATCTGTGTGAATTCAGGCTGACGATCAGCACGTAAATCTTCATCACGGAAGCACTTAACGATTTGATAGTAACGATCGAAACCAGACATCATCAATAGTTGCTTGAACAGCTGAGGAGACTGAGGTAACGCATAAAAACTACCTTTATGAACACGACTCGGTACTAAATAATCACGGGCACCTTCTGGCGTTGCTTTAGTAAGCACTGGCGTTTCTATGTCTAAGAAGTCATTTGTGTCTAAGAAACGACGCACAAAGCTGCTTGCTTTAGCACGAAGCTTAATTCTGTCTGACATTTCAAGGCGGCGAAGGTCTAAATAGCGGTACTTTAAACGACGCTCTTCAGAGTTTTGCTGATTAAAGTCTAGTGGTAATGGTTCAGAACGGTTAATAACAGTTAAACCTGTGCCTAGAATTTCAACCTCACCAGTTGCCATTTCTTTATTTATTTGACTTTCAGGACGCGCACGTACTGTACCTGTTACCTTTACACAGAACTCTTGACGCAACGTATTTGCCACGTCCATCAGACCTTCAACTTCAGGGTCAAACACCACCTGAACTAACCCTTCACGGTCACGTAAGTCGATGAAAATTAGACCACCTAAGTCACGACGTTTGTTGATCCAACCACATAGTTCCACTTCTTGACCAACATGGTTGCTGTTTAAATTTCCGCAGTATATAGAGCGCATAGCATTCCTGTTTGTTCAGCAAGCATAGTGCTGAACTTCGTTTAATGAAAAATTGCACCAATTATATAAAAATCGCCGTTAATGTCATCCTTGAAGTGCTGAGCTTTCGCAATAGTTTATAAATTTTCCAACTATTGCACCTATTTGTTACACTCTCGTGCTCATATTAAGTTATTTAATAAAAAATATGCTTTACTTAGGTTGTCCACAATGGAGTAGCACTCACTGGAAAGGTCGTTTTTTTTCGTCTAACTGTGCGCCAAGCAATATGCTCTCAGAATATGGTCAAATTTTTAACACCGTTGAAGGTAACACCAGTTTTTATGCCGATCCCAAACCTGACACTATACAAAAATGGTATCAGTCAGTGCCCGAGGATTTTAAATTTACCTTTAAAATACCGAGGCGCTTCAGTCATGAGATGGCGTTACAACATTGCCGAGATGACCTAAATATTTGGCTTGATTTGTTTAGCCCACTTTTTCCTAAAATAGGGCAAGTAATGCTACAACTTCCCAAAGCATGTTCCCCTGAATATTTGCATCGCATTGAAAATTTCTGTGCTTTATTACCAGATGAGCTTTCTGTTGCCGTTGAAGTAAGACATTTAGATTTTTTCGATAAAGGCGATGCGGAGCGTCGTTATAACCAGTTCTTAATGAAACATAATTACAACCGTATCATGATGGATACACGACCTCTTTTTAGTGAAATACCAAACACAGAAGCCGTAATAGATGCCCAGGCAAAGAAACCTAAAGTACCATTGCATGTCATAGCCACCAGCAATGCACCTATCATCAGATATGTCGGCACATCAAACCTTGAAGAGAACAGAGCTTTTTACAAACCTTGGTTAAATAAAATTCGTTTGTGGCTTGAAGAAGGCAAAACCCCCTATGTGTTTTTCCATACCGCCGATAACTATGACACACCACTTCTAGCTAGGCAGTTTATTGCTGAGTTAGGTTTAGAGCATAATGTCAGTTTGCCATTTCCTGCTGAAAAAGAAGCAAAGCAAAACTCATTGTTTTAGAATTACATCAAATTAGAGTAGAGAGTAACCAGTGCCCCACCCTTACAAACACTATTTCAGTCATTACCCTGAAAATATTCAAGAACAAGTTGATATGCTTATCTGTGGCAATAAGCTGCTTTCGTTTTTCAAAAATAAATACCCTGTCAGTCACACTCTAAAAAATGACAAATTACTTTTTGAATTCACTAATGAACTCAAGCAAAAATATTTGAAGAATGCCCCCAAGTTGCAGCAAGTACAGTATAAGAAGCAGAAAGATTTAGTAGAAAATGCACTGGGCACACATACCTTTAAACGACAACAACACGGTGGCAAGCTAAAAGCCAAACATGAAATTGCCATAGCCGAGCAACTTCGTTTAGCGCCAGAACCACTCTTAAAAGCCTTAGTAGTTCATGAACTAGCACACTTCAAAGAAAAAGATCACAACAAAAGCTTTTACAATCTGTGTTGCCACATGGAGCCAGAATATCACCAGCTTGAACTAGAGTTGAGGTTATTTTTAGTACTTCGACAAGAGCAACTAAGCTTTTATTAAACACAAAAAAACAGGCTATGCCTGCTTTTCTATTCAAATTTTAGATTCTTATAAACCTAATTCAGCCATGAAATCATCGTCAGCGTCATCGCTTACATCATTATTTGCAGCGGCTTTTGTTTTAGAAGCATCTTGTTTAGCTTTGGCTTGACTTTCAATAATTGAGTCTGGGTCAACTGATTCAGCAATGTCGAAATCATGTAGTTTAATAAACTCAGTTTTGTCCATCGCGAGTTCAAGATAGAAGATATTTTGATCTTGAGTCGTAAACGTTACACGACGTGCCTGTGGGCGATCCATCGTCGTATCTACAGAAATTTGCACCTGCTTGTTAATCGCCATCATCTTAGGCTGATTTTGCGTAATAGATGTGTGAAGTTGTTCACGAACCTTACCAGTAAAATCACCAACCATTTGGTTCATTAATTCACCTAACACGTTTGATACGTCATCAGACAAGTGGCTTTGTGCAATTTCATCTTCAGGCATTCCCATGTTGCGCATGTAGTCTTGGTAGATTTCCATCGCAGCTTGCTGGGTGAAGTTCATCACAACAAGCCCTGTAAAGCCGCCATCAAACAGCACAAAACAACCAATATCAGGTCGCATACAAGTACGCGTAATTTTTTGTACCATTGCAGAATACGAAATTTGATTGCCACTAGCTGAGGATAAAACTTCGGTCACCGAGTGGCACAGGGTTGATAAAATATCTTCTGTGCTAATCACTTTGTTTCTTGCCATTTTTTTCTCTTTATTAATTAACCGAACTTGTGCATAAGATATGTGACAAGTCTAAAAGTTACAACTGCTATGTGATATCAGACAAATATATAGTGATTGTTAGTTGCTATAATCACCATGATTCTACACAAAGTGCATAGTACACTTTAGAAGCAAACTTATAGTTCTACAACTATAGGTCCACGATGAATTGTATTTTTATAATCATCAGATGCTTATTTATAGCGGCTCTTATTTAATTGTGAGATTTTTGACAAAGGCCATGTAATTATTAAACAAATGAGCATTACTGCAATTGTTTCTGTTTGATCTTTTGCAACAGCTAAGTATGTACAAACGACAATGGTGCAAATAATTAATAGCCACAATGTTATGTATAAAGCTCGAAATTTATGGAAAAAATCGCATAATTTTAGGAAAAACATATTCCAACCCTTTAGTTTGAAGGAACCAACAACTTTATAGTTCTTTTGTATATTACAATAATCGATGATGGCATAATTTAAAACATGAGATTAAAAAAATATTTCATTTTAGTTTCAGAAACATACATTCTTCTTACAAAATACCCCTGATTAATTTATTTAAAATGCTAAAATACAGAAATTATTTGTAATGAGAGACGAACCGTGACTGGCAAAGACAGTATTTACGCCAATCAAGTTGAGGTCAAAGACTTCTCCTTCGATGCAAATGTCGTCGAAGTATTTCCTGATATGATCCAGCGCTCAGTCCCTGGTTATGCCACTATTGTTAGCACTATGGGAAAGTTAGCAGGTCAATACGCACAGAGCAACTCGAACCTTTATGATTTAGGCTGCTCGTTAGGTGCAGTAACTTTGAGCATGCGACGCAATATAGAAAAAGAAAATTGTACGATTATCGCCATTGATAACTCTGAACCTATGGTAGAGCGGTGCAAACTACATCTAAAAGGCTTCAAATCCGATGTGCCTGTTGAAGTAAACTTAGCTGATATCAATGATGTTAATCTTGAAAATGCCAGTGTTGTCGCTATGAACTTCACCTTGCAATTTATACCTCCAGAGCAGCGCCGAACACTATTAGAAAAGATTTATAACAGTCTTAAGCCAGGCGGAGTACTCCTTCTCAGCGAGAAATTTCGTGGCGAAAATGAGCAGGCAGATAATTTACTCATAGATTTGCACCATGACTTTAAGCGTCATAACGGCTATTCAGAGTTAGAAATAAGCCAAAAACGTACTGCCATCGAAAATGTGATGCGCACAGATTTATTGAGCACTCATCTTGCGCGCTTATCTGATATTGGCTTCAGCCAAACTCAGGTTTGGTATCAATGCTTCAACTTCTGCTCAATGGTTGCGATTAAATAACGGAATTAAAATGAATACTTGGTTTACAGATTTTTATGCGGCCATTGCTAAAGGGCCACTTAGCCATTGGTTAGATACGCTTCCAGCACAATTGACACACTGGCAAAAAGAAGCCCAACACGGCGATTGGCCAAAATGGGAAAAAGTACTTAAGAACCTACCTGAGTCAAATACGCCACACATCAATATCACAGATAAAGTTGAGTTTGGTCTAGAAACAGAATTATCAGAAGGTCACAAGAAACAGTTGACGCATTTACTAAAGCGCATGATGCCATGGCGAAAAGGCCCTTTTCACATTCATGGCATTCACATTGATACAGAGTGGCGCAGCGATTGGAAATGGGACCGCCTAGTTGAGCATATTAGTCCACTTCACGGACGTACTGTTTTAGATATCGGCTGTGGTTCGGGCTATCATTTATGGCGTATGAAAGGTGCGGGAGCTGAATTTGTCGTTGGAATTGACCCGTCAGACCTGTTTTTATCGCAATTCCAAGCAATAAAACATTTTAATAAAGATGAAAAGGTACATCTTTTACCCCTGGGTGTGGAGCAATTACCTGAGCTAAAAGCTTTTGATACCGTTTTTTCAATGGGTGTTTTATATCACAGACGTTCTCCTATGGACTTTCTAGCGCAGTTAAAAGCCCAATTACGCAAAGGTGGTGAACTCATATTAGAAACACTGGTAGTTGAGGGCGATGTGCATACTGTATTAGTACCGGCCGATCGCTATGCAAAAATGCGTAACGTTTGGTTTATTCCTAGCACAGCGGCATTAACTCTCTGGTTAGAGCGAGTTGGCTTCAAGAATATTCGCGTTGTTAATGAAGATGTAACGTCATTAGAGGAGCAAAGACGTACTGAGTGGATGGAAACAGAATCTCTGGCTGATTTCCTTAACCCTAATGATCCAACAAAAACCATTGAAGGCTACCCTGCTCCACTTCGTACGATCATCATCGCTGAAGCTTAATACATTGAATTAAGCACATATTGCTTTAAAAATACGCAGCAGATTTAGCTGCGTATTTTATTTGTGAAGGATATCTGTCCTTACCACTTAGATTCAACTAGCCCCACCTAAGCAATTGTTGTAAAATACGCGCGTTTCTAAGCAACCCCTATTAGCAAATTTGAGGAAAACCTGTGAGCGAGAATAAACAGTCTCTTAGCTACAAAGACGCTGGCGTTGATATTGATGCGGGTAACGCACTAGTTGAACGCATTAAAGGCGTGGTGAAAAAAACGCGTCGCCCAGAAGTAATGGGTGGCATCGGCGGTTTTGGTGCACTATGCGAACTTCCAACTGGTTATAAAGAGCCTGTATTAGTTGCTGGCACAGATGGTGTTGGTACAAAACTTCGCCTTGCTATCGATCTTAAAAAGCACGACACAGTAGGTATCGACCTAGTTGCGATGTGTGTAAACGATCTTATCGTTCAAGGTGCTGAGCCACTATTTTTCCTTGACTACTATGCAACAGGTAAACTAGACGTTGACGTTGCTGCTGACGTAGTTACTGGCATTGGTAAAGGTTGTGAGCTTTCTGGCTGTGCACTTATCGGTGGTGAAACTGCTGAAATGCCAGGTATGTACGAAGGCGATGACTATGACATGGCTGGTTTCTGTACTGGTGTTGTAGAAAAATCAAAAATCATCGACGGTACCAAAGTAGCAGCTGGCAACCAGCTGATCGCACTTGCTTCTAGCGGCCCTCACTCAAACGGTTTCTCACTGATCCGTAAAGTGCTTGAAGTGTCAGGCGCTGATACAAACTCAGAATTTGAAGGCAAGACATTAGGCGAACACCTAATGGAGCCTACGCGTATCTACGTTAAATCTATCTTAGAACTACTAAAGGACGTAGACGTACACGCACTTTCTCACATCACTGGTGGTGGTTTCTGGGAAAACATTCCTCGTGTATTGCCTGAATCAGCAAAAGCAGTTGTTAAGGGCGATAGCTGGAAATGGCCTGCAGTATTCAACTGGTTACAAGAAAACGGTAACATCGAAACTCATGAAATGTACCGTACATTCAACTGTGGTGTTGGTATGATCTTAGTCGTTCCTGCAGACAAACTTGAGCAGAGCCTTGAGATTTTAAAAGCACAAGGTGAAGATGCGTGGCACATCGGTGAAATTCAAACTGCGGCTGCTGGTGAAGAACAAGTAGAAATCATTGGTGGTGCTGAGTAATGCCAGCATCGCGTATTGTTGTCTTGATTTCAGGCAGTGGTTCAAATCTACAAGCCATTATAGATGCTTGCCTAAGTAATCAAATCAGTGGTGATGTTGTCTCTGTTATCAGCAACAAGGCCGATGCTTTCGGCCTAACACGCGCAAAGAACGCAGGCATTGAAACTTGTGTTCTTAGCCATAAAGATTTTGCATCACGCGAAGACTACGATGCACAACTCGCACAATTAATTGACTCTTTTGACCCAGCTCTAGTTGTATTAGCTGGATTTATGCGTATTCTTACTCCTAGCTTAGTGCAAAAATTTAAAGGAAAAATGTTGAACATTCATCCTTCTTTGTTGCCTAAGTATCAAGGGCTGAATACCCACCAAAGAGCAATAGATGCTAAAGACGACGTGCACGGCGTAAGTGTCCACTTTGTGACAGAAGAATTAGACGGTGGACCTGTTGTTTTACAAGCTAAAGTACCAATTTTAGCAAATGATACAGCAGAGTCACTTGCCCAGCGGGTTCACGAACAAGAACACATAATCTATCCTTTGGCGGTCCAATGGTTCAGCGAACAGAGACTAACAATGGAAGCAGACTATGCCGTTTTTGACAATCAACCCCTTCCACCGCAAGGCGCGCAGTTCGCGGAATAGACATACTAGCGCTTGGTTTATTGCACTAAGCGCTATTTTCTCAACATCGGTTTTAGCCGAGCCCCTTACTCCCTATCGAGCAGAATATGAAGTTAGCCGAAAAGGGTCCGTCCAAGGCAATGCGCTGCGTGAATTAACAAAAAATGCTGACAATACTTATGTACTCACTTATCAGAGTGATATTGAGTGGATGATTTTCTCTGATGAGAGAAATGAACGTGCCAGATTCATGGTGAATAATAATCAAGCTATTCCATTAGAATATTCAATGTCACGAAAAGGCACAGGCCCAGATAAGCAGTACAATCTTGTATTTGATCAAAGTAAAAAACAAATCTTCTCAAATAAAAATAAACATCCGCTGAAAGTTGACTGGAAAGCAGAACAAAAAGATCTACTTACCTATCAGTTTCAACTGCGGAATGATTTAAAAGCAGGTGGAACAAAATTTAGTTACCCTATTATTGATAAAAATGGCAATCAACGTAACTATGATTTTGAAGTTGATGGAAAAGAGACCATAACACTACCGATTGGCAATGTTGAAACAATCAGAGTTAAACGCCTCTATGACAATAACAAAAGACAGGCAATTGCTTGGTTTGCACCAGAATATGACTTTTTACTTGTTAAAATGTATAAAGGAAAAGAAGGAATTGAACAATTCCAAGTCCAGCTTAAACAGTATGACAAATAGAATGACCCGTTGAGATAACAAAAAGCCAAGCATATGCTTGGCTTTTTGCTTTGCTTAACACTGTAAAGAGCTAGATTTTTTCGCCTAACTTAAATAAGGCAAATTCGCCAGGTTCCATCTTTTGCCATTGCTCGTCATTAGTCAGTGGGCGAGTTGCAATAACAGAAACCACATCGTTTGGTGTCGTCTCTTGTTGAAAATCAACAACCATATCTGCATCAATTAAAGTCGCTTTACCAAAAGGTGCTCTACGAGTTATCCAGTGTAAATTATTCGTACAAAAAGCCAAAACAAACACACCATCTGTCAGTAGCATGTTAAAGACGCCCTTCTCCCTTAATTCGTTAGCGAGCTTTGCAGCATAGCGAAACACAGAAGCCATATTAGAGGGACGTTTTGGATACTTTTCACGGATTTTGTCTAAGATCCAACAAAACGCCAACTCACTGTCGGTATTGCCGACAGGTTTATAAAATTCTGGTTTTAAATCTTGGTAATTCGAAAGTTGCCCATTGTGGGCATAGGTAATTTCGCGGCCCCAGAGCTCGCGGGTAAATGGATGGGTATTCTCCAAACATGTACGCCCACGATTGCCCTGACGAATATGGCTAATTACCGAAACACTTTTAATCGGGTAAGCTTTGACTAGTTTCGCAATTTCAGATGTACAACTTGGCTCTGGATCTTTAAATGTACGACAGCCTTTACCCTCGTAAAATGTAATACCCCAACCATCTTTATGAGGACCAGTATTGCCTCCGCGCTCTAAAAGGCCTGAAAAACTAAAACAAATGTCTGTAGGTACGTTAGCAGACATTCCCAAAAGTTCACACATTCACACATTCCAAAAATTAATAAAAACCACACATATTATGACAGTATTTGAAAATGGATAACACTAAGAAAGTTAAGGTTTATATAACCGATTTATCGCTGATATAAAAAAGCCCTCACTAACAGTGAAGGCTTAAATAATTATATCTTTTAACTTCGTTAGTTTCTATAAAAAGAAAGATACCAACCGTTTGCTAGAGGCTCATCAAATTTCACAGGTCCTTTTTCAGGTAAGTGTTCAAGGGTGAAACCCTGTTCGCGAGGTGAGTTTGGGTTTTCGACATTATATTTATAATCGAATGAAACGCCAGAGCCTGCAAAACCTGCTACATATAGCTGTATTCTTAGAGTGCAATTAACATTCTCGCCTTTTTTAAACCCAATAGATGTTGCGCCTATTTTAGATAACCTTTCATCTAAATATTGTATGGTTGGCTCATTTTCTTGTTTTGGGAGATTCACGCTATAAAAAAAACTGCCATCAAAATTTCTAAATGGCTGTTCCTCTTTGCCCATCTCGCAGACAAAGCTTTGAAGTTCTGAAAATGTGTGCTTATTTCGTTCAAAACTAGATTTCATTTCTTGAAAGCTAGGTGGGTTTTCACACCCAAGAGTTAAAAAGCTTAATAGTATAATAAGCAATCTTTTCATTAATACTTAGCTCCTTTATGAAATGATTCGTGATGATATTGATAACAGAAACAAAATACAACAATGTATTTACAACAATTAACATATAAAAAAGCCCCGTGAAGAACGGGGCTGGTTGGGAGTATTTTATTTATTAATTATAAACCGAATACCACTTTTTCACTTTTCAGCATGCGGCTGCTTAGGTAACTAAACACACCGAATAGTCCTAGTGTTACCAGTGTTGATAGCGCAAGTTGTGCAACAGGAATTTCATTACCTTTAATAAATTCAATCATAGCGTATTGTTGTGCTGCAATTGGTAGCCACTGTACAACATCTGTCGCGATATCATAGGTAGTTACCATGCTCAGGCCCATAGGTACGAATAAAACCATGGTTACATAGGTTTGTGCTTCTTTGAACGATTTAGCCATGAACGACACAAACACTTGCAAACTTGCTGACATCAACGCAATCGGTAAACCAATCACAAAACAGAACAACATAAATTCAATGCTTAAGTTAACGCTAAAGCCAAGCTGTTCCCAAGGTACCATGCCATAAGCAAACTTTGATACCACTAAGATAAGTGCAAGACCTAGCATAGAGAATGTTGCAATAGCGCCAGACTTAGCTAATACAATTTGTAATGTACTAATTGGGTGGCTTAGTAATAAAGCGATAGAATTTCGTTCACGTTCACCGGCACTGGTATCAATGGCTAGATTCATTGCTGCATAAAACAGCGTTAATACAATCGATAGTGTCGCGATACCTAAGAACATACCGCCTTTAGAATCAGGTGTTGCTTGATCATGCACTTGTACATCAACGGCTCTCATAAGCGTTGGATCAACACCTCTTGCCAATAGACGTAAGCTCGCTACCTCAGAGTTATAACGTGCTAGTGAGCGCTCTAATCGAGAAATCGACTTACGCAACTTATCATTAGACTTATCTGCAATCACAGTGACTGTTGCAGGTCGACCTTCAGACATCTTTTCAGCAAAATCATCGCTAATCTCTAGTACGATATCTTTAACGTCTTCGCCTGTACCATGAAGAATCTCTTTACTTTCAAGATACTGAACCAGATTAGGGGCTTGCTCTGCGTTTTTAATGGTGATTTTTAAATCTTCTGGTGATGCAAATTGCTTTAACATCACTGAAAATAGTAAACACATAATGATTGGTGTACCAATGGCATAATACAAACCTGCCATTACCGAACGCTTGTCACGGCTTGCATCCAATACTTCTTTTTTAAATAAAACTGACAGTAACTTCATCATGCTGCAATTCCTTCATCACTACCGATTAATTCAATAAACGCTTCTTCTAGGCTTTCTTTGCCGGTTCGCTCACATAATTCTGTTGGCGAGCCTTCTGCCACAACTTGCCCTTTTGCCATTACCACAACATGATCACACAGTGCGGCCACTTCTTGCATTACATGGCTTGAAAACAGCACGCAGTGTCCCTGCTCTTTCAGCATTAGTAATAACTCACGAAGAATACGCGTACTCATTACATCTAATCCACGTGTTGGTTCATCTAAAATGATATTGGTCGGCTTATGCACGATTGCTTGCGCCAGTGCCGTTTTCATATGCTGGCCTTGCGAGAAACCTTGGCAGCGTCTGTCAGCAATGTCGTCCATTTTTAATTTACTTAAAACATCTTGGGTTGCAGCTTTTGCTGCGTCCGTTTCCATGCCACTAAGTTCAGCATAGAATTGAATGTACTCGCGCGGTGTCAAACGCTCGTATAAACCACATGGGTCTGGAAACAAACCCAATTTTTGTTTTGCAGCCATCGGCTCTTTTGCGACATCAATACCATCAATCTCGGCATTGCCACTGTCAGCTTTTAATAAACCAAATACGGTACGCAAACAGGTGGTTTTACCTGCACCATTTGGTCCTAGCAAACCTGTGATTTTGCCATTTTGTGCAGTAAAGCTCAGGTTATTCATGGCTTTTACTGAACCGATTTTCTTTTCTAAGTTATTTACAGAAATCATCTCTTACTCCTTTGTACTCGATTCAGAATCACTGTCTGTATGCAATGCAACACCGTTTAAGTTCATGAAAAACTGCTTACGATTGTCTTTTCCTAGACACGTTGTGTCTAATTCTTCAGTCCCATTCGAGTCAATAAAATTACCGACGATACTCGCAGCACAAGTTTGTGATACCACACCATGTGTTGCACTCTCAGCAATTAGATGTTTTGCGTTACTCATTTCGACCATTGCCATTTCAGCCCAACTTGCAGGCGTAGCTGGATCTAAACCGCCTGATAATAAAAGCGTAGGAATATCTGTTTTCACTGGTTCATAGAAAGATTTATCTACCGGTTTGACATCCCAAATAGGACATGCAATGTCAAAGCCTTCAATCATCATTCTTCCCATATAAGCTTGGCCATGTTCTGCACGAGAGGCGTCAGTTAAGTTTGGCCAATCTTCAGAGCAGACAATTGCACTGTGCATGCCCATCGCCATGCTTTCCATCATATCTGTCGAAGAAAGGAGACCTACAATTGGTGAATAATCACCATTCAAGGCTTCACTAATTGCTAAAGGTACTAATGCACGTGTAGTGTGGCTATATAAAGCCATACGAACAGTGCCAAATACCTTCATTTTGGTTAGTACTAGTTTTATCTCCTTGTGTGTTCTTGGGTGACGAACGGTTGTTTCAATCGCTTGCTCATCTAATTTCTCAAGTAACTTATAGAAGTTCGCTTTCAAGTTTGGATAGTTTTGAGAGCAATTAGCATCTGTTTCACATCTTTCAAGTAAAGCATTCATCGAATCATCAATCGCCTTACCTATCGCTGTTAAACTTTGCTGCATCGGAACTACACCATCTAGCGTACTGGTAATGACTGAACTTGGGAATTGACGTGTATATTCTTGCGCTATACGCGTACCATATGACACACCGTATAGGTGAAGACCTTTATAACCTAACGCTTTTTTAACCGCTTCAAAGTCTTTTGCCGCTGCTACAGTAGAATAATGTGTTAAGTCAGTATTAAGCTTTTCTTTACACTTTTGTGTGTCTTTTTTACCGATTTTGACCATGTCTTCGGTTAAATCATTAAAATCAAATTGCGTAATTAAATCTGTACCATCACATTGAAGCTTATTGGATTTACCTGTTCCTCGCTGATCAACAAGCAAAATGTCTCTAGATTCACGAGCAAAGCGTAAGTCTCTATCAAAACTAGCCGCTAACTCTGTGGCAGACTGACCAGGACCACCAGCAAAGCCGAGTACGGCTTCATCTGGTTTACTTGGTTTGATTGCAGGAATGATTGCAAAATGAATGTCTATTTCGCCGTCCGCTGGGTTGTCTGAAACTGGCTGCTTAATGCTGCCGCATAATAATCTGTCATCTAAACCCTTTGCATAACATGGAGTAAGCTCTGGTTTTACTTTATTTTCTTGCTCTGCAATAGCTGAAGATGAAAGCCCCATCATTAACGGCAGGGCCGCTAATTTAAAAAGACCTATTTTTGTCATGTTACTTCTGCTCATTTTTGAGTTCCTTGTTGCTTTTTACACACACTATGATACTTTTAACTTAGTGTATTGGTGTATTATTGTATTAATACAGTGAGTTTAGATTAATGCTAGAATTTATTAATGTCAACCCCAGTAGTGGCGATCCAATTTATAAACAATTACACGAGCAAATCGTTCGTTTAATTGTCGGTGGCCAGATACAAGCTGGAGAAGAGTTGCCATCCGTTAGAAAAATTGCAGAGTATTTCACCGTGAACCCGATGACAGTGTCACGGGCTATTGGCATGCTTGTAGATCAAGGCTGGTTAGAAAGACGAAGAGGCCAACCTACTCGGGTTGCAGAGCAGCAACCTCAATCATCAGAACAAGGTCAAACGCTCCTTTATGAAGGGGTAGATCAACTAATACAGCAGGCAAAACAGCTTGGTGTAACCGTGAACGAACTAAATGAGATAATCTCAAAAAGATGGGAGCAATAATAATGACAACCGCCCTTTTAGAATATAAAAACGTTCATAAGATATTTAATCAAAACATGGTGTTAAAAAACATCGATTTAACCATAGAGCCCGGTATGGTTGTGGGTTTGCTTGGCAAAAATGGCGCTGGTAAAACAACCCTTTTGCGCAGTGCACTTGGACTTATTGAGGTAGATACGGGCGAAGTATTTACCCTCGGGGAAAACCCTACTCAATTAGATGCAGAATTAAAGTCACAAGTTGGCTATGTGCCCCAGCAAGCATTTGGATATGAGGGTTTTTCGATTAGAGAAGCGTTAGATTTACACTCAAGTTTTTATAGCAAGTGGGATAATACACTAGAGCTAGATTGGCTAAAACGTTTTGAATTAAATTCTGATGATATGGTTGAAAACCTATCAATTGGCCAACGGCAAGCACTTGCTTTAATCATGGCGATGGCATATCGGCCTAAACTACTTATTTTAGATGAACCTGTGGCCAGCTTAGACCCTATCGCGCGTCGAGAGTTTATGCTTGATCTTTTTGACCTATCGCTCGAATCAGGCTCTGGAGTTATCTTCTCAACACATATCACTTCAGATATTGAACGAGTCGCGACCCATGTTGCACTTGTTAAAGACGGCGAAATCAAACTCTTTAACGAATTAGATGAACTAAAAGCCTCCGTTCGTAAAGTTAGTTTCAGCAACGAAACAGCAGTAAATTTAAGCGACTTTGATATCCTTAACAAGCAGCATAACGCAGCAATCATCTCGGGTTACCAGGAACAAAATATTGCTGGTGTAAACCATGTTTCGACATTATCTCTTGAGCAGTTATTTGTGGAGTTGCACATATGAGTAATACGCTAAACCGAGCTTGGCATAAAGGGTTTTATGCATATTGGTTCAAAGAGTGCGGCAGCTTAAACTACCTGCTTCCCATGTTTATTGGTGTAATTGTCAGTGTACTTATCATGATTAAAGGGCTCACTGAACCCTTACCCTTTACAATGTGTTTTACCAGCATCTGTGCTTTTGCTTCAGTGTCCTGGCAAAGCATTCGCCTGCAAGCCACAGAGTGGCATAATTTAGTACCAGGTTATACTGACCATATTGTCAAACAAGGCAATATCATTATTGTTGTTCCACACGTTATTTTGTTCACAAGTGCTATTATTTTTGAACAATATGAGGAACTTAAATTGCTAAGTATCTCTGTTTTAGTAGGTACTTTATTTTATTTAAAGTGTCGAGTTACTAGCAAAATGTTTAACTCTAGTGCCTATTTTTTCTTTGCTATCATTGGCTTTACTATTGTTTTCAAACAGGTACCTACTTGGGTAGCCATTTTAGCTGTTATAATAAATATCAACCTAGTACTTTTTAGAAAACGCTTTGGTAGAGCGTTTAAATGGCAAGCTCAAGCAATTGTTGACTATAAGCATGCACTTCAATCTGGTTGGTCTCCGATCCCTAAAGGTTTTTTAAAGGGCTATGGGCAGGGGTTAAATAAGTTCTTTTTCCCGTTAAGCTATTTTATGGGGCGCTCGCTCATCCAATACACGGTACTCCTACTTGTGATATTTTTAGGTTTACTTGCCTTAAATTACTTCTATGTTGCAGGCAGACCTAGCTTATTTGTATTTTCTAACCTTGTGTGCATTCTTGCTTTTATGATCTTATGGACAAGAATTCAAAGGCAACAAGCATGGGGAACATTGATAACTTTGCCGATTTATAGCAGTGTCAGTGAAGCGAAAACAGCCTATGCAAAAGCATCTGAAAAATATGCACTATGTATACTATTTTGCTCTTTCTCACTGGCAGCAACCATTGAGTTGCTCAGATTCGACGAACCGAATTTCAGATTTGCTGCTGCTTATGCTTTGGTCAATACAGCAGGTGTACTCTTATGTTTTTCTGTGGGCAACTATTGTAAGAAGACCGCTTTTTTCAGTGTTGCTCTGGTCTTTACATTGGGCTTTGTACTTGCAATAACTGGTTTTGTTGTTGAGATAGAACAAGTATCAGCGGGTAATCTAGCTTTAGCTTTATGCTATTTTATTGTTGGCAGTTTTGCTAATCGTCAATCCTCTAAACATTTATATACCAATATTTAGTAAAAGCGCTGCTAAAAGTAAGCGATCTATTTGATCGCTTACTTAATGGTTCAGAACATGATTAATGTCTAAACAAACTTTTTAAACTTCAACAACTTTAGAAAGCTGATGAAGGCATAAGATATCGCTCAAACACAAATAGGTCGACCATAACACTACATATAAACTTCTCTAAGTTGCTCTTAATTCATAAACTTAATAAACAATACATAAAAAAACCCGAGCCTGGCTCGGGTTTTCAATGAAGAACTCAAGAATATTAATTAGCAGCCTTTTTCTTCTTCGGCTTATCTTCTTCAATCCATTTACCGTTATCATACGTTGCTTTCCAGCCTGTCGCTTTTCCTTCCACTTCAGTCATTACATACTGAGTCTTAGTTTTACGCGAGTAACGAACTACGGATAAATTACCTTCTGAATCTTTTTCAGGTGCATCTGCAAGGTAATAGAACTTAGGTGAAATTCTATCTCTAAACTGTTTTAGCTCGGCTACTTTAGGCGCACGAGTTTCTCTTGATTTAGGGAATGTGTGCGCCGCTAAGAAAATACCCGAAGCACCGTCACGCAATACAAAATACGCTTCAGACTTTTCACATTGAAGTTCTGGTAAGTGAACCGGGTCTTCTTTCGGTGGCGCCGGCTCACCGCTTTTCAGAAGTTTACGCGTGTTTTTACAGTCTTCGTTTGTACATCCGAAATACTTACCAAATCGACCAGATTTGAGCTGCATCTCTGAACCACACTTATCACAATCGATAACGGGACCGTCATAGCCTTTGATCTTAAAAGTACCTTGTTCAACGATATAACCACTACAACCTGGGTTATTACCACAAACATGAAGCTTGCGAGTTTCATCAATCAGGTAAGAATCCATTGCCGTTTCACAAATCGGGCAACGTTTCATCTGCATCAAGGTTTCTGTTTCTACGTCTTCTACATCTGCGGCAACCGCTTCATCACCTGAAACCAAATTCATCGTTGTTGTACAACGCTGTTTCGGCGGTAAATTATAGCCAGTACACCCTAAGAATACGCCTGTCGAAGCTGTACGAATACCCATCTTGCGGTTGCAAGTAGGGCAATCAATATCAGTCTCGACCATAACGTTTTGACGCATACCGCCATTTTCTTCGTCACCACCAGCAACTTCTAATTGCCCTTTGAAATCAGCATAGAATTTATCAAGTACCTGAGTCCAGATACGTTCACCTTCAGCGATGTCATCTAAACGACCTTCCATCTTTGCGGTGAAGTCAAAGTTCATGAGGTCGTTGAAGTTCTCTACTAGTCTGTCAGTGACGATCTCACCCATTTTTTCAGCGAAGAAGCGACGATTTTCAACGCGTACATAGCCACGATCTTGAATGGTTGAAATAATTGCAGCATACGTTGAAGGTCGACCAATACCACGCTTTTCAAGTTCTTTAACTAAGCTTGCTTCAGAATAACGTGCAGGTGGTTTAGTAAAGTGCTG